>JAPKCI010000025.1 GCA_028823035.1 Rubripirellula sp.
TGCGGTCACAGCGATGCGGTCACAGCGGTGCGGTCACAGCGGTGCGGTCACAGCGGTGCGGTCACAGCGAGGACGACAAGCAAAATCGAAGTCACCTCGAAACCGAACCACAACGAGCGATCAGCTTGCCAACTGAAGCAGCTCAGAAATCACCACTTTTCCATCTTCGATTTTAACGGTCAGGTGAAACCATTCTGAATCACTGTTTTTGCGAGTGAATGAAACCTGACAGGTCTCCCCCCGTTTCGAAAACCAATTGGGTTTGCGGAAATTGATGTGCTGAAAATCTTCCGAGCGAACTCCGGGCGCGCCTACATATTGCTTGTTCAACAGCAGCTTTAAGATCGCTTCACATTCGGCTGGCTTCATGCCATCGCAACGGCCAACCCGAAATTCATCTTTTCCAATCTTCAGAATTTTTTGCTTCTCTGTTCGCGGTTTCCCTGCCCAGAAGTCACCAATCTGCAGGTCATCCTTGCCAGGAACCACGCCAGTATGTGACCACTTTCCATAAGTCACCATGAGCACTTCGCAAGAAACATCCTGATCCTTGATTTGCTCGATTCCACGAACCCCAATGCCACGAGCTGCCGTGGGATAAATATTATAGGTATAGATTTTTCCGACCTTCTTGATGCCTCGCTTTTTGGCCAGCTCTAACACCGTTTTCTCCTGTTCGTCCGTCAGCACAGCTCGTTCGACATAGTCTCGTTCGAACCCGTAGCATTGACGGCCTGGCGTAACTAAGCAGTACGTGACCAAAATCACCATGGCTATCAGGGAATTCATCTTCAACATTTTTATTCTCTTGGGAATCAAGTATCGTTTGATAAGTAGACTGGCTGACCAGCAAACTGGCTAGCTGTGTTGATTCACTTACAACGAACCAACCCCGCACTTATTAGATTCTGGCAAAAAAAAGTGCGTTGCGATCACCCGCCCCATTTGGGGCTGATTGAAGCAGTGTCATTGTCCGGAACTTGAACAAGCCTCATTCACTTTCGCGAGGACCCCGGTCGCGAGTGTCACTTTCGCGAGGACCCCGATCGCGAGTGTCACTTTCGCGAGGACCCCGATCGCGAGCAGAATCTTCGCGGGGCGCTGCACCCCGCGTTCTTGCCACCATCGCCCGGTAAAATTCCTCCAGCGTAATCAGCCGATCATCCCCTGCCTGTTGAGAAAAGACACCCAGCTCACGAGACCTGCGTTCCGATGTCATCTCACCTTCTCGCATTGCAAGCCATTCTTCGAACGAAACACGTTGATCGCGATTCTTGTCATAAGCAGCAAAGATCCGCGTTGCCTGCTTCATGAGTGGGTTACTCGTGGATCGATTCTCGGATCCTCGATCGCCTTCACGCCGATCAAAATTCCGGGATCCACTCTCACCGGATAACACCGAACGGTCTCGATCACGATTCGCCACTTGACGACGCAGGTCTGCAACCTCACTACGCAACTGTTGAATCATGTTCATGAGTGCGCGCTCACGGTCATTTTGCGGTTGGAATCCCGTATCGCGATTCACATTCGGCCTTTCGCGAGGCTGGTCACGATCCTGCCCCTGTACAGAATCAAGTCCAGCGCAAAGAACAACTACCACAGTCATCAGCGATAAATTACGCATCCGAATTTTCTCCACGTTTTTGCAATCGGTACAGTGGCTCGAGGGAGCGAAGTATAGCCCATGCACACGGCGGCAAACGGGCATCACTACGGTAAAGCATCGGATCAAGTATTTCCCGGCCTTCGCTGGGTAAACAAATCAACACCCTGCTGAATTGTAAACCTCGATCTCCCAGAGAGCCAACAGCGGCAGATGGGTCAGGGTGCACCAACGCAGTACAGGAACTTGCCCGTCCGCAGAAACAACTCATCGCCACTGATAGCCGGGGTTCCGCTGGCATCGGAGTCATCTCCGGCAAACTTGTTTTGAGCGAGGATCTCGTATTCTGGCTTGGCAGGCAACACAAACGTCCCGTCATACCGACTGACCACATAGATCCGGTCCCCGGCCAGCACTGGTGAGGCGTAAACCGGTCGACCGCCTCTGGAAAGCCCGTCGATCCGTTCTCGATAGACAACCTCTCCATCAGACGCTCTTGTACAGAACGCCATGCCTTTATCATCAAACCAGTACAAATGCCCCTCGTGCAACAAGGGTGTGGCAACGTAGGAACTACTGCGTCCGAACCATTTTTCGGTGTCGGTCACATCTTTACTGCCGCCAACCGGAAAAGCGTGACTACCGGAGGATCGATAGCCGCCAAACGTATAGACAGTCTCCCCATCAAGAATCGTCGAGGGTGAAACATTGCCTGTCAGATTCGTTTGCGCAAACCACTTCAATTTCCCGTTGTTAAGATTCACGCCCCAAAGTTCACCGGGAACAGCTATGACCAGTTCCTCGTGATCTGCGACCACGGTTGGCGTGTTGTAGGACAGTTCATAACCATCGGCCTCGGACTTCCATTTTATGTCTCCTGTAGCTTTGTCGAACGCCACAAGCGATCGCCCTTCATCCGCTGCGTTGACAATCAGCAAGTCCTTGTAGAGCACAGGACTGGAACCAGAACCCCAACGGCGATTGCTTGACATTTTCCCAATGGAAGCTTCCCATTTTTTCTTGCCTTCAAAGTCAACCGCGTAAACTCCCATCTTTCCAAAGAAGACATAAATCAATTCACCATCCGTGACGGGTGTGTTGCTCGCGTAGCCATGTTCAGTGATATAGCCCTGCATCCCATCTTCGGCACCACTGTTGCCAATCGTAAAATCCCAGACTGATTTACCTGTGGCACGATCAAGGCAATGCAGAGTCCTCGAAACGTCCTGCCCTTTCCCTGAATAACTCGTGACAAACACTCGGTCGCCCCACACGATGGGACTGGACGAACCAGCGCCAATCTTTGCTTTCCACTTCAGATTCTCCGACTCACTCCATTGAAGTGGCAGATCGGCATCCAGACTTGTCGCCCGACCATTCGGCCCTAGGAACCGTGGCCAGTTCTCTTCCGCAACTGCCCATTGGCCAACGCAGGCAAAAACAACAACACCCACTAGAAGAATGATTCGCATTACATCCACCAATCGAAATACCAGTAAGGGAAACACAGAAACCAATAGACCAGAAACTATAAAACTGGAGCAACCAATAGCACAACGCAAGAAGCAGCACGTAATCCACTACGAGATCCATGAATGCAATGACGAGAACTTGGCAGGTGAAACCCCGTAGCGATGGAATCGTGTGATGATCCACCTGAGTGCTTTCCATGCCACTTTTTATTGCATCTGCTCAGCGTCACGTAGTTTGTCTAAGAACACTTCCCTATTTCCCCAATGCTGCAAGTAACCGTCGTACCAGTACCGCCCCTCATTCGTGTTGTCATTACTTTTCTCAGTTTTTGCCCGTTTTGGGGCCTCGTTGATTGCAGTGGCAGTAACGAATGGTGATAATCACCGCGAATTCATCCGACGCAAATCACGCGTCACATCGATGGGGAATCCCCCTCAGCGATATCCTTTGCCGTCCATCTTTGCCGTCCATCTTTGCCGTCCATCATGGAACCTTGGTTGAAATAAGTCCTCATGAGCAACAATCCATACGCACAAACTCCATCAGATGACGATTTCCCCGGCGATGGAGGTGACGACGGTGGTCCTCCCGGCCCCACCGAAGAGCAGGTGGCAGAGCAGAAAACCCTGTTTGGTCACCCGACCGGCCTCTACATGCTGTTCTTTGCCGAGATGTGGGAGCGTTTCTCCTATTACGGCATGCGGGCCCTGCTGGTGCTGTACATCGTCAAGGGCTTTCTTGGCATGGAGGACAACGAGGCCTATGCGATTTACGGCGCGTACACAGCCCTCGTCTACGCAACTCCGTTCATCGGAGGCATGATTGCGGATAAACTCTTGGGTGCCCGGCGAGCCGTTGTCTTGGGCGGATTGCTGATGGCAGCGGGACATCTGGTGATGATGGTGCAGAGTGAATTGCCATTCTTCATGGCACTCTCGCTGCTGATTGTAGGAAATGGTTTTTTCAAGCCGAACATTTCTACCATCGTCGGTTCCCTCTACCCCGAGGGTAGTCCACGCCGGGACGCCGGCTTCACCATCTTCTATATCGGTATCAATCTCGGTGCCGCGATGGCCCCCCTTCTTTGCGGTTATGTCGGCGAAAAGTATGGGTGGCACTATGGATTTGGTTTGGCAACGATCGGAATGCTCGTTGGCCTCGCGGTCTTCGTTGCACCCGCAGGCTTGACGCGACTACTCATTTTGCTGGGTGCGTTGTTCAGTGGTGGTTCCATGATTTACCTCAACTGGGATGAAGTGATTTATGCCTTTGGACCCAATGCACTGGTTGCGATTTGTTTGATGTGTGCCGGGCTGATCGCGTTCATTGCAATTGGGAGGTCGGGCATGCCCTCCTGGGCTGGCAAACCACCGTGCATGCGCCGGCTGAAACAGCCCATTATCGGTCCCCTCACGGCTGAGTGGGCCGTTTATCTCGGATCGTTTCTTGCCGTCCCCCTGATCGCACTGATGGTCTTCTTCGATGGGATCGCAGGATGGGCCTTGCTGATCGGCGGTGGTGGTGCCCTCGCCTATCTGATTTACGCGACTGCGATGTCGCCAAAAATCGAGCGTGAACGGCTCCAAGTTGTTTTGATTTTGATGTTCTTCTCCATGCTTTTCTGGGCATTTTTTGAGCAGGCTGGCAGCAGTATCAATCTTTTCACCGATCGCAATGTGAATCGTGTCTTCCCAACGGAGACAGTCTCAGAGGATATGGTCGGAAAAACAGTCCCCGTGGAAGTCACCCAAGGTCTGACAGGCTACGAGATGGGCGACAAATTGATCACGATGGATAATATCGACCAATGGAGAGAGGAAGAAGTCAAGGAAGTTGACTGGCCAGTCAGTAAAGAGGATGTCGGAATGGCCATCAAGGGTTCCGAAGTTTCCACCAGTCAATATCAGGCGGCCAACCCAATCTTTATCATGCTGTTCGGCCTCGCCTTCTCGTCGCTCTGGGTTTACATGGGAAAACGCAACATCGAACCCAGTACACCAGTAAAGTTCGCACTTGGAATTTTCCAACTAGGTCTTGCATTTGGCGTCCTCTGGTGGGCAGCCGACAACCATGATTCACGGGGCATGGTAGGAATGGAATGGCTGCTGTTTGCCTATCTGCTGATCACCACTGGCGAACTTTGCTTGAGCCCTGTCGGTCTGTCCATGGTCACTAAACTGGCTCCCAAGAGCATCGTCAGTATGGTGATGGGTGCCTGGTTTCTTGCCACAGCCTTCTCCAACTATCTCGCGGCCCTGATCGCAATGTTCACGGGTGTTGAACATGGAGAAGAAACGGGGGCCTTGCCTCCGCCAATCGACACGGTCACCACCTATGCAAATGTGTTCGGCCCGATAGCGATTGCTGCCATCGTCTCGGCGCTGATTGTATTCGCAATGTCACCCTTGCTGACACGGTGGATGCATGAAGACCACGAGACCCTTTCTGAAGAAAAAGGTGAACCTGCGGAAGGTAACACGGGCACTTACGAGGCTGACAATCCGAGCGTCGATCCGTGAAGCACAGCAGACCGATGACTTGTCAATCATGTTCCTGCATCAACTGAAAGCACGAATCGATAGCTTCTAAAAATCGTTCAGTGGTTCGGCACTGGTTTGTTTAAGCAAACCGGGTGCCTTCACTCTGCATGATGCTTTGACGCTACAAGGCACGTGTCTTTCGCTGTGCATGAACCTGCAGGAATGTGTAATCCCGCTTCTATGGTTCCTGCGGTGAGGTGGAGACGCCAACCCAAAATCACTACACCGAGTCCATTTGTTGCAGTTCGTCTTGCCACCAGTCATAGGCTTCAGGATTGGCCCGCCGCCAAACTACTCGTGATACGCCCAGGCTGATCCCCGTCACAATCAGACTAAACACTAGGCACCAAGTAAAGTTCTTGAGCCCGCTGTCAAAATCTTCGCGCCAAAACCAATAAGCACCGAGTGCGAGGGAAGGCAGCAAGACCATCACCACGGAAACGAATCGGTTCGAGATCCGTTTTGCCTTGACATGGTTTTCTTTCAGAAAGCCAATCACATCGTTCTCACTTCGTACACGCTTATTGTGGACATGGGTAATCAACGCTGGCATTCCAAGGAACACACCGGCAAGCAACGACATCGCAGCATGATTGCTAAAACCCTCTCGCAACCACTCGGATGAGCCCAGCAAGAGAAATGCCACCGACAACATCCCGAGTAAATAAACACCCGATTGCGATGTCTCGATCTTACCCCGGTAAGTCGCAACAAAACTCTTTGCCAGATTCTGAGGGACTGTAGGAATCAAATCAACTCTCGCTATTCCGGCAAGAACCAACCGCATTTCGCTACTCTGGCTGAGGTACTGCTGACCTGCTTCGGTCTCAATGAATGAATCCCAAACCGGTTTCTCTTCCTCAGACAAAACACCTCCATACACCACCTTCAAGCACAGTTGTTTCGCAAATTCTTCATTCATTTGGATTCACCTTTCTGAAGTATTTCGATTTTTCGTTCCAGGCGTTTCTTGGCGTGATGTAAACGCGACCAAACGGTCCCCTCTGGCACGCCCAGAATGCCGGCAATCTCGGCATGACGCAGTTGCTCAATGCAGAACAGGGTCAAGATCAAACGATCCCGGGGCTCAAGGCTTTCAAACGCCATTCGTACCAGCCCATGGAGATCATCTGCACTACGATCAAGATCACCGCTGGCCGCCAATTTTTCAGGATCAAGTTCATAACCCTCGAATCGATTTCGTTCCTTGAGTTGCTTGTGACAGACATTGATAGCGATTCGAAACAGCCAGGTTTGAATCTCAGATCGACCCTCGAACTGATCCCAATGCTGATAGGCCAGAAAAAAGGTTTGCTGGGCAGCCTCCTCCGCTTCGATGGGATTACCAAACATCCTCAAACCTAAATGGAAAATGGCTTTCCAATGGTGCTCAAGTGCGTCGGCAAACGTCC
Organism: Rubripirellula sp.; assembly: GCA_028823035.1. Classification (GTDB taxonomy): domain Bacteria; phylum Planctomycetota; class Planctomycetia; order Pirellulales; family Pirellulaceae; genus Rubripirellula. Next base: position 7,032 of record JAPKCI010000025.1, read on the forward strand.
CGGTTCCTGCGTTCATGTCAGTTAGATATCCGAAATTCTGGATCCTTCAAAGAAATCGTCAGGATTTGAAAAAAACTTCGCGGGAGGACGGCATTTGTCGCCCAGTTTACAATTGTGAGCGCAATCAGGCTTCGCTTTTCCATCTCATGGACCCCAAAGACAAGGAACCACAGCCTGTACCCGTAACTCCAGTGAATCAGGCCCTGTCTGCATGCGAAGCTCCCAGCAGAGAGACACAAACTCCTGAAGCACTGCATCATGGCGGAGAACTCGCGCTGTTTCGTTTTTGATATTCCTGTAGGTTTTGCCATGAACGCACAACCCAACCGCTTTTCTTTCATTACGCGACAGGAGACATTCCGTCATGTTTTTCGCAGCCAAGCCTAACGTGACCGACGGTGAAAAATCGAGAGTCGAGTTTTACTTTCAGCAACTCGCTGAGTGTATCGGGTTTGATCGCTTTCATTTGCCCGTGCTGAGTCGTGAAAAACTGATCGGCCTTGTTGAATCTGAGAGACTGAGCAACGAACAGATCATTGGTTTCCTCGGGGAACACCTCAAGCACGATGTTGGCGGCCTTCAGGTTCAAGTGGAACCGCAGCAGACGGCCAATTGCAGCGGCGGCGGATGAGGCGGCGGCTCATGCGATGGACTCGGCGGTCTGCCGGGCAACTACGATGCGAAACAACGACTCATTAACCTCAACACGGAGTCAGAGGACGATCCTCAGTTAACTCTGGCAACACTGATTCACGGTGTTGTCAGCGACCTGCTGTACCAAAGCACTTTCAGCCAGCCCCACTTTCCTGAACTGGTTGAAATGGCTGTGATCGGAACGGGCCTGGGTGTGCTGCGCAGCAATCTTGTGTTTGTAAAGAAAGTGGCTAATTTTTGGGACTCAACTCATTGGAAAATCGCACCACGCCCGTTTTTGAACGTTCAATCGCTGGCTTACGCCAATGCCATCGCGGCGTGGTCGCGCAATGAGGTTTCACCCTCCTGGATAAACGACCTGAATGCTGAAGTGAAGCGCCCCATGCGCCGCTCACTCAAATATCTTTTCAAGACGGAAGATTCCTTTTTTAACCCCCACCGCGACGAGGCTCTTTTGAACCAATCGCAAAGTAAATGGTGGGACCTGTTAAAGCATTCATCCACTTCAACCCAAGTCATCGCCCTTCGTCACGTCAAATCAGAATCGGATCTAACGCCACAACAGGAATCTCTGCTGCTTGAAAAATTGGGTTCGACGAAGCGGGCGATGATTCTGAATGCGATCACCGCAACGGAGAGACTGTCAGCCGGACCGCAGACCAATGTGAGTGATGCACTGGTTGCACAGATACGCAGCTTAGTCGATCACCGGGACGATGAAGTCCGCGCGAAAGCAATGTGCGCCCTGACGACAATCAGTCGCCTGGACAGCTCAGCAATGGATGCAGCGGCAAACATGATCGAAGACGACATTCGTCACGTGGTTTTTGCAGGTGTGCATGCACTGTCCACGGTCGATGAGGTTCCTGAGTACGTGTTACCCTCATTCGATCGCAGTTTCATCAAGGCTTTGAAGTCCTGCGACTACGAATTTGTCGGGCTGTTCGCCACCGGCTACAACCGCTGGCTGGACGATCCGCAGGCTCATCTGCAGCAATTGCTGCATCACAGCCCCGAATTCCTTCCGATCGCAATGGAAGCACTCGACCAAATCCCCAAGGAGGTCGTTTCCATTGGCTGACAGGCATCTGCACAGCATGGCCGCAAAGATTGCCAAAGAAGCATTTGCCTTACGATGACATCCCACACGACATGCAATGAACGAAAGATTGAGCGCGAACCGTGACCACTCGCGTCCCCTGTGATTCGTCAATCGAAAGCGTCTGGATCAAAACGTGCGTTGAACGGATGGTTGGCAAACCGACGACATACCAACCACCTAACGCGGTAGCCACCCTTATAATATCTCCGGCACGGGAAATGCGACTTTCATCGCGGTCGAGTCTTCCGCAAGTACATGAGAGCTGCTGATCCAGATCTGCCTGTCATGCCAGCCAACCGGAACCGACGGCTCCCGGCCGCCTGTCTTGAACCCGGCTCATTTCTCTATACCCAGGCGACAACGCATCATGAAGCCTATTTTCTTTCTGCTGGTCCAGCTGGTAGTAGCCCCTTTCACGATCGTTGACAGTCATGGCGGAGAACCGATCAACATTGGTAATCAGCGAGAATTGTGGGTGGACGACCATCTGATTGCCGAAACCGACGGGATCACCTTGCAACTTCATCAGCCGCAGGCAAAGGAAGTGATCCTCGTCACTGACCAGCCGTGGGAGGGCAATACGTGCGCGTACTACACCATCTTTCAAGATGGCCCTAAGTATCGGATGTACTACCGCGGTTCGCATTGGGATGAAAAAGCCAAACGAGCCACGCATCCCGAGGTCGTCTGCTATGCCGAAAGTAAAGATGGAATTCACTGGCAGAAACCTGAACTCGGAATCTGCAAATTCAACGGCTCCAAAGCCAACAATATCGTCTGGGATGGCGTCGGCACTCACAACTTCACTCCGTTCAAAGACACAAATCCTGATTGCAAACCAGACGCCAGATACAAAGCACTCGCTCGCGGACGCTCACTCCGACCCGAGGACAAGTCTTCCACCCACGGACTGTTTGCATTCCAGTCTGCCGATGGCCTGCACTGGAAGTTGATGAAAGAAAGTCCCGTCATTACCGAGGGTGCTTTTGACTCACAGAATCTGGCTTTTTATGACAATATCGAAAACTGTTATCGCGACTACCATCGGTGGTTCAATCAGGGTAAACGCGACATCATGATGTGCACTTCAACTGACTTTCTGAACTGGACCCAACCTGTTGGCTTGCAATACACCGAGAAAAAGAAAGAACACCTCTACACCAATGCCATTCAACGGTATCCACGGGCGCCTCATTTGTTCATCGGATTTCCAACCCGCTACCTACCCGACGAAGGCCAACGTGTAGAACCTGTATTCATGGCAAGCCGTGACGGTCTTCATTTCAAACGCTGGTCGGAGCCAGTCATTTCCGAAGACGCTCCCGAAGATCGCAAGGGTAATCGCAGCAATTACATGACTTGGGGCCTGCTGCAATTACCTGGTAAAAACCACGAGTACTCTGTGTATGCAACCGAGGCCTATTACACGGGCCTGGATAGTCGAGTTCGACGGTTCACCTACCGAGTTGACGGATTTGTCTCAGCACACGCTGGCGAACAGCTGGGACACTTGCTCACACAACCAGTCATTTTCAAAGGTCAGCAATTGCACCTGAACCTTTTGACAACTGAATCCGGATCGGTCGCAGTAGAAATACAGGACATCGACGGCAAACCCATCCCCGGCTTTTCACTGAAAGAGTGCCAAAGGTTGTCGGGCGATTCCACCTCGTCCCGAGTTCAATGGAAGAGCGGCCAATCCTTGCAAACATTAGCGGGACGACCTGTGCGTCTGCATTTTTCGATCCAGAACGGTGATCTCTATTCATTTCAATTCACCGACCGCAAATGACCTGCGACCGGTACCGAGATGCATCCCACCGATCAGCTGACCGCTGAATCACTTCATCAACAGAGAATCTCTTTCACCACTGTCGCCTTGCGACCAGCAGTGATGATCTCTTCGCGACCCGCATGGTTGAACAATAGTTCGTCCCACTTCAACCCAAAAAGGTGCATCAGCGTGGCCTGATAGTCATTGGGCGTCACCACGTTCTCAATGGCTCGATGTCCAAAATCATCCGTTGCACCGTGGACCATCCCGGGTTTGATACCACCACCAGCGAGCCAGATACTAAACCCCTGACCATTGTGATCTCGTCCGTGTTTCTCTGGTGCGCCCTGATTCTGTGTCACCGGTAAGCGGCCAATTTCTCCACCCCAATGAACAATGACCTCGTCCAACATGCCTCGCTGCTTCAAGTCTTTTACCAAGGCAGCTGCTGGTTTGTCTGTCCGTCGGCACACGCTAGGCAAGCTGGTGCCAATGTTACTGTGATTGTCCCACGGTTGGCCTGCCAAAAACAATTGTACAAACCGGACACCTCGTTCGACAAGTCGTCGAGCAATCAAACAACGTGTTCCATATTCTCGGGTCGTTTCATCATTCAAGCCATACAACTCGTGAGTCGCCTTGGTTTCTCTTGAAATATCCAGCGCTTCACGGGCCGATGTCTGCATTCGCGCCGCCAGTTCGTAACTGGCGATACGAGCTTCCAAATCATCCGCTCCAGGAAATCGGTCAGCATGACGCCGATTCAACGTCTGCAAGAATTCAAGACTTTGCTGCTGGGGACGGCCACGCAGATGTGCTGGTGCCTGCAGATTCAAGATTCTTGGCTCTTTGGGGCGTAACACGGTGCCCTGAAACAGTGCTGGCATGAACCCACTGGACCAGTTGTTAATGCCATCGACCGGATGCCCGCCGGGATCGGTCAACACCATGTAGGCTGGCAAGTCCTGGGTCTCAGAGCCAAGTCCATACAGGAGCCACGAGGCAAGGTGTGCCCTGCCCAGAACGCCAGGGATGCCGCCATGGAAATAGCGAATGGAAACCTCGTGGCCATTTGCGCCAGTGTGCATGCTGCGGACCAAACAGATGTCATCCGCGATACTAGCGATTTCCGGCAACAGTTCCGAGAATTCCGTGCCACATTCTCCATGTTTTGAGAACTTCCACCTTGTCCCCATCAATTTCTTACTCGCTTCCTTGACGGAACTGTAGCCAACCTCTTCCTGATAGTCAGTACCATCGAAGCGAGTCAGTTCCGGTTTGGGATCCGTCAGGTCCATGTGCGATGGACCGCCATGTTGGAACAGGGAAATCATTGCCTTCGCCGTGGGCGGATGATGGGGTGTTTTTGGGCGAAGGTCGAAAACCGCGGCTTCTTTGGAAATATTTTTTAGCTTCGCCGCGGCCTGTTCCTGTTGCAATAACCAAGCCAGCGCAAGAGATCCGATCCCCATTCCCTGTTGTTGCAAAAAACTACGTCGTGATAAATTCATAGGTCCACCACCTGCCCGGTTGGGCAATGCTGAGGACAGTCTTCGCTTTTGCACGTCACCATAAGGCTATTCCACATATAGAAATTCATTCGATGCAAACAGGGAATGACACAAACTGCTCATGGCCTGTTGAGCCGGCGTCCGACCGTTGGGCACGTGATCAGCAGACGATTCGAGAATTGTCAACTGGTTTCTGATGAACTTTGATGCCATGACAAGTTCTTCATTACTGGGTTGACGTCCATAAGCCAACTCCCACGCGCGAATGATTTGGCCTGCGATCGCATCATATGAATCAACGCTACCGTTAAAACACTTTTCCGAAATAATGGACTGCTCTGAACCGTCGATCTGTCGCAACACGATTGTCGTTTTCCAATTAAATGAATCCGTATTAGTACCCTCCCGGCAGTCGGTAATGAAATCGACTGTCTGACCAGCAAACACCTGAACACCGTCGACGACGGTTTCAATGGAGGTGTTGTGAGCGATCCATTCTCCAAGGGTGTCTCCGTTTCGATTGGTCACGATGCGTCCGCGCACGCCATCACCATGTTCCGACGGATGGCTCAAGGCCCCAGTTATCCTGATCACCCCATCAGCCGGTACCGTCCACCTGCGAATCACCGCATTCTTGCCACTGCCTGGGTGGCCACCGCCCGCACTTACCAGCGTGTACCCGAGATCTGGATCAGGCAACTGGCTGCTACCCTGCCATTGCGTACCGCTCCAATGCGGCAAGGGGTGAAACCTAGTAGCGGAATTATCTTCTTCATCATGCCAACCATAGCCATACTGCCACATTGGCTTTCGTGTCAGAAAGTCAGCAATCAAATCACGTTGCTCGGAACGAACCTCCGCGACCTCCCTCGCTGCCCGATCTGCCAACCTGCTGGCCTGGTCGAGAATGAATTTTCCATTCAGCAGCATCAGAGATTGTGTCGCCACCGTGGATGAGGGGCGGATTTCACAATTTGTTTCCATGACCGGCGCATCAAAGGTCTGCAGCATTCCGACCGGCCGGCTGCGACGACTCTGGATATAGATACTCCTTCGAGACTGACCGCCCTCGACCATTACCTGACCCGTGTCATCTTCTTTGATTTTGAGCGGTGGACCGTAAAGTGTTTCGTCAAGACTGCCACTTGCGGCAAGCATCCGGTCACGAATGGTTTCGGCCTCAAGACGTCGCAGCGAACGGCGATAAAAAGCGGGTTCCCCCGATCCTACTACCTGGCGATACACCGACGAACTCATGATCAACCTGTGCAACTGTTTCATGCTCCAGCCACGCTCAATGAATTCGTTGGCAAGCCAGTCCAACAATCGAAGATCCGCGGGTTGAGTCCCCAGTTTCCCAAAGTCGGCGGGTGTGGCAACCAACCCCTGTCCGAAATGGTGCATCCAAATCCGATTCGCAATGACTCTTGCCAACAGGGGATTTTCCGGACCAGTCAGCCAACGTGAGAATGCCAACCTCCGACCCGTCGAAGGCAGGGATGTGTCATCACTGGCAAATTCCGCGCGTTTACCACCCGCAGCCAGCACGCTAAGCGTCCCTGGGGATACTACTTGTTTGGGCTGCGCTGGATCACCGCGATGAAAAAGCTTCGTTTCCGTGACATGATTGGCCGGCTCCACAAGCGCCCGAATGAATTGCTCAACAGGCTTGGCCGATCGTATTGTCTGGATCTGTTTATCAAATTCAGCCAGCTTTGGCTTCGAATCGGGAATGTACTGCGATATTTCTATGGGCCGGATGTTCACACTGGGGTTGGCAGACAGCAACTGCTTCTGCTCGGCGGAACGCTCCTTTGCCGGGGTCTCATAAGCAGTTCTTAACTGAGTTCGCTGCGGTTCGTCGTATTTTTCCAGTAACTTATCGAGTGCCTGCTGCAAGTACTCAGCCAGTTTTACCGATTTCTGATCAGCAACCTTCTTCGCCTCGATTTCAATCGCTGCAGCGTTGGCACGATCAGCAGCTGTATAAAGTGAAATCCGTCGTGCATTCGGGGTCTTCCAGGCCTTCCAGTCGAGTGCCGGCTCAAAGATCGCCCGCAAGGAATAGTAGTCAGCTTGAGGAACCGGGTCATAGCGGTGATCGTGGCACTGCGCACACTGGATACTTAAACCGAACAGTGACGTTCCAACGATTTTGAGTGTGTCAGTCACCACCTGGTTTCGCGCTGCATCGTCATTAGCACCACTTCCAGTACCATCAGCAGCCATGCGCAAATACCCAGTTGCCGTCAAGAGATCGATCTGGGTTTCTGTCAGATCACCTTCAAGCACTCCGGCAAGTTCATCACCGGCAAGCTGTTCCGTAATGAACTGGTCGAACGGCTTGTCCTGATTCAACGCGCGAATCACCCAATCACGGTACTTCCATGCCCAGGGACGTTCGGCATCTGTGACCGTGTACCCCTCCGAATCAGCGTAGCCTGCGATATCAAGCCAATGCCTGCCCCACCGTTCACCATAAGCAGGCATGCCGAGCAGATGTGTCAACAAATGGTCGTACCAGTCCTGCCGGGAATCCGTGAGCCATCTGGACATCTGCTCGGGCGGGGGCGGCAGGCCAAGCAAATCAAAATACGCCCGTTTGATCAACGTCGCACGATCTGCCTGAGGCAGAATTTCTGCCTGCTGATCCTCACTTGTTGGCCATTGCACCAACAAATCAATCGTATTCCGCAACGAGTCCTTACGGATTCGATCAGTGGGAAAAACCAAGTCTTGCTGAATGGGCTGATAAGCCCAATGTGCACGTTCCTCTAACGTCACGCCCAAGCCCACCCCGATCGAATCTGCTTCGAGTCTTGCCGTTGATGCTCCTTGAGCTATCCAGCGATAAATGATCTCGATTTCCTGACTTGAAACCTTCACTTCGCCGGGCGGCATTTCACCATCGCGAATCCGAGTCAACAAAAAGCTCTCGTCGGGATCCTTCAGGTCAATGGCTGGGCCGCTGGTTCCACCCTTTTTCATCAACCGAACCAGTCGAAGATCCAAGTCTCCTTCCAATTCATCGGTGGCACCATGACAGTCAAAACAGTGCGCGCGAAAAATCGGGCGGATGTGTTGTTCGTAAGTCAATGCGTCCGTTGCATGCGTCCACTGACAGCAGCAGAACACCACGAGAGTCATGAGCGATAGACGCAAGATCATCGTCATCGAGACATTCAAGGGTAGGCGGGAGCGAGGGCGGCAGGCGGGGAAGCAACCCGGTTGGGTGCAAGTCACGATGATACCCCAAGTGTGAGTCGATTGTACCCGCCAAAAAAACAAGTTTCGCCATCCTCTGCTGAAATCCTCGGCATGAACACCGAAAAACGCTGAAATTGCAGACGGGAATCCGGAAATCAGAACGCCGACTCGAGCAGGGATCGTAAACGGTCCACCACGCCAGCATGGGCGGGATCATTGACCAAGTTATGCATTTCACCTTCATCATGTTGATGGTCGTATAACTCTTCACCCTTCGCCCCCCCATCCCACTGAACATACCGCCAACGATTCGTCCGCACTGCCATTCCCGGGACTGCTTCTTCGTTCTTGCCAAACTGCACTTGCGTAAACGCAGGTCGGTCCCACTTTCGTTCGGGCTCCAGCATCAAAGGAACAAGACTTTTCCCTGCCAAGCCAGATGGCATCTTCAAGCCGGCCAACTCAACAACCGTCGGATAAATGTCGACAAACTCCACGATCCGCTCACAGTCATGTTCATGAGGGTGCATACCAGACTTGTAAACGATCAAGGGTGCTCTGGCCGATTCCTCGTAAAGACTGTTCTTGCGCCACAAACCATGCTCGCCGAGGTGATAGCCATGGTCACCCCATAAGACAACGATGGTTGTTTCGGCAAGTCCCAACTGATCCAAAGCCTCCAACAAACGCCCGACTTGTGCATCAACAAACGAAACACATGCATCGTAGGCAAGGATACATTCACGGGCCTGTTGGGGCGTTGTTCCAAAATTGGGCCATGTCACCGTCGATGCCAAAGCTGCGGTGGGGACACGGCTACGATACCCATCCGGGATAGCTGGCAGTACCGTCTTGTTGATGTCGTACAGGGCAAAGTACTTTTGCGGCGCGATGTAGGGGATATGCGGTCGATAGAATCCAGCCGCTATAAAGAATGGATCGCCCTTGTGTTGTTTCAACAATTGAATCGTTTTGGATGCAACCATTCCGTCTGTCTGCTGATCATCAGTGCCATCCGCCGCGAGGTAGGACATCCGGTCCTGCAACAACAACTCTGGCGTATAAACCGTCAGCAGACTCTCTTGCTCACGATCCCGACCCAGGGGATTGAACGCCTCGTCCCAGGAATGAGGATCATCAAGTCCATCCGTACCGATATCGATGGGCACACCTTGATGAAAAATTTTTCCGACGCGAGCGGCATAATAACCGCTTTCACGAAAGAACTGAGGCAACGTAACCACATCCGGCAACTGGGCACGAAAGCTCGTCTGATTATTCAATACCCCTGTCTTACCTGGTCGCAATCCAGTCAGTAATGAAGCTCGACTGGGGCCACAGGACGGGTACTGGCAATAGGCGCGATCGAATCGCGTTCCTTGCTCAGCCAAACGGTCAATGTTCGGCGAATGAATCTGATCATGGCCGTAACAGTGAAGCCTTGTATTCTGATCATCAATTGCAATGAACAGAACATTGAACTGCGGTTTCTCAGCGCCATAAGCCTGTTGCGAGACCAAAGCAATCAGCAGCCAGATTCCGGACCACTGCGAAATTCGAAACATACCTGCCGTATTCTTCATGTTTTCCAATCCAACGACTGCCGACTGATGCTGACATCCGAGATGTATCTTGAAAGTCCCACTTGCACCGATCTTCCGGCAACCAGCTTACTCGATTTGTTATCGAACATATTGCAATCGGCTCAACGCTTGGCGGGATGCCTGCGGACGGGAACGTCATTTGGTTGCCGAGGGCCGGGTGTACTGCGTCCATTACTGATCACTTTTCCCAACAGTTCCACCATCCTTTTCAGTTGCCCGGGCCGTTCGGCTGCCAAATTCACGCGTTCTTCCAGATCGTTTGCCAAGTCGTAAAGTTGCAGTGATTGAGTCTGATCTCCACCTTTTCCCCAACCGCCGGAACCGGGGGCTGCGATGTACTTCCACTGGCCATCCCGCAAGCTCGGAATCCCACGGACCGAACAACTGACAGACGTTGTGCGAATCGGAGTATTTTGACCTTGGAGCAACGGTACCAGACTGAAGCTGTCTTCCCCCTGGTTCACCGCCAACGGCGTCTCGAAGATGGCAGCCAACGTTGCCAGAACATCCGCCTGATGCACCAACTGACCACACTCGCTTGAGGGCTTCACCTTGCCCGGCCAACGGACGATGAAGGGAACACGATGCCCGCCTTCCCAAGCATCTGCCTTGTAACCGCGGAGTGGTCCGCTCGGGTAGTGACCCTGTTTCTCGAGGTCGGACACACCAATGTAAGGCGCACAACCATTGTCGCTGGTAAACAGTACCAACGTATTGGCAGCAAGACCCGCTGTATCAATCGCATCCAGTACCTGACCAACAATGGCATCCGTTTCGATCACGAAATCAGCATACAGCCCCAACCCGCTCTTCCCGATCCACGCTTTGTTGACCGACAAAGGCGTGTGGGGTGAGGTCAGAGGCATGTACATCAGAAACGGTTTCTCGCTGTCTGACCGCGATTGGATATATTTCTCTGCCCGATTTCCCAGTGCTGGCAAAATCGGCTCCAACGTCCAGCCTTCCAATGCCGGACCCTGTTGACTCGCCTGATTGTTACCAAGCAGGCGTTGAGGCAGGTACACCGTTGGGATCCCTACAGTACGTTCGTTTTCAATGAAACAATAGGGAGGCCAGTTGGGCACGTCCGTTCCAAAGTACTGGTCAAAGCCAACAGCAGTCGGCCCACCTTTGATCGGTCTCGAAAAAACTTCCTTCCAAACAGAACGGGTTTCACGACTGACAATCCCCGTCTTGGGTCGAGCTTTGAAACTTGTTGCCTGTTCTCTGGGAATATCCCAATTCCACCCAAGATGCCACTTACCAACCGCGACGGTGTCATAGCCATTCTGTTTGGCCAAACTTCCAATCGTAACCCGGTCAGAAGTAATGAGCGGCGCGCCCCATAGACCAACAATCCCCGACTGCAATCGGGAACGCCAGTGATAGCGACCGGTCAGAATCGTATAGCGGGATGGCGAACAAACCCCCGACGACGAATGTGCATCGGTGAACTTCATTCCTTGGGAAGCAAGCCTATCAATATTCGGTGTTGCGATTTTCCCTCGGTCAGGGTTGTAGCACTGGACGTCCCCATATCCGAGATCATCGGCGTAAATCAGAACAACATTGGGCAACTCAGCTGACGTTGCGACGACAGCAGAACACACGACAGTCGTAATCAGCAACGTTCGAATCAGGATATTTCGCATCGAATTCATGTCCACGTGATACCGGTGAATGACAACAAGATCCTCCCCCCACTACATCAACGGGCAGGAAGGGTGTGAACCACGCTACCTGGCTCTGTCCTACTCTGCTCTGCTCTGCCCTACTCTACTCTGCCCTGACCTACTCTGCCCTGACCTACTCTGACCTGACCTACTCTGACCTGACCTACTCTGCCCTGACCTACTCTGACCTACTCTACACTCTGTCTGACCTGCTCTGTCTGACCGAAAACTGGACGGTGTGATGGTCGCTGCTGGATCATGATGCCTCACCACCATTCACTCTATCTTCAACCGTCCAAACCGTATGGCCGTTCGTTTTTTGTCAGGCGAGTTGGAACTGTCCCATACCGCAATCCATTCTGCCGGCTTATCCTCGACGAGAGTTGGATAGCTGTTGCGATTATTTTCATGGTAAAAGCACATTGGGATCGACCATGCATCACCCCTGACTTTCATTTTGTACCATAGCCCTTCGCGGTTGGCATTGTCGTTGTAGACGTAGATGTGGCGTCCCCCGGCATCAACACCGTAGAAACTCTTCGCCCGATAATTGGGTAAAGCCGGCTCCGGTTTCGCAATGGTCCACGTCTTACCGCCGTCTCCGCTGTGGGATGACCAGGCAACGGGCGGATCCAGCGGACACTCCCGCGCCATGCCAGCCGTGCGCATGACGATCTTCAAACCATCTCCTTTATCCGAGGGAGCGATTTTTCCTTCATGCAAGAAGATTGGATTGCTATCGAGGTAATCGACGTAGTCGGCCATTTTCCAATGAACCAGACTATTGCTCTCGAGCACAAACTGGCGTCGGTCGCCGTGCCGATCACGCCTTCGGGTATTGCGGTGCGCGGGCAGCAGGTAGTGAGGAACACCGTCACGTATCACCGTCTCGATACCTGCCACGATGATCAACGGCCGCTGATACCCCAATGACAGTTCAACGTGTTGCCACGACAGCCCGCCATCGACCGTGTACGCGGCCACAAGAGCTATATTCTCACTGTCACGATAATGCATCGGAGACCGCATGCAGAACAGCCAGATTACATCCTGGCCCGGAGGTCGAAACAGCACCGAATTGTTGTCGGCGTATTGCACCGTCCCATTCCGCACGCGGTGGTCAAAACCATTGTCCTCGGTGACCATGTTTTCCCGCCGTCACGTGAAATCGAACAGACAATATCGCCCATGTCGGTCTTGCTCTGCAGTTGCAATCCATAGCAACAAACAAGGTGTTTGTCGGTCCACTTCGCAAGATGCGGTTCCCAGATAAGTTTGTAGGTGCTATCAGGACGCAAACGATCAATTTCCCTGACGTCCGTCACATCACCGTTATCCGCCGCTAACACGCCAGTTAATGGCAAGAAAAGCATCAATACTGCCAGCAGTTTATTCATGATTCGATCTTCAACGGGGCTCATGAAAACATATCAATGGTCGCCAGGCAGGCTGGACCCGGGACAATAGCAGTTACCAATACGAGTCATAGTTTCATTCAAAGCCGGTAGGGTTACAACACTCGCCCACCTACAAAGATTAGCCTGGCTAACGGATATTGTTGGAACCCACCACTGGCGTATGATATTCCAACTGCCATTCAGGTGCGTCTCTTACAATCGATACCAAACGCGATCCAACCCTCCGAGTGCTTCAGCATGGGAATCAAATTACCTCTCCTCATTGTGATCTGGATCGGCCTGATCTGGATCGACACAGCAACGTTTTGTGCTGGAACTGCCCTGGCAGAATCATGGAAACGGCACACGATTGACACCAGTGATCGGGCAAGTGGAAAACGCGGTGCTGACGGGGTGCGATTGACCGACGTGAACGGTGATGGCCATCCTGACATTACAACGGGCTGGGAAGAAGGTGGTGCGGTGGTTGTCTACTTGAACCCCGGTCCTTCCCGTGCGAAGGATCGCTGGGAGTCGGTTACGGTGGGATCGGTCAAAGGTGTTGAGGACGCTGTATTTGCTGACCTGGATGCCGATGGAGCCATTGATGTTGTGTCGTGCGCTGAGGGAAAAATCAACAACGTGTTCATCCACTGGGCACCAAAATCAAAGCCGGACTATCAGCTCACGGAGAAATGGAAAACAGACGCATTCCCGGCAACCACAGGTCGGCGCTGGATGTTCGCAATGCCGATGGATATGAATCAGGATGGCAGGATCGATCTTGTGATAGGTTCCAAAAACAAGGACGCGATCGTCGGATGGCTTGAGAACCCGGCAAACCCGCGTAACACAGCCGATTGGAAACTCCACCAACTGACACCTGCAAGTTGGATCATGTCCATCAAAGCTGTTGATGTCGATAGAGATGGGCAACAGGACATCGTGTATTCCGATCGATACGGTACCGAGGCTGGGATTTACTGGTTGAAGAACCCGGGTCAAACTTCATCCATCTGGGAACGTCGTCTCATCGGTGGCGAAGGGAAACAGGTGATGTTTCTTTGCGTTGGTGACCTCGGTGCTGGCAAGAATCACGCCGTGATCTGCGCCACACTCGATGGCAGTCTGATTCAATGTATTCCCAGTGAATCGGGGGAGTGGACAGAAACAAGTCTGCCTCTTCCATTCGGACTCAAAGCAGGCAAAGGTGTTGCAATTGCTGACGTGAATATGGACGGGCGCCCCGACCTGGTCACTACCTCTGAAGCTCAGCGCGAAGCGGATGAAATGGTTGCGGTTGCGTGGAAAGAAAATAGCGAGCAGGGCTGGATTGATCACGCCATCAGTGATGCTCGTGGCCGAAAATTTGATCGGCTCGAAATGCTGGACCTCGATGGCGATGGTGATCTGGATTTACTGACTTGCGAGGAAGTTCACGACCTTGGTGTGTTCTGGTACGAGAACCCCGAAAACTAAACTCTACACCCCAACCACGAGGATGCTCGGCACTGGGGTCATGGTCTGCCAACATTCCAGCGCATCTGCCGATCAGTCCCGAGGCTCCATCAGACGAATCAAACTGAAAGCACTACACAACAAGATCATGCCTACTGCCAGCGAGAACAGACCTGCGAATTCCCTTCCGTAATTAAAAACTCGCAAGCTTCCAGATGCCGCGGCGATGAAGCCAATGAGTCCTGTGATCCGTATTGCCCAGAGAGCCAACTTTCTCATGTTCTTTCTTTCTACCGATCATTGGGATGATGTCGTCGGGCTTCCAACTTTCCACGGCAACTGTTTCGGTTGAACCCACTCACGCGGCCTCAAGAAAATAGTTGCGAACGCTTTGACGCGCGTCCTGCGCCAGTCCTGGCTGGGGTTTACCAGCGAGGCCTTCGCACCGTCGTCATCCTGCCTCATTCAAAGAAGAATCAAGTCTTGTGCGATAGAGAAACGCATCTGAAGTAAGCAGGGAAACGAGCAAGGCCCGCATACTGCCACCACTCTCTTTGTAGGCACGATGCGCCTCCTGAAGCACAGGGGCGTCGTTAAGAGTTTCGTTGCGCCCCATCCAGAAACGGAAGGCGTGGCGGACGAATACCTGTTCGGCCCGTTCGCTCTCTGCCAACGTTTGAATCATCTCAATCGCATTAGTGAATTTACCATCAAGCGTGGAATCGCCGGACTCAATGATCTCGCCGGTGGTGTCCACCGGTTGGTTGAGTTCAGTCGTTCGATACAGACCTGCATGATTGTACATTTCGAAGGACAACCCAAGTGGATCCATCTTCTTGTGGCAAGTCCAGCAATAGTCCTGCCTTGTGACCTTCATTCGATCACGGAGAGTGCGACCTGGTTCATCTGGCAGCATGGCATCGACGGTAATCGGGACATCTGGAATACCGCCCCCGAGTAATCGTTCGCGAATCCATCGACCGCGGCGTATCGCGTGATTGTCCATGGCATCAGAATGGGAAACGAGCCAACTAGGGTGGGTGAGGATTCCCAGTCGTTGACCTTTTGGCGCTTCGGCCAGAATACGATCAGGTTTCATGGTCCCATTGCCAAAACTCCGCCGACTCACGCGGGCGAAAATCTTTGGTCCCTTGAGGTCCGCTTCGGCAACTTTATGGTTGAAGTTTGTTCGTTTTTTATTCGGAGCTTTCGGCGGTTTCTTTCCCGGATTGGCCTTCAACCAGGCTTCGCGTTCAGCGGCCACTTTTTTGGCCGCTTCGGCCGCCATCTTTTTGGCTGCGTTCACCAAGGCTTCTGTCTCTTCCTTGGAACGTTGCTCACCGAAATAAACACTGTCTCCCCGGGTAACAACCACCCTGTCGGTAGTCAGCAACTGTTTGAACACATCCTTGTCTTCCTCAAGAATCAGTTCAATCAGGCGATCCGTGCTCGCCGTTCCATCGAACATGGCACGATAGTGGGCCTGCCCCTTGACCGACGCACCGGTGTCATTCAACGCCTTTGTATCCTTGCAGATGTAACCACCCAGGTCATAGTCAAAGTAATCGCGGAAGAAGCGAAGAATCCTTGGTTTTCGGATACTGTCATCGGCTAACATCCGTTCGACTTCGCGCGTGACATCTGCTTTCGTCCGCATGCGTCCTTCCACAATGGCTTTCCGCAACTCGTCATCGGGTTGGATGTATCGCAATGCGTGATTGACAGCGAGGCCTAATTCCCAATCCTTCAGCATCACGCGTCCATAGCGATCCGGCTTGCCTTTTTCTGCCAGTTCCGGTCGAAACAACGCATCGCGATCGAGGAAAATGGATGAAAGGCCAAGCACCACACCATCTTCTTTTCCCAACTTCTCGACAGACTGTTGGACAATCGTCAGGTACTCGTCGGATTCTTGTTTGCTCGGAGGCCGGAAACAAATCGCCTCGAAAAGAAAATCCACAGCACTCCGTAGACTCTCATCGGTCATGCCTTCGGTTTCCAACAATTCGTAGACCGGCGTCAGCGGCCGCATGACCTTCGTGCTATAGACAATGCTGGTCGGCAGCCCGCGAAGATCGCCCTTCATTTTGTCTTCGATCGACTTCGGGTCATCCGTAATCTGGTAGGCCTTGGCGATACTCAGTGGCCCATGGGCCATGTATCGAATGATGTTCTCGGCGACACCCAGGATCTGCGTTGCTTCCGCACTATTGACGGTATAAAAATCGGGGTAGTTTTCCAGCCCATGATTTCTCGCCGACGATAGAACAGCAGGGATGCTCTTGACGGCTGTGGCATAGGCAACAGTCCCGCCTTGCCACTTGATGATCCGATCGGTTCCAAAATAAAGCTTGAGCTCGCCACCATGGTTGGTGGGAACGACATCGCCCTGTGAGCGCAACCCTGGCTTTTCCTTGTTGAAATCAGGTTCCTTGTTAATCAACGCATTCAGTCGCGTCATGTGTTCCTGCGGTGTCACACGCCAGATTCGCGCCGGAGAGGAGGTCGGTATGAGTTTGATGCCATTGGGTAGCGAACCAAAGAGCAGGTCGTGGTTAACAAAGTTTCCCTTATCAGGATCGCTATTAGCATGGAAACCACCCTTGTCGCGCATGGCGTGTTTCAGCTCGCTGACAATCCAGTCTGAAAACTGTAACCGTTCCACAACCTCAGGCTGTTCCATGTCCTTGGGCGGCATCTCCTTCAGGGTGACCTGAGCCCATACACTTTTCCAGATACCTGCATTGATCTCGTCTACTGACTCAAGATCAACGAGCGAGAGATTTCCCTCAGGGTCGGTCTCGCCGTGACAATCCGCACAATGGTTGAGCAGAAACGGCTTGGCAAAGCTCTCAAAGTCTTTGTCTATTTTCTGACCGGGCGTGTATGTCTCGCAACTTGCCACCGAAGGCAAGCCCCATGACACCAAGAGTGCCAAAGCAAAGATGACCTTGTTCATATCAGCAGTTCTTTGACGGGACCGGTAGCATTGTCAAACTTCTTGGCCAGCTTCTCCGTCATGTTGAAGCGATCGCAATTCTGCCCGGCGGCTCGCAACAGTGTTGTGTAGAGCGCGTTGATCGGTCGCTTGCCATCCAACTGCGTGAAGCAACCGGTCTTGAAAGCGCCGTCACAGTTACCCAACAACATGACCGGCCAAGTGGCGCCATTGGTATGTTGCTTGTCGGCGTTGTTGCTGGTGTACACGATCAGGGTGTTATCCATCATCGTGCCATTGCCTTCGGGCACTCTCTCTAACGCTTGCATGATTCTCACCAGCATACGACTGTTGTACTGACGGATCTTGATCCAGATTGGATTGTCATGCTGGGTCATATGCCCAAGGTTGTGACCCTGCTGATCAACGCCTACCCCCTTCCATGAACCAAAAATCTCACCACGACCCGATCCGATCGTCAGTGTGTTCGTGATTCCCGAGGTGATCGCTGAGATGCCGAGATCCAGAAGAACATCGTGCCAGTCAGTTTCAAATTTCGGATTGGCATATCGATCATCCACTGTTGGTGCGAACTTCCGCAAGTGATCGGAAACCGTATCGAGGCGGTCTCGCAGACCGTTGACGTCCTTGAATCCCTGCACGTATTGACCGTATCGCTGCTGGTCGCTGTCGGGAAGCGATCGCCCCTTTGTAGCAGCCAACTTTTCGATCTGAGTGAGGAGATTCGAACGGGCCTGATGTTGGAGTTGAATATCGCCAGTGGAAATGCCGCCATACAACATCTGGTAAAGATGATTCGGATTTGAATGCATGAAGATCGGCTGCCCCGCACCACTGGCTGATAGTGTCGCAAGAGTGGGCTTCGCCGCCATGTTCTCCATTGAGTCCATGCCGATGCAGAGATGAGGCAGGAGCGTCTGGGGTAGCGACTTACTCAGTTCATAATCGATCGTCGATGCACTGGGTGGCACGCCGTCGCCACCGCGGTAACCGCCGAGTGCGCCGAAGAAGGCACTGTGCGAGGGACTCGTGTGAATCCCATGCAGACCGTTGATAATATGAAGTCGTTCTTTATAAGGTTCGAGTGCACTGATCGGTTCGGGCAGTTTCACTTTCGCAAGGGAACCGCTGGTCTTCATCCCCTCCGGGATACAGGTCTTCGGATCGAAGCCCTGATTTTGCATGAAGAAAATAATGCGTTTGGGAGTCTCACTACTAGCAGATGAAGCTAGAAGACGCTGGCCAGTGAGCGAAGTACTCAATGCAGCGCCGACGCCGGTCGCTACTCCCTGCAGCAGTTTTCTGCGGTTAAGCATGATCGATCTTTCAACAAGATGGACGGTTTATCGTCTGTCAGAAGCGTGCATAGCCGGAAGTTGTGGGTGCTTCCAGCCATCACTCCACGCTACGAAAAATCCCGCGTTGTGGGGAATAGCAGCAACAGACAACTGTGATTTGAAATCAAAGCGAATTGGTGGGATACGTCTTTTAGCTAGATGCTTGAAGCCGGTAGTTTATTTTAACTTCTTCAGATTTTCACACAACTAGTTATTCCGAAACGCTTTATGACAGGATTCAATTGTCGTAAACTCCGGAAAAAAGGGACTCATATCGATCTGCGTAGACCTGCAGGAATCGTCGCCATTGCTTCGATACATGCCCGTTCATCGCCTCAGACCGTGAAGGTCGAGGTAAATAGACGAACGCTACCGTCTTCTGTGACTGTAAATGACCTGCACGAGAGGGTGACACTCGCTTTCGTTTCGCCAACAATCCAAGGCATCTACTCAGCCTGTTGATTTGAGTGCACCCGTGAGGCAGGGAAAGAATCAACAACGCCAGGAAAGGCTGGATGAAGACGATGGGTCCAGTCAGGAAAGTAGAGTCGCTTTGAAGTTGTCGAGGGAGTGCCTTTGGGTGCCTCTGGGAACAACTGGGCCGGATTCCGCTCCACCACGCTGCGATCCGTAAATGCACTCATCAGGGCAACCAGATCCTTAATCTGCTGATCTGTCAGATTCAGTTTCCCGATGTCCTCGCGATTCACGGTTTCGGGATAGTCGGTTGGACCCCACCGCTGTGGTTCCAGATCCCGCTTGTTGTAGAACTCCATCACCTCCTGCAACGACGCAATGGAACCGTTGTGCATATAGGGCGCTGTCAACGCCACGTTCCGCAATGACGGCGCACGAAACTGCCCCAACCCCTCTGCACCGATTCTCGCACCCAACCCGGCATCCTTTTCACCTCGCGATGGAACGCCAAGATTGTCATAACCGTAGTCGCTCAGCAGCGCAGGCGTCCAACTGGTTGGTTCCAGAAAATGACAGTCAGCACACTTCCCTGCTCCACGAAAGATTTCGAGGCCACGGCGTTCTGCCTTCGTCAATGCATCGGTGTCCCCCGCCAGAAAATCATCGATCCGTGCGTCAAATGGCCGAAACATTGGCTCTTTGAGAAACTCCACCAATGCCCGGTAGGCATGGTACGTCAATTGGCTGTCATCTTTCCATCGTTCACTACCAATCCACTGTTTGAACTCCACCGCATATTCAGAACGTCGCAGTCGGTCTGCCAGTGCTGACGTGTCCGGCAAATTCATTTCATTGCGATCAAAGAACGGTTGTTGAACCTGATCAAACAGATCTCTGGCACGCCCATCGTGAAAAAGACCTCCTTCATAGGCGTAGATTTCTGTTCCTTCATCCGTGAACAAATCTTCATAGGCAAATCCGGGTATCAATGCTGCGTACATCAGTGACGGCGCGTTCCGTACACCTTTCCTGCCCTTCACTGCCCCGGGCGAAAAAGAGCGGGGATCTGCGAATGCGGCTGATGGAATGTGACAAGAGACACACGCCTGTCCGGCAGGACGAGACAGTCCGGTGTCGAGGAATATTTCGCGGCCTATTTGAGCGGCCGTCCGTTCATGCCTGTTTCCCACAGGCAGTTGATCGCTTTGTTCATCTTTCCGATGTTCAACGGAATCACTTTCCTGCCCTCCCCCAACCACGCATTGCATTGCCGCTGGATACTCTGCCGCACTTGACCTTGAAGAAAGCCAGACCACCAGAACTGCGATGCTCAAACCTGCGTGATGGACCCAATGGCTATTAATCATGCGTGTAAAAATGGGGCTATTGTTAAAAAAAAACACTGTTGCCGAATTGCGACGAGAATCTGTCGTCTATCGTAATCCGGCATTCGGCTCCCGTAGCTCGTGCTTGAAAAAGTGCCACTTAAATCGCACCTTAACTGCATGGGCGAGATACGACCATGACTGCTTGCACGCGGTTTTCGTTGGCCTGCTATATTTCCGAAAGGCGTTCGGTCGCATCACCAAAGTGATCCAAATGTACCCCCATTTTATCCATCATGCTGAGATACAAACGGCACATTTGCCGATCAGAATTTCCTGAGTAATCCAGGTTCTGCCCACCTTCCAATTGCCCACCCGCTGAACCAAGAATCACAACTGGCAACTTGGTCGCATCATGGTTTCCATTGAGCATGCTGGAACAAAGCATGATCATCGAATTATCCAGCGCCGTTCGTTCACCTTCGTTAATTGCATCGAGGCGCCGCGCAACGTAAGCGACTTGTTCCAGAAAGAACTGATTGACTTTTAACCAGTCATTCGAATCTGAATGTGACAACAGATGGTGAATCATGTAGTCAACGCCAAGATGGGGAAATCGCAGCGTGCCATGATCGTTGTTCAGTTTTAGTGTACACACGCGTGTGGTATCGGTTTGAAACGCAAGTACCAGAATGTCACACATCAGCCGCATGTGTTCGACAATGTCCTGCGGATACCCATCTGCAGGACGATGAATGTTCGGCTCAGTCAAGGTAGGTCGCCAACCCTGCAATTCACCTTTCTGACCAGCACGCTCAATTCGCTGTTCAACTTCGCGGACGGAATTCAGATACTCATCCAGTTTCTGCCGGTCGGATTTGCTGATACGCCGACGAACATCACTCGCATCCTCCAACACCTCATCCAGGACACTTCGATCACCCTGCCCCGCTTCGTCTTTGAACAGTTGGTCAAAGGCAAGCGACGGATAGACCTCCAGCGGTGTGGGTGACGTCGGACTGCTCCATGAAATGTGCGAACTGTACAACATCGAGTAATTTTTGTGCACTGATGGATTGGCTTTTTCGCAACCCAAAACCAGACTCGGCAATTTCGTTCTTCGCCCGAGTTTTTTGGCAATCACCTGATCCACACTGGTACCCGAACGAATCGTGCCTCCCGACGACAAGGGAGCGCCGGACAAAAGATTCCCGGTTTGCGAACTGTGAATATTTCCTTTCAGCGCCTCCGCGTTGTACAAACCACGAATGAACACCATTCGGTCGCGGAACTCATTGACGGGTTGCAGCACTTTACCGAGTTCCATCTCAGCCCCGCTGCCCTTAGCCCACCATTCTTTGGAATGGTAACCGCAACCCGAGAACAGGATTGCCATTCGTGTTGGCGCTGAATTCAGGGAACCGGATTTTCCTGCCCCCTCATTTGCTAATAGCGATTCCATCCATGGCAGCGCCATTGTCACGCCCAAGCCTCTCAGCATCCGACGACGGGATAGTCTGTTATTCATCATTACGGGTTCCTCAGGGTTGAACCGTGTTCTGCTGGTTACGTATCTGCCGAAATTGCGGACTGGTCACTATCTGTTCCACAGCGGTATTGAATCGGTAACCGTTCGCTTTGAGTGCCAGCCGCATTTGATTCAACAACGGTTCGTCAGAAAGCAACACCTGACGACCAAGGGAAAATCCTAAAAGCTTGCGGCAAAACTGGCGAACGACATCATCACGACGATCCTCGATCAGGTAACGACGAAGACCGGAGACCCCGTCAATCACCCGACCATTCAGGAGCGTCGCCCGCGTATCGGTCGTCTCGGGTCGCTGCCTGCCAAGGGCATCATATGATTCGAGAGCAAAGCCCAGTGGGTCAATGTGCGAATGACACTTGGCACAGGCGGCGACCGAACTGTGCTTTTCGATCATTTGTCTTGCTGTAAGTCCCGAGGGCAGTTCTTCAGGCAACAGCGGCACGTTTGCCGGGGGTCTTGGCAAATGCTCGCCGAGCAACGTTTCGTAGATCCAGTTTCCACGTAAGATCGGGCTCGTTCTCGAAGCACCTGATTGACTGGCCAGAAAGGTCGCCATACCCAAAACACCGCCGCGTCCACTGGCTCGAATCCCCTCGATCCGCTGCCACTTTTCTTCCGTAACCAGATCGACATCAACGCGATTGTCCAGCGACAACTTGATTCCATAGTGATCTGCCAACGACTGGTCAACAAAAGTATGGTCCGCATCAATCAAATCCAGAATCGATCGATTGTTCTGAAACATGTCTTCAAAGAACCGGACCGTTTCTCCATACATGCTGCCTCGTAATGCCGCAAACTCGGGATACAGGCTCTCATTCTTGTCATCATTCGTATCAAAATCGCGAAGATGCAACCATTGGCAGGCAAATTGAACCGCCATTCGCTTCACCCGGTCATCTCGCAACATGCGATTCACCTGTTGAATCAAGACGGGATCACTTTGCAGTCGACTGTCCCGGCCCGATTCCAACAATTCCGTGTCCGGTATCGAGGACCAAAGAAAGAAGCTGAGCCTTGATGCTAATTCCTGACCATCCACCTCAGACTGACCAGCCCCAGTACCGGGGCTCTCCAGCTTGTAAAGGAATTCGGGCGATGTCAAAACACGAGCAAGCAACAAACGCAATGCCTCCGCATGAAACATCCCCTCATCCCGCAACCGGCGGTAGAAACCAATCAACTGCTGCTGCGAATCCTCGTCGAGCCGCCGTCGCCAGGACAACTCCGCCAACATCACGACGGATCTGACATGTACCGGTTCCACGCCGGATTTTCGTTGCCGAAAATCCATCGCCCTACGATTAATGGGTCCCCGAAGAGGTTCGAACGCAGTTACCAGGTCCGGTCGGTCTTGAGTCGCAAACTCAGAAATCTGCTCGAATGACACAGCCAACTTAAACGGCTCATCGCTGACAAACAGCAGTTCGTCCCACAGTTGATCCAATTCCCGAGCCTCTTGTTGATCCAACATCAGCCGACGCAGGTGTTCGTCTTCACGATGAAACAACGTCAACGTCACAACTTCATCGACAGGCACGATCCGGGCGTAACAGAGTGCAGGTGGAAACAGTTGTCCAAAGGACGCCATCGATGACTTGATCGTACCACTGACTTTTCCCGCTGCATGAACCAGAACAGTTCCACCAAAATCGAATTCTGGCGTATCGACAGTCCCAAAATGAATCTGGACTTGAGCAGTTCCTTCTATCCCGCTTGCTGAATGCATCCGCGCGGTAGTCACCAGTTCTGCTGCGGCCAGTTCGTCGGGAATCTGGAACTCAATACGATGAGACCCTTGACTGCACAGGTCAGCTGTATCAAGCGAACCTCCATCAGGATGAACACCAAAGTCCGGCTGCTGGCTATCCGCATCATCGCTCGCATTACCCTGCTCGGCCCCGCGTGTGGAATCTGGCGAAACAGCCGATTGCGAAATGGCAAGCCATCGAAGCGGCCCCCGCCAATCAAGCAGTAGCGTGCGCATCGCCCGGTCACCCGCAGTGAGGCCCTGTGGATTGTCCGTTATCACCGCTTGTTGTACCGTCGCAGCAAGAACTGACAGTTCCTGCAAGTCTGTTCTCTCACTTCCGATCGTAGGGCTGTCTCTCGACAACACCAATTCACTCCAGCGTGCCAATGCCGAATCGGCCGGAAGTGCGATGGCACTCTCTGGTTCCGAAGCACTCTCGAAAAAAGTCCAGACGCCAGGATTCCCCAAGGTATCCGCCAGTGGGTTCCCTTCTTGAATGCGGTCAACAATATTTTCGCTCAAATCCCATGATCGCTGCAAGCCTTCAGTTTCCGTCAACTTCAACTCGACGTGCGTTGTATCACATCCGTGATTCTCATCCCGTGAGTGGATCATCAAAACTACAACATCATCAACAGCCACAGTGATTGCCTGCTCCCCAATCCAATCTTGGCGACCACCGTTATCGATCATTCCCTTAGCAATCACATTCTGCCCGCGCCGAGTACGGTGCTCGATAATCCAGCCCGCACCATTCCCACATTTGTTATCTGCATCAGCAACAAGAGCATCCAGCTTGATCGTGGCATTTAACGGACTCTTCCACCCAACACACGCTGCACTGGTAGGCGACGGATGAACAACCACCGACCTTTGAGGGATAGTCAACGTGAGAAAGCTGATTGCTTCTCGCGAACGATTGGTCAATAAACTTGGTGTCCCGGAAACACCCCAACCGTTGATTGCATCGTAGCCCTGAGCCTTGGTCAGGCGATTCACAAAGAGGCCTTTAATCTCACGCGTGTGCGATTGCCCCAACCCGGTCACAGCTGACCAGCATGCCAACAGGTCACGATTGAGGGCTTGGGCATCGGCAACCTCGTCAAGTGTCAGCTTCCCGAGATGCAACTGCAGCAAAGCATCGAGATATTGCGACGTTTTTGTGGCCTGCTGCTTCTGCAAGAGTTCAACATCTCCAACCACATTACGCAGATCCCGCAAAAGAATGGGTGGCTGAACGCCGGAAGAATCGGGTTTAAAAACAAGACGGGGTTTCTGCCACACGACGAAGTCGTGCTGATCTCCATCACCGAGATCGTGAGCCGCCAAGATCACCCGAATGTCGGAACCGTCCTCTGACGCCACCAGTGGAAGTCGCAATTCCTGTTGGTCCAGCACTGGAGTCACCGATTCCATCCACTGCTTGGGTCCTCCTTGACGACCGATGTGTCCAATCGAATTGAATTTCCATAACCCGTCCTGGGCCTGCTTTACTTTGGAAACAAGCAAGTCAACATCCGTCGTTGCTGCTCTGCGCCATTCAGCCTGCAAGCTCTTGATGAGAAACGAGTCAGTGTCCTCGTTCGTAAGACTGTGCCAAAGAATCCCGAGGTATCTCGGATTCAGGCCATATTGGCTGGCAACCTGTTCAATCGACTGTGTTCCGCTTCGCAGGGCATGCTGCCTGTCCAAGGTAGCCTGCAAGTACGACTTGATCGGCAACAAGCCTCCCTGATTAGTCTCAAACTTGATGCCTTGCAGGTTAACAGCAGCTCCGCCGCCGTCGGCAGTATAGCTTCGATAGAAATTCTGAATCTCGGCCAGTAAGTCATTGGTGCGGTCACGTTGGGTGATTGATTCAGTGAACTCGATGCCGTTGGGAAGCAACATCAAGTGGTCCGCAATGCGTTTCGCAGAATCCAGGTACTTCCGCAACAGTGCAGGCGACATCGCCTGTCCGCTGCCGACGTTCGTAAAACCCTCGCCAGCAGCTCCATCCACTGGCAGTTCTCTGGCTGGCGCAAGCGTCTTCAGTTGCGTGATATCACTGATTGCATAACTGTATTCAGCATTGCTCAAACGTCGCAGCACGACCGGGCCCGGATCACCCGATTTAGCGATGGCCTCAGCTGCCAAAAAATCTCGCGTCCAAGTCTGCAACTGCTTCAATTCGGCATCACTCGGTTGCGGAGCATCCCGCGGTGGCATTTGCCGACTGCCCAGTACCTGCCGAACTTTCAACCAGAGATCGATGTTGTCGCGAGCATGTTCGATCGTATCAAGGGTATCAAAATCAATGTCTCCCTCTTTCGTTTCACCACCATGGCAGTCTCTGCAGTACGTCTTGATCACCGAAAGCGTCGCCGAATCCAACGCGTTCGGATCCACTACCCGATTCTCAGCGATGCAGAAATGACTACAACAGCAAACCACGAATACTGACCGTGTCAGTCGCTGTGCAAATCGCAACGCCATCAGCAATCGAATCATCCAACTCGGATTCGAGCCAGCATTCAGGGATGTTGTGATTAATGAAAACAGCATTTGCTTTTTACTCAGCTGTCACATGAGGTTGTATCGCCCTCAATGCTCACTTCGCAGCAATTCAAGCGTCGCAGCAATTCAAGCGTCGCAGCAATTCAAGCGTCGCAGGGACTGAGTGAATGGAGGCAAGACACCTGCGTCCATCTAGCTCAGGCACTGGTTGCCAACGTTCCACGCGGGGCAGGATCATTAAGGCCCCACAGTTTAACACCTTCTATCGTCAAGTATTTGCCCATCAGCAAAAATTCTGCACTGACGCCAAGATCGAATTTGGATACTTTGGGGATAAGAATATCGCTGCAATCACTGGTAATGAAGCAAGCTCTCTTCATGAGACCAATCAGCTAACCGACACGCCTCAGCTGACTACCTCACGAATGTCGCAGCTGGATGATGGCAGCAGTATGCCGGGAAAAGTACTTGAATGACGAACCAACGAACCGGTCTGCTACCCGACATCTCTATCGAGACATAAAACCGGGATGCCCAATGCTGGTGTCACCGAAGAGGACGGGACTGATAGCAGACTGACCGTCAAAATTACGATCAGACGCCCGTTGCCGAATTCAAGGCTGGTTTGGTTCCAATGACGGCTTGGGTACCGGCAATGTCTCCGGTTTCAGAACTGGCTCCGCAGTGCCAGCAGGTGCGACCGCTGAGGGCACGACACCAATTTCCTCAACACCAACATCGCCAACTGGCTTCCTCAGATACCGGCGTAATAAATAACTCGTCTCCGCGAAACCATCAGTGGCTGTAATGTATTGCAACTCAGGATTCGCAACGACACCATCGTAATGTGTCATCAACTCCTGCAGTTCTGCTGTCTTGCCCCGAGCAATCAGTGCTGGAAGCTGACGGGGACCAAGGTATTCAAGCCACGCCTCACCATACTCACTGACTGCTAGACCACGGGCAAGTTGTTCGGTTGCCTTACGCAATTGCATCGACATCGCTCCGGAGTCAGCCAGCACCGATGAACCAGCGCGAATGTCTGCGTCAGTCGTTTTAAAACGATACAGATCTTCGCTGGCACCTGCACTCAAGGTTCGAGGTATCGCTGGAGCCCGATATCGCCCAGGAAACTTGCTGTCGTAACGGTAGCGTTCCCGAAAGTAGGGATCCTTCAACAGATCGGGAGCCTCAAAGCTGCCATAGCGATAGGGATCGTAACCGTAACCATCAAAGCGATAGGGATCGAGGTATCCATAACCACCGAACCCGGAATCGTAGCCATAGCCTGGATAGCTGCCGATTCCGATACTGATATTCAAACCCGACGAGGGCCGGTAGGATCGATAAGTACGTTCTGTGTTTTCGGTTTGTCGATGGGTGTCGTAACGCTGTATTTTCGCTCCTTTGGCCGATTGATGACGTCGTCCAAACAGGAATTGGGCATCTGCCTGAGTACAATGCAAGATACTGGCACAGACAAGAGTGATCGTCAGCAAACGAAACATACGCGAATCTCCGGCAACTCAAAGACAATGAACCGCTGAACTCTAGGACGCAGACAGCGAGTGCAGAGCGAGTTTGAGAGGGTTTTCCGCGGCTACTTATGTCGCAATCCCTACAATGTGCATAGGATGACCAAGTGGGGTACCTTCGCAGTTGATGAGACGACCACACTGCGGCAAGTGGTGGTACTGGCCAGTCCGTAAGATCACGACTGTCTCTACCCTGCCATTGCCCGACCGACTGTTCGCATCTCGGTCGACATCACCAACATGCCAGCTAATAGCGAATCCCAACAACGTTCAGCAGATCACCATGAGAACACTCAACACACTTGTCTTGTTTCTTTTTTCAAGCCTCTCTGTCGTCGCTGACGTCCGTGTTCCCCGTCTGTTTAGCGATCAGATGATCCTGCAACAGCAGACCCACAACGCCGTCTGGGGATTCGCCGATCCTGGTGAAAAGGTAACGGTAGAAGCAAGCTGGGGAGATCAATCATCCACAACCGCCAATGCAGACGGCGATTGGCGATTGTTCCTCAAAACTCCCTCGCACGGGACAGGCTATACGCTTGTCATTCGAGGAAACAACACGATCACTCTAAACAAGGTTGCGATCGGCGAAGTCTGGCTGTGCGCCGGTCAATCGAATATGGGCTGGGCGCTGGGCAACTGCTTTGACGCTGAAACAGAAGTTCTTAGTGCCGATGCTCCCAATTTTCGCATTTTCAAATCGTCTCGCGAACATTGGCATCAACCGCTCAAAGAATCGCGCGACCGATTGTCTAAATGGGCACCATGCACACCAGAAACAGCTGCGGCAACTTCCGCAGTCTCTTATTACTTCGGAAAAACAATTCACGAAGCAATCGATATTCCAGTCGGAATCATTGTTCAGGCCTATGCCGGCACCCCCATCGAGGGATGGATGCCAACCGACATACAAACCGGTGACCGCCGCACTGCTGCTCACATCGCTCAACTGGACAAAAACTCTCGCCGCTTTGATCGGGACGAGGCCCTGAAGATTTACGAACAGGAACTCATCACCTACAAACAGAAAATCGATGCAGGTGAAACAATGAAGAATCAGTGGAAGCAACTGCAACCACCTTTCATCACCAAACCTTCCACCCTTGGGCACCAATACCCGGCTCACATATTCAATGCCATGATCCACCCGATTCGGCCATACGGGATCCGGGGTGCAATCTGGTATCAGGGTGAACGCAACTCAAAGAATGTGCCTCAGGCAATGCACTATCGCGATCAGCTCAAAAAGTTGGTCACTTACTACCGCTCTTCCTGGCACGACCTGTCTGCTGGTAATGTTGCTGACGACTTTCCGTTCATCATCACCCAACTGCCCAGTTGGAATCCACCACAAACCAAAGCCGTCGAAGGGTTAGAAGCGCCTTGGGCTGTCAATCGCGAAATGATGCGTTTAGCAAGTCACGATTTGCCAAACATGGGACTGGTCGTTTCCATCGACACTGGCGATCCCGTCCAACTGCACCCCAAAAACAAACGACCGATCGGTATCCGGCATGCGCTGTTTGCTCTGGAAAATGTCTATGCAATGGACGTGGTCGGCTCGGGACCACAATTCAAAGCACTGCAAGTCGATGGCAATCGGATTGTCCTTGATTTTGATTGCCTAGGAAGTGGCTTGGCAAAAGCCAGTAGCCTGACCAAATCGGGTGATTCACCACTGAATGCATTCGCGATTTCCGGCAAAGACAGACAGTGGAAATGGGCAGATGCAGTGATTCAGGACGGTCAGGTGATCGTCTCTTCAAACGCCGTCGAATCACCAGTCGCTGTACGCTACGCCTGGGGGATGAATCCATCCCAACGCAACCTTCTGTACAACTGTGAGGGTCTGCCTGCCTCACCATTTCGAACCGATGATTGGCCACTATTCGACGGCGAAGATGAAGTCATTGAGGTCACCAAGCCGCAAACCCCTGAAGATTACCAGCCGACGAATTGGGAACGTCCTGCCATGCTGCAGGCTCCGAATTCAGAACTGTCCAAAGTGGACGGTGAAAACGGCACGGCTCCTGAAATCACTGATCTTAACGCTGAGGATGTTTCCTACTCTCTGGAAAAAGACATCCCTGATCTCAAGCAGCCGTATATCAGTACATCTCCCAATGATCGAAGTGATGGAATTCCGGTTGGCAGCTTGGTCACCGACAACGAACTCGCTGCCACCGTCCTTGCGTTCGCAGATGAGATCGCGGCTGGCGATCATGGCGACATCGACAGCCTGCTGCTGTACCAACACGACAAATTGCTGTTCGAGTCTTACTACCGACGCGGTCGCGTTAACTACCCTCATTACCAAATGTCGATCACCAAATCGTATACGGCAATGGCGATCGGCAGAGCCATTCAGTTGAATCATCTCAGCATGGCGGACTTGAATCGACCTGTTATTGATTTCCTGAAGAACATTGATCAATCCAAGATTGTTGCCGGAGCCGAGCTGATCACACTTGCCCAAGCCATGAACATGAAATCGGGTATCCGTATCGATCAGGCAAAAGCGAATGAACTCAGGAAGGAAAAATTTCTACTCTCGGGGCAGGGACAAATTCAAGCCTACCTGCAGTACAGCCAACCCATCACTTCAACCGGCAAGAGTTTCAAGTATCAAGGCTCTGATCCTTCCATTGCGATGCAGGTATTGGAAGCGGTTGTCCCAGATTCTGCCAGACAATTCATCGAAACCGAACTGCTTGCGAAACTGGGAATCACTAACTTTGCGTGGCAAGACGATGTCAGTGGGCTTCCCAAGTCAGCTGCTGGAAGCAGCATGCTCTCCCGCGACATGCTCAAGTGGGGCATGTTGGTGGGTAACGCGGGAAAATGGAATGGCGAACAACTGATCCCTGCTGAATTTGTAAGGCGGGCAACAGATCGCATCAACACCAACCCCCAAGGCACATCATACGGCTATTTCTGGTGGCGACATGACATGCAGGTTGGAGACCACATGTACGATTGCCAATCGGGTCGTGGTGCCGGCGGCCAATTCATTCTGATGTTGCCAGAACTGGATTTGATCATCATCGTGACCGCACACCAGCGGGGCATGGGTAAAATGTTGACATCGATACCACGACAATTACTGCCCGCATTCGTTCGCAGCAAGTGATCAGCGATTCAACCTTGCTGGTTGGAACATCGCGACGACGCTCAGCCTGGGCCAAAGGTACAAGAACTAACGAGGTAAAGTTCAGGCAAAGAGTTCCGTGACCACTTTGGCTTCTTCAGGCCCGGTCAGTTGATGCTGACGACCTTCGTGCTGGAAATTCAACGCTCGATGGTCCAGTCCCATCAGGTTAAGAATGGTCGCATGCAAATCACGGAAGTGTACTTTTCCTTCCACTGCACGCGCTCCCGTCTCACTGGTTTTGCCGTGAACGTAACCCGATTTGACTCCACCGCCAGCCAACCAGAAGGTGAATCCCTTGGCGTTGTGTCCGGTCTCATCTTTTCCGTCATCGGGCGTTAAACCCGGTCGCCCGAATTCTCCACCCCACACCACGAGCGTGTCGTCCATCAGTCCACGGGCGGTCAAATCTTCCAACAACGCTGCAATTGGCGCGTCGGTAGTTTCACAATTGGCCTTCAAATCGCGCCGATGATTTTTGTGCTGATCCCAGCCACCGTGATTGAGTTCAATGAAGCGTACACCTGCTTCGGCAAATCGTCGTGCAAGCAGGCACTGTCTTCCGAAATCGGTGGGCCGACAGGTACCGATCGACAATTTTTTTCCGACTCGGTATCGCTTCAACGTCGCTTCCGTTTCATTACTCAAATCGAGCAATTCGGGAGCACTCGATTGCATCCGGAACGCCAGTTCCATCGATTCGATCACACCCTCCAAGTGCTTATCACCTGAGCGTTGCGTCGCGTGTTGTCGATTCATTTGCTGAACAAAATCCAGTTGCTGCCGTTTGACTGAACTGGGAAGGTGATCACCGGAAATATCACGGATGGTCGCCGCAGACATGTTTTCGCCATTGGTACCAATCGGGGTCCCGGCATATTCGGTCGGCAAGAAAGCGCTGGAATACACTGATGGCTTGGCAGCGTTCAAACTGATGAAACTCGGAAGATTCTCATTCTCACTACCAAGACCGTAAGAGATCCACGATCCCATGCTCGGCCGTTTCCTCAGTCGCTCCCCCGTATGCAATTGCAGAAATGACTGTGCATGATTGCCAGTATCAGCATGCATTCCATTGATCACACACAGTCGATCTGCATGCTTAGCGGTTTCAGGTAACAGATCCGAGATCCACAGACCACTGTCGCCCTTTTGTTGAAACGCCACAGCAGAGCCTGGATGTTTCTTGTTGCCCGTCTGTGGTTTGTAATCAAATGTGTCCATTTGCGCAGGACCACCGCTCATGCACAAAAAGATCACCCGTTTGGCTCGGGCTGGATTCGTGGCAGCAGGGGAAGCGGCTTGGGTTCCTGCGTGAAGAGTACCTTGGCAGAGCGAGGACTGCAGAGCCAAATATCCAAATCCGCAGGACGCCGATTGCAGCATATGTCGTCTTGAAATCATGGCAGTCATCAGTCCACGTATCGAAATTCGTTTGTCATCAACATTGCCTGACAAAAACTCTTCCAAACCCGGTGCGCCCGCTTCACCGAATCAGCTTCATTTTTCTCAAAGTGATCACCTATAGCAACAAGATAATCTATCGCCTGCCGCAACTCGACATCGCTAGGCAACCTTTGAAAACAGGCTAGGAACACGCTTTTCACCCTGAATTCGTCAGTAAGTGAGGGATCTTCTAGCAATTTCTGAGCGTAAATACCGGCTTGAGAGACAACAAATTCACTGTTCAAAAGGAACAGGGTCTGGGTCGGCAAGGTCGTCACCTCTCGCTTGCCGGCAATCCCCACAGCATCAGGCAAATCAAACGCCACGAGTTCCGGAGGTGGTGCGTGCCGCAGCATACACAGGTAAATGCTTCGATGATTCGATTCACGATGCAGGTTGGTTGACTCACCTGGAGGCCAGTTGATCAACGCATCGATTTCCTCGACCGCCGATCCCTGCTGCGGTGAGTGATCAAGCCCCCCAGTCACATGTAAAATGCTATCACGCAAAGATTCAGCATCCAGTCGACGTCGGGGATGACGAGCTATCCAACGATTATCCGGATCCAAACGCAGTGAATCAGCATCATGCCTGCTGGCCAACTGATAAGTCCGCGACAACACGATCTGGCGGATCATCTGCTTCACCGACCAACCTTGGCGGACAAACGCTTCGGCCAGATAGTCCAACAATTTGGGATGGCTAGGTCTCGCACCGTAAACACCAAAATCGTCTGGGGTCGTGACAATCCCCCGCCCCATCAAATGCATCCAAATTCGATTCACCATGACCCGTGATGTATGTGGGTGATCATCACGTGTTAACCATTCCGCGAGTTCTTTTCGCCCGCTTGATTCGGCACCGACTTCAAATACACCCGTGTCGAATCGATGAGTGGATTTGGTGGGAAGTGTTTCGTACGCGGTCAAAACACCCCTCGTCACAGACGCCCCTTTTTTTGCCCCGTCACCATTGATGTGGATTTTGATATCAGCTGGTTTCGCTTTCTCGCGAACCCCCATCGCAAAACCATCGATGGTTGTTGGAATGATTCCTTTTGGTTGACCCGATGCCGCATGCAATTTCAGAATGGCGTCACGATCTAACGCTCGTTCATAAGCTGCAAACTCACCAACATTCCCCTCGAGAGGCGCAAACTTGTCACTCCGTCGCCCAAGACTGAATTCACGTGACTTACCAAACGTCGCCTCAAGCTTATCTTCTAATTCAAGCTGCCCATTCAAATGGACTTCAATCCGTCCACCACGCCTCGCCAGAACAACATGGTTCCATGAATTGGGTGGAATGACCGTTGAGCCTCTGACTGATTTCTTCTTTTCATTTCCGTTGAATACAAACAACTTGCCCGTGACCGCCTTCTCGTGTTTCCCCCCAATACCGAGATGGTCTCCGGGTAAGGCTTTGTCGCCCAGCTTTGCTCTTGAGAACAGATAGGTGGTGATGGGACGAGCATCATTTTTAATTACGTTACGAAACCAGAATGAGACAGTGTATGATTCGGCGTCACCTGAAAATTCACCATGCAGAGCCGTCTCTTTGACTTTTGCAAAATCGGTTTCATTGAACGACAATTTTGCTTCTGGTTTAAGAGCAGTGGGATGCTCCGTTAGTGATTCTCTGATGAGAGGCTGGTATTCCTGAATTGCAGCGAGATAGCCATCTGCAAAAACCGGAGTTTTACTGCGATCAGGTCGAACCTGATCGCCCACCAAACTTGATCGCAATGCGTGCAGTTCGGTTGGTGGTGCTGTCAGATTCTCATTGCCAGCAGCTCCATAAAGTGTCTGTGTACTGGAAAAGATTCCGGCGAGCGCATAGTAGTCGCGAGTGGGTATCGGATCATGTTTATGATCATGGCAACGGGCGCAAGCCACACTTAATCCGAGAACCCCAGTACTCACCACATTGATCTGGTCATCAACGACATCCATGGCAAAGTTACTGTTCATGGCCGACGCTGGCTTGGAGCCCAAAGCAAGAAAGCCGGTCGCAACCAGATAGCGATTTTTTTCTGCAGCGTCAGTCGCCCTGAGTGTGTCTCCAATAATCTGTTCCCTCAGAAAATGGTCATAACCAGGGTCTCGATTCATCGCGTCGATCACGTAATCACGATATCGCCACGCATGTGGAAATGTGGCGTTTCTTCCCAACCCATCATCACCGTTGGACTCACCATAGCGGGCAACATCCAACCAGTGCCGGCCCCAGCGAACACCAAACTGAGGTCCAGCAAGAAGTCGATCGACCACTTGCTTGACGGCTCCGTCTCCATGCTGTTGGTGATCCTGAACAAAGTTCGTGACCTGCTCAGCCGTTGGTGGTAAACCTGTAAGATCAAAATACAGTCGTCGGACAAGCGTTGTTGCATCAGCATCATGAGTCGGTTTCAACCCGACAGCTTCCATTCGAGCTAACACAAATTGATCCAGTGGACCACGCGACCATGTCGCATCGATAACCCTAGGGGTAGGTGATACTACCCTCGTTTGGAAAGACCACAACGCATCTAGGTCTTCAGCAGGCGGCACAGACCGGTTCGATGCTTTTGTCCTTGGATCGAACGCGCCTTGGGTGATCCACTTTTCAAAATCATTCAGTACCGATTCGGGGAGTTTACCGGTCGGTGGCATTTCCATCCCGTCATAACGCATCGACTGCATCAACAGACTTTCGTCCGGCTTCCCTGAAACAATCACGGCTCCTGATTCACCGCCAGTCGCCATGCCTGCCTGAGTATCGAGCAGGAACTTGCCACCCACCTCTTTGGAGTCCGTGGCGTGACATTCATAACAGTGTTCAACAAGAATGGGTCGGATCTTCTTTTCGAAAAAATCCGTTTGTTCACGAGCAGGCTCAGAGAAACCACTCGACGCTTGGAAAGCAACCAATACCCCGATCGCCAGCGCGATTGGTTTCCGAGAAACAAATGTGGTCAGAATTCGCGAACGAGACACGACAAACACCAAACGGAAGGGGAGCTAGGACGGGCAGGCAGTTCCACGGCGGACCGTCCAGTTTACTATCGCAATTCATCCATTGAAATGACTTTCCGGTTCGATATGCACTGCGGCAATCAAATTTCGGCACTGAGTGATCCGCCAGAACACCGCAATTGCCCGTCTCACAGAGGATTCTGACCGAGCGAGCGATCCACCACCCACCCGAGGAAAGCCCCTGCACAGGAGTCGATTTGTAGGATCAGCCGTTTTCCATCGCTGCGGCTCGGTCGCGTATGCAAGGTGGCATGGGTGGTTAAACTAAGAGAAATAATTCGCTTAATCGGACGCGGGCTACACCCACTATTCAAACAAATTGTGTGATGAAATATCTGCTACTCTTGCTGAATCTGAGTTTCCTGATTTCCATTGGCGTCGCGGCCGAACGCCCCAACATTCTGTTCATCATGTCTGATGATCACGCATGCAATGCAATCAGTGCCTATGGCGGCAGACTCTCCTCAGTCGCACCAACCCCCAACATTGATCGCCTTGCCAAAGAGGGCATGCGACTGAACAAGTGTTTCGTCACGAATTCAATCTGTACACCCAGTCGTGCAGTGATCCTTTCGGGTCAGCATTCACACGTCAACGGTGTGAAGACGCTGGTTGATGCCTTCCCAGGTCCCGACAAAGGCATTCCCAATGTTGCCGAACTACTTCGGCAGTCTGGCTACCAAACAGCACTCGTTGGCAAATGGCATCTTCGTTCCGCACCGTGGGGATTTGACTACTGGAAGGTTGGACCGGGTCAGGGTCTTTACCACAACCCGGTCTTCATCACCTCGACCGACGGTGTCGCCTATTCATCACGCGTCAAGAAAACGGCAAAACGCACAAAAGGCTATTACACAGACCTTGTCACTGACTTTGCATTGGAATGGCTCGACCAACGGGATGACCAAAAACCATTCTTCATGATGCTGCACCACAAGGCTCCGCATGGCAAATGGGAACCAGCAGATCGGCACAAAAAATATCTTGCAGATGTAGAAATCCCTGAGCCGGAAACTCTTTGGGAAGATTTCTCGCACCGTTCTTCTGCCACCAGGGATATGGGAACCTCCATCACAAGCAGACTGCACCCCCGCCGAACGATGGTCGCCGATGTACAAAAACCTGAGTGGCCCGCTGGATCAATTGACCTTTCCGGAATGACTGAGAAGGAAAAAGGCAAAGCGGCGTACCAGAAATATCTGCATGATTACCTCGGCTGCGTCAAAGCGGTCGACGAAAACGTCGGACGTGTCCTGGACTACCTCGATAGAACCGGGCTCGCTGAAAACACACTGGTGATCTACACAGCCGATCAGGGCATGTTTCTCGGTGAACATGATTACTTTGACAAGCGTTGGATTTACGAAGAATGTTTGCAGATGCCATTTCTCGCCCGACTGCCGGGTGTGATTCCTGCTGGCGCGGTCAATGACGCACAACTCTGTTCCAATCTCGATTTCGCGCAGACATTCCTCGACTTCGCCCAGGCCAGTGATGCACCCGAAATCAACAAGATGCAAGGAACCAGCCTACGCACCATCCTCGCCGGCCAAACACCGCAGCAATGGCGTGATGCCATCTACTATCGTTACTGGATGCATCTGGCTCATCACAACATTCCCGGGCACTACGGAGTCCGCAACGATCGGTACAAATTGGTGTTCTTTTATGGATTACCACTGGATGCCAGCTTGGGAAGAGGTGATTTCCCACCCTCCACCGCTGGCTGGGAACTCTACGACCTCAAGCTTGATCCGCAGGAAACCAACAATGTTTACGACAAACCGGAATACGCATCGGTTGTCCGCCTGCTGAAAAATCGACTTCAGGAACTCAAACAACAGTACGGCGACCAGGATGAAGCCTATCCTGACCTGATGCGGCTACGCAAAGAACTCTGGTAGCGAATTCTGGTAGCCCGTAACCATCAGCAACAGCTCGACCCATCAATTTCCAAGCATGGGGGCAGAAAAATGATTTCACATCAAAGTGCAAACTGGTGCGGACAGGCTGAACTGAGTTTCTAATTTGTGGTGTCAGCATCAGCAGCCGTATAAACTCTCGTTTCCGGGTACTGAGAAAGCCACTCTCCCCATTGCATCCGTTCAAAGGGATAGTCAGCTAATGGGATTTCCAAGCATGACTGGCCGTAACGTTTTCCTTCCCACAACAACACCATCTGATTGTTGACATCAAGTCCACCCACGCTCAGGGCAAGTGCCTGGTCACCATCTTGGGCCAATACTCGAACACAGTCCACCAAATTGCAGTAAGTAACTGAGATCGCTGTTCCGTGGACATGCAGGTTGGCAATATGCTTTTTCGGATTTGCCATGCCATCGAGAACAAACGCCAAGGCTTCACCCGCAATCTCAATACCAACGACAGAAGTTTCTGAAGCGATTTGAACCTCTGCATTTGCAACCATGCTCGGGTGATCGACCCCCGGAAACTCAGAGAACAGTTGAAGTGGTTCATAAAATTCACCGCCACGCTTGATCCTCTGGATTTCTGCTACCTCTCGATCCCACCGTGCATGATCCGCAGCCGTGGGTCGATTCACATAGGCAAATCTCGCCTCTCCCTTGGTGGCCAACAACGCACCAGCCCAAAGTCGCAGCAAACCAAAAGCAAGCACACCGACAATCAAGACGAAACCGACAATCAAGCGGATCCGAATATCCCAATTCATAATTCACTCAAAGTAACAACCATCAAATCAAATCGATGACCGAAATCTAAAAGCTCATTGCGTACAAGTCAGTGCAGAACGGGTAACAGACGGTGTGTATCTTGTTACACAAATAATGGTACAAACACTGAGGATTTGATACGCGAGTTGACGTGCATGCGAGTTGACTGCGACGTGCCAGCTCAGACAGCCAGCGGTGCGACGCGGCACGCTGGCAACCCATGGCCAGCAAACAGTGACTACCAAGCCGATAAAGACAAAACAAACTGCGACGACTGGCCTGAGCCATCGCCATTGTGCTGGGCATTCCAGTGCTGGGCATTCCAGTGCTGGGCATTC
>JAPKCI010000174.1 GCA_028823035.1 Rubripirellula sp.
TCAGAGTTTCGGGTGATCAGAGTTTCGGGTGATCAGAGTTTCGGGTGATCAGAGTTTCGGGTGGTCAGTGGTTGGAATGGTCGGAGACGGAAGCAGAGTGGTTTGTCGCAAACATCAAGTGAATCGAATATTGTTTGTGGCCGGTTCACGCAAATACTTTGTCGGTTTGTTGTTTTCCGCCAGTTGGTTCGGTTTCTGACAGCCTTGTGCTGTTTGTCTGTCCTCGGTGGTGTTTTCATTGTGCGGCGCGGCCTTTGTCCCTGTCTTGGCTCGTCAGCCCGATCGCAGGATTCGAGCCGCCAGGCAGGGATTCATTGGGGTTGGGGGCAATACGAGATGTATTGCGAAAACGCCGTGGCGAGTATGATAGGTTACTTGGAAACGCTGCGTGACGTCGCTGCGAGTTCTGTTTTAACAGGTCACATGATTGCAAACGGGGCACCGGTCTCAGATGGTTGGTTTCAGCTCCTTTCGGAAACGGCTTGTATTGGTTTGCATTCTGTTCGGATACGTTCCGGTTGTGCTGGCTTTATTGTGCAATCTGGTTTCGGCATCGGAGGTCAAACCGATTGTCGAATCAATCGATCGGTTCGTGCAGCAAGGTTATCAGCAACGTGGCATAGAACCGGCAACGGTGGGCGACGATCGCGGGTTTGTGCGTCGGTTGTACTTGGACCTGGTGGGACGCGTTCCAACGGTTGATGAGCTCGACCAGTTTTTGGAGGTTGATGCAGAGAAACGGCGGCCGCAATTGATCGACGAGTTGTTGGGCAGGGATGAGCACATCGTGCATCTTGCTGACATGTTTGACACATTGTTGATGGGGCGGGCGGATGAAGGCAAATACAACCAACGCGTTCAGCATCACTGGCGAACGTTTCTTGAAAATTCTCTGCGTCAGAATCAGCCTTGGAATGAGTTTGTCGAGGAAATTCTGCTTGCTCGTCCCGAGGCCGATGCAAAGCGAGGCGCAAACTGGTTCCTGTTCGAACGTAACGATAATTATCAAGAGATTGCCGAGTCCGTGGCTCCCGCAATCTTTGGAATTCGAGTTGAGTGTGCGCAATGCCACGATCACATGCTGGTTGATGAAATCAAACAGGCGCACTATTGGGGGTTGGTCGCGTTTTTTAATCGCGGAAAAAATGAACTGAAAAATGCGGGTCCGCAGATCGCTGAAAGTGCCATTGGCGGGTTCTCTGAATTTGCAAACCTGACGGGTGACAGTACCCCTAATGTTCTGACCTTTCTGGAATCAG
Source organism: Rubripirellula sp. (assembly GCA_028823035.1). Taxonomy (GTDB): domain Bacteria; phylum Planctomycetota; class Planctomycetia; order Pirellulales; family Pirellulaceae; genus Rubripirellula. The sequence goes on from JAPKCI010000174.1 coordinate 1,260, forward strand.
AACCCATCCATGAGGACCGCCCGTCAAAAGATGAGAAGCGGGAAGACTTGGATGAGAATTACAGGCCCGGTGTCGCTGAGAGTACTCCCCGCATCCCCAAGTTCTCGCGACGTGAAAAATTTGTGACCGGCGTGGTCAGAGATCATCCACGCGTTTCCCTCGCTCTGGTGAATCGTGTTTGGGCTTTGCTAATGGGACGCGGGATTGTCCATCCGTTTGATGAAATGGACAGCATGCATCCCCCCAGTCATCCTGAGTTGCTTGATTGGCTGGCACTGGATTTTCGCAAACACGGTTGCAATGTCCGGCGTTTGATTCGTGGAATCGTGTCCAGTAACACTTACCAATTGGCATCCCGACGCCCAGAAGGAGTCGAGGATCCCGCGAGTTTCGCATGGTATCTGGAACGTCCCTTGACCGGCGAACAGTTGGCCAGATCAGCCCAAATGGCATTGCGTGGTGAATGCACCAATGGCTCCGCACTAGTGGGGGCGTTTCGTCAACAGTTTCCTGATTTGCTACCGGATGTGAACACTGCTCAGATCAAAGAAGCTCTCTTTTTGAGTAATGATCAACGGGTTCAGAGTTTACTGGTATCGAGTGATCAGGCGACACATTTGATTCCGCGTCTGATAAACGTTGCTGGAAACCAAGAACGCGTCGAAGTGTTGTTTCAGACCATGTTTGGCAGGTCACCCGAAGCCGAAGAACTGTCGGCGGTGGTTGACTATTTGGAGACTCGGGGCGGATCGGTTGATGCGATTCGGCAAGTCGCGTGGTCGATGTTGACAAGTGCCGAATTTCGGTACAACCATTGAGCAGAAATCCTTACAGCAGATCATGAATCAAGACCATCATTCATCGAATCGTACTTGTGGTAGTTCTGAGCATACAGTGCATCGGCGGCTGTTTCTGCAGGGTGGCATGGCAGCCGGTGTTGCCTCGACGGGCAGTTTTAGTGGTTTGTTTTCGGTGCCAGCCATCGCTGATGTTGCGAAACGGTCGAATAAGAAATGCATCCTCTTGTGGCTGTGCGGTGCACCTAGCCAATTTGAAACATGGGATCCCAAGCCAGGGACCGAAACAGGGGGTCCGTTTGGTGCGATTTCGACGAACGTGCCAGGCACAAACGTCAGTTCACTGATGCCTCGGTGCGCAACGATCATGGACAAATTGGCTGTGATTCGAAGTATGAAGACCCAGCCCGGTGAGCACTTTCAGGGCATCGACGTTTTAACGCGTGGCGACAAGCCACGTCCACCTTTCACTCGCCCCATTCTTGGTTCAGTGATCGCCGAGCAGCTCGGTCAGCTCGATAGTCCGGTACCGCAATTCGTTCTGCTGGATCCATGTCCCGAGGGAAATGAATTCAAACAGTTCAAGGCAGGTAATTGGGCGGGTTGGTTGGGTGCCGAGTATGGTCCTGTCAGGGCTGGTGGCGATTATTCGATCCCCAACATTAATCGACTCGAAGAAGTCAGTGAAGTTGATCATGCGGACCGCGAAGCATTGCGTCAGTTCCTGAGTCAAAAGTACGAGAACGATCAACGGAGCGATGCGGCAGCGTCACACAATGCTGCCTTCAATCGAGTCAAAGGTCTGATGAGTTGTGCTCCGCTTTTCGATTTGAATCGCTTGCCTGAAGCCGATCGTCAACGCTACGGAGCTGGTGCTTTTGCACAGCATGCCTTGCAAGCGAGACATCTGATTGAGAATGGTTCTACGTTTGTGATGGTCGCCAATGGCATGCAGTGGGATAACCATGTTTTTCAACACGAGATGCATCAGATGCTCGTGCCAGAACTCGACAACGTTCTCTATCAGCTGATTCAGGATTTGGAACAGCGAGAAATGCTGCAGGATACACTGGTGATTGCGATGGGTGAATTTGGGCGAACACCCTGGTTGAATGAAGCACGCGGTCGTGATCATTATCCCAATGCCTGGAGCATGGCGATGGCTGGTGGCGGGATTGCCGGCGGAGTGGTGCATGGCGCCACTGATGATTTGGGGTTCGAAGTGATTGATGGCAAGGTCGACAACCGAAATCTGTTTGCCACCATTTTCAAAGCGTTGGGTGTCGATCCGTATCAGGAATACGATTTGCCTGGTTTGCCAACGTTCCGTCGTGTTGAAGAGAAGGCGGAACCGATTCTTGAGATTCTGGTCTGATGCTGGATGTTATGGAAAAAATTGAACTAAAGCGAATCAAAGAATTCGATTTGCCCAGTGGTGTGCTGGCCGCTGCGGCCTCAGCTGATGGCGGGCAGGTCGTCGTCGGGTGTATGCAGGGTGTTTATCTGCTCGACCTTGCCAGCGGTCAGTACGAGCTACTTAATCGGCACGAAAGCTATGTCAGTTCCGTCGCCTGGTGCGGTGATCATACCGTGGTTTCGGCAGGCTATGACGGCGTTGTTTGTTGGTTTGATGTGGAGAAACGGTTGGTCACACGCCGTCAGCAAGTGCACAAATTTTGGTCATGGGACATGGCCTTGTCACCCGATCGAACGCGTCTGGCCTCGGTTACCGGCCAGTACCTTGCCGGCGGCTACAAATATGAACCCCAGATTGAGCAGGAACCCTCCCTTCGTGTCCTTTCGGCCGAGACGGGAGATCTGATTAGGAGCTTGCCTCATGTGCCTTCGGTGCAGGCGGTTGCGATTAGCCCGGATAGCCGATTTGTGGCAGCGGGTAATTTGATGGGTGAAGTGCGGATTTACGACATGGATAACGGTGAACTGGTCACCAAGTGGACCACTGCAGACTTCACGAGTTGGGGAATCATCAAGAGTCATAGCTATCTGGGTGGGATTTTTTCAATGCGATTTTCTCCCAGCGGCGATCATTTACTGCTGGCCGGCATGGGGCCAATGCGTGACCCAATGGCTGGCAATGGAAAACAGCTTTGGCAGCGGTGGGGTTGGATGGGCGAGTCGCCATCCCTGCTGGATCAAACTCATGCAGGCGAAGCAGGCGAGGGTTTGATGGAGGTATTGGCGGTGCATGCTGATGCCAGCCACTTTCTGATGGGTGGTCGGTTGCGCGGTGGCGACTGGAATGCCGCGCTGTTCGATCACGCATCGGGCAACCGCGTTGCATCTTTGAAGACGGGGTACCGGGTAACCGATGCCGAGTATTTTGGTGATGGAAAACAACTGCTGCTGGCAGGTGCAAAGGGCCAGCCGAAGAAAAAAAAGGATGGCAAGTTCAACGATTTTGGGCGAGTTGAAATCTATGAGTTTTGAATTCTGTGCGGATCTCGACTTCGATGGGGCTATCGTACCGCCCATCTCCCACAGCGTTGATTACTTTCGTCTGAATGCCTGCGACTGAATCAATGAGTGGATGAATGCTCCTATCTCGTTTTCGGCTGCGTTTGCATCCTGAAGCATTTGGTCGGCTAATACTCTGTCGGAAAAACCATAGGGTCTGCCAAGTCCATAGGCGATCAGCGACTCGGCAAAACCACGGGCGAAGTCAGCTTCATTGTTGGCAATCCGCTTCCTCATTTCAAAGTAGCTTGTGAAAGATGTACCATCCGGAAGCGTGCCGCTGGGATCAATCGGATGTTTGCTGGTCTTGCGGATCTTTTTGTTTTTAGTGAGGTAAACGACTTCTTCTTCTCGCCACTTTCCCGCGGCATCAAAGTTCTGGAGTCCGTAGCCAATCGGGTCTATTTTGCGATGGCACTGAGCACACTGAGGTTCTTCCATGTGCGCAGACTGCAGTTCGCGTGCGGAAAGCAATTGCGCGTTCAAACGGCTGAGTTGCGGCACATTTGGGGGGGCAGGTGGAGGCGGATCATGCAGTAGTTTGCGCAGCACCCAAGCACCGCGTTCGACCGGTGACGTACGCTCACCGTCCGATCCCATGGCAAGGACGGCAGCCATGCCAAGTAGACCCCCTCTTGGTGAGCCGATCGGAAGCTTGATACGCTGAAACTGGTGGCCGTCGATAGTCGGTAACTGGTAATAATCAGCCAGTAAGTCATTGATGACGACGTGCTTGGAATGCAACAGTTGGCCCAGTCCCCTGCCATTTTTCAACAAGCTTGCAAATGTCTGGAAAACTTCCTCTCGGGTCGCCATTTTCACGCTCTCGTCGAACTGAGGAAAGAGCAGGAAATTGAATTGGAAAAAGTCGAGTCGTTCCAGTTGTAGCCACTGGTGAGTGAAGCTCCGAATGAACTCCATGGATCGGGCGTCAGCGAGTAGGCGGTTGGTCTCGGCTCTTAGAATCGATGGCGTACCAAGTCTGCCGTCAGCGGCAAGTTGCAACAGTCGTTGGTCGGGTGGTGCACTCCACAGCAGGTAGGAAAGCCTGACCGCTAACTCGCGGTCCGTCAGTTCGCGACGTTGGTGAGAATCATTGGGCTCTTGCAAATACAGAAAACTGGGAGAGGCAAGAATGACAGAGAGCGGCGTGATCATGGCCTGCTCGAAATCGAGGCCCTTCGTTTTTTGCTTGGAGTAGAGGCTTACGAGTCGGTCAAGATAGGCGTTTGATGGTGTTTTGGATCGGAATGCCTGCGTCGCAAATGCTTTCAGGATCTGTCTGGCTGCCTGCTGTTCGTTGTCCGTTGCCCGTCCAGCGAAAAGTTGATCGTAGTACTTGACTGTTTGTTCCCGATTGATGGGGCCGACGATTTCAACCCAGTCCAGCCAAATGGCGGGTGGGGGAAGCTTTTGATTGTTTTTGCGGGCGATTTTGAATGCGGTGCGAGCGGCATCACGCGAGTTGTGCTGGCGTTCCCGGATGCCAATCTTGCGATCATCGTCGCCTCGGACGGTGAATGGAAACTCAATGATTTCGGGAGCATCCAAAGAGCCTGTGACTTTGCGGCAACCTCGTACCGATAGTTCTCCCGTACTTGCCCCGGGTTGGGTGTTGCCATATTCGATGTAACAGCGATCCGGTGGTGCGTCTGGCAGTCGGCCGACGCGGGCACGAATCAGGTACTCGCCCACAGGTGCCGATTCAGGCAGGAGGCTGAAATCCACCATGGCACCGCCTTGCGTAACAGTGAAAGCTACGCCGCTTCTTGTAGATGGATATTTTAGATATTCGTCAAAAACTGGGAACTGCTTTTGGTATTGCCCTTCCTCGAACTGAACGCGACTTTCATCAATGAAGTCAAAATCGGTGGTGGGACGGCCATCTGACTGACGCCATTGCTGTGCCAATTTATAGCGTGCAAGAAGTTGATTGCTGCGATTTCGAACGGTTCGGTTTGTTCCCGTTTCGCATTCACGATGCAGTTCTACGGCGTCGGTATTGGCTTTGGTTTCGATCAGCGTTGTTAACGCTTCGCGACCAAGCAACAGGTACTTTTCAATCTGGTCACTTGAAATGAATAGTGATGAACCTGAGGTGTCAAAGTTGCCAGGGTCAGCATCGCTGGGTAAATCATGCAGATTGACTTCCACACCAAGCAACGAGCGGATGGTGTTGGCGTACTCACGTCGATTGAGTCGTCGCATCGTAATGACGCCGCCACTATCACTGAGAATCTGCCGGGCAACGACAAGTTGGCCGGACAGTGCCTCTAGAAAGTTGGCTTTGGCTTCGAAACCAGCTTGTTTCGATTCCTTGGGTGGCATCTCACCAGAGTTGACTGCACCAAGAATTTTCTGCCACCGCTCCGCCGACTCAATGGTGCCGAAATCAAAAGACACGTTTTCTAAATCAAGCTGTCCTTTCCGTGAGGCCGCATCATGGCACTCAAAGCAATGATTGCGGAGGAAACCCCGGTGGACTTGCGGTAGTTTTGCACTCGGTTGTTCGCCCTGGACAAGGGCCAGCAATGGAAAAGCGAGGATGTAAAGCGGCAGTAACGTGAGGCAAACGTTGCTGGTTCGGCGAGACAGCGGCATGAACAGGAAAGGGGTGAGGGCAGAGTGGATGTCGGAATGGGAAGCCGAGATCGGTGAGCAGTCGGACGTCCACGCTCGGGGCTGCAACGTGTTTTTTGACAGTCAACTGTTGATAGTTAATAGTCTATCTGCTCGATCATGGTTTGGCGATTACCGCTGAGCGTATCGATTGAATACCGAACTCAGTGGCCGTTTTATCGTTTTTGCGGGTTCTCGACGAACTTTCCCTGCCCCCAAGGCTACTGCTGCTGCAGCACAGGTCACGCCACTTTTCGACTAAATCGTGTCGCAACCGTGAGAACACCACGACGCTGAGCGATGAGATTACATCAGCTTTGAATCTGAGCAGCTGATGATGATTGTTGGCTGCTGGCTTTTTGTATTTCGGCATTACCATCCGCGTTGCCAGACGGCATACTGTTGGTAAATAGCGAACAGGGAACTTTGCAATGAAATTTGGAAACGCGATCTTAGCCGCGCGGATGCTGACCGGCCTGCTGCTGACCGGCCTGATGCTGACCGGCCTGATGCTGACCGGCCTGCTGCTGACCGGTTCTGCGGGTTGGGCCGACGAGTCATCGACTGGTGATCAGAACTCGGTGATGCCGCTAGCGCGGTGGGACATGCCGCGGCTTTCGAGTTCTCCCGCCTTTCGCTGGGTGGATTCCCAATCGCCCATTCGTTCCCTGCTTTATCAAGGCGAAGATTTTGAAGGTCGGCCTACCGAGGTGTTTGCTTATTATGCAACGCCGGGCACGCTTGTTGGCAATACGGAACAAGATAGCAATCTGCCCGGTGTTGTCTTGCTACATGGTGGTGGAGGAACCGCCTTTTCAGAATGGGTCGAATTGTGGGCGCGTCGAGGGTACGCGGCGATTGCAATGGACCTTGGTGGCAAGCGGCCGGCCGCACCCACGTTTGATGCAGCAACGCGGCAAGTGCTACAAAGGTTTGATAACGTTAAAAACAAACGAAGCCGTTTGGAAAATGCCGGACCCTTGGATGATCACCAGGCAAAGTTTCTGAACGTCAATGAGAATCCGACGGATGATTGGCAATTTCATGCGGTATCGGCCGCCGTTCGGGCTCATTCGTTGCTACGTAGTTTCCCTGAGGTGGACGCTGAGCGTACTGCCGTGACTGGGATTAGTTGGGGAGGCTACCTCACCTGCCTCGTCGCGAGTGTGGATTCCCGTTTCAAAGCAGCCGTTCCCGTTTATGGATGTGGGTACCTTTACGATGGTGAATCGGTACAGCGTCCAATGATCGACAGGCTCGATAAAAAACAACGATCAGAGTGGATTAGCTTGCACGATCCCTCGCGTTTTCTTAGTCATTGCAGAGTACCCATTTTTTTTGTCAACGGCACCAATGACAAGCATTATCCGCTCAAGAGCTATGCACGCACTTACGCTCTGGTAAAGGGGCCTCGTACGCTGCGGATAGAAGCCGGGATGCGACACAGTCACGGACATGGTTGGGCCCCAATGGAAATCGGACGCTTCATCGACCAGCATTTGTTGCAGGCACAGCCGTTGATCCAGTTGGATCCGCCGGAGATGAAAGGAAATGTTGTTCGAGCCCGTTTTGCTTCGGATCGAGAACCGAAGGGGGCAAATTTGCAATACACGACCGATCAGGGCCCCTTGGTTGACCGCGTCTGGAAGCGTCTGGAAGCTAAAGTTTCCGAGGACCATGTGGCGGCTACGGTGCCTGCCGAGGCTACGATCTGGTGCTTGACCGTGACCGATCAGGCCGATGCTATGGTGACGACCGAGGTCGTCTTTCGAGAACCTTGACTTTGAGAGGCTTGACTTTGAGAGGCTGCCGATCGGAAGTATTTTGTTTGTTGGCTATGTGTATTCGCCATTCGGTCAGATTGGTGGCTGGTGAAATTGGTTGAAGACGCCCCACTTTGTTTCGTTTCGGGATGAGATTCATGAGTGCCCCTGCTGGATCGGCTGCTCACAATCAACCGGCCAAAGAGCTGACGTTGCGAGCGATCGTGTTGGGTTTGATTCTGTCTGTTGTGATGGGAGCGGCCAACGTTTATGTCGGGCTGAAGGCTGGCATGACGGTTTCGGCTTCGATTCCTGCGGCAGTGATGGCCATGCTGTTCTTTCGCCTGTTCTTTCGGCGGTCCAGTATTCTGGAAGCGAACCAGGTGCAAACTTGTGCATCGGCGGGGGAATCGCTGGCTGCGGGTGTGATCTTCACAATGCCCGCTTTGATCCTGATTGGTTTTTGGGATGAATTTGATTACTGGGTGGTCAGTCTGATTGCACTCTCAGGTGGCCTATTGGGAATCTTGTTCATGATTCCCATGCGGCATGTGTTTGTGGTGGATAACGATGATCTTCCTTACCCCGAAGGTTTGGCCTGCGCCGCTGTGCTGGAAGCAGGTGACAGTCAAAAATCCGATCATCGTGCGGCATTGGTGTTGATCGCAGGCGGGGTATTGGGAGGCTTGTTCAAAGTGCTCGGTGGTTTGGGTGGGTTACTGCTCGGCACCTTGGAGACGGCCCGGGAATTCAGTGGTCGTATTTTCTATTTTGGCGGTGATCTATCGCCAATGCTTGTCGCGGTCGGCTTCATTGTCCGGTTGAATGTCGCTGTCTTGATTTTCATTGGGGGCACGCTGGGTTGGTTGATCGGGATCCCGATTCATGGGCACGCCGATTCCAGCCTCGGACCAGTTGATAACGCTTATGCCATCTGGAGCAGTCAGATTCGATATGTCGGCGTCGGTGCCATGGTGATAGGCGGAATCAGTTCGTTGTTTTCCGTTCGCGTTGGATTGATTGCCGCAGTCAGACAATTGAAACGCAGCCTTTCCGGAACTGTCGACGGAACAGCTGGAACTTCACGAGACATACCAACATCCTTGATTCTGGCTGTGGCAACGGTTTGTATCGCCATTCTTGCCGGCGTCAATTATCACTTCACTGGCGGTGTTGGAATCACCTTGCTTTCGACAGTGGTGATGGTGGTGATGGGTTTCTTTTTTACCGCTGTAGCGAGCTACATCGTTGGCTTGGTGGGAAATTCCAACAGTCCTGTTTCCGGGATGACGATTACCGCGGTGCTTGTGGCGGGTGGCATGTTGTGGCTGTTCAATTATTCAGGGACCGACGCAATGGTTGCGACTCTCGGAGTTGCCGCGATTGTCTGCTGTGTGGCTTGCACGGCGGGCGACGTCTGCAACGATCTGAAAACAGGCTCGTTGGTTGGGGCGGCCCCTTTTCGTCAGCAGTTGATGCAGATCAGTGGGGTTGTTGTGGCGGCATTTATCATGGCGCCAGTCCTGACTCTCCTGCACCAAAACACCGAGGGGGGCATCGGAGGAAAGGAACTGCCAGCACCTCAGGCGAGCCTGTTTGCGAGCCTCGCGGAGGGGTTTTCGGGCGAACGCGAATTGCCATGGAATATGATTGGAATCGGCGTTGTGCTAGGACTCGTCATCCTCGCTATCGATGCTGTGCTGCGATCTCGCAATTCAGGGTATCGAGCGCATTTGATGCCAATCGCTGTAGGGATGTACTTGCCTTTTGGGCTGGCGACACCCATCCTGATTGGTGGCTTGATCGCGCACTTTTACACGCGTGGTGTTGCTAAGTCAGATCATGACCGTGTCTTGCATCGCGGGGTGCTGTTTTCGTCCGGTGTGATCGCGGGCGAGTCGCTGACGGCAGTCGGCATTGCCGGTTTGGCTGCGTGCGGGATCAGTGCCTATCAGCCAGATCTCAATCCGTCGACGTTGCTTACCATATCGATTGCGGTAGCGATTGGAATCATGGGCGCGTTTCTGTGGTTCGCCAGGCCGGAAAAGTCCTCTTGAATTTGCGGTGTGCTGAGTTTGGCAAAGCAGCATGTCACGATACCTGTGCCAGCGGGTGGACGGTTGACGCGTCTATCATCTGTGCTGCTTGTTCTGGGCTGACTATTCCGTACTTCTTATTCAGGGCTGCCCGCAGCAGAACCAGAAAGTAGCGAAGTCTCCTTGTTCAGGTTTTGTCCGGACTGATAGGCAGGCCCGTAGAAATGGTGCAAGCGGAACAATTGGATCTACATGTTTGTGAGGTTTCTCAGTGTCGTCAACTTCTTGTTTCCTGTCCGTGTTTCAGGATGCAACCTTAAAACAGGACGTTTCTATCAGCGCCGGATCGTAAAACCAACGCTTCGGAGTTGCATTCTGTATTTTTCGACACAAGTGTACTCACGCACCCATGACACACGCATTGGTGACAGGTGCAACCGGTTTTATCGGGCACCATCTGGTTCAGCGACTGACTGCGTCCGGGACGGCAGTGACCTGTCTGGTTCGTGAGACTTCGCAATGCAGTCGGTTACGCGAACTGGATGTCCGTCTGGTCCACGGTGACGTGTCCGACCTTAATTCTTTGGAAGATGCTATTCGGGGTGTGGACGTTGTCTACCATTTGGCAGGTTTGACCAAGAGTTTTGGAGTCCATGCATTGATGGAAATCAATGCTCAAGGGGCAAAGAATATATCGCGTGTCTGTGCTCGTCAGGCATCGCCCCCAACGTTGGTGTTGGTGTCATCACTGGCAGCGGCCGGTCCGAGCGGGAAAGAAAAGCCGAGGACGGAACGGGATGAAGTTCAGCCTGTTTCAAATTATGGACGCAGCAAGCGGGCTGGTGAGTTAGCTGCGATTGAATATGCCTCGCGGGTTCCAACGACGATCATTCGTCCACCCGTTGTACTGGGTGAATATGACCGCGATGGATTGCAATGGTTTCAGATGATCCGAACGTTGGGTTTTCACTTGATTCCAGGATTTGTCGATCACCGTTATTCGATGATTCATGCGGACGATCTTGCCGTCGCGCTTATTTTGGCAGCAGACAAGGGACGCCGTTTGACGGGCAATGTCGACGACGATGCAGGTATCTACTTTGCTACCTGCGATGAAGTGGTTACTTTCGAGGACCTCGGACGCATGATTGGCAGTTGTGTCGGTCGTCCGGCAGCATGGATGGTACGCGCACCGATGTTGGCCATCTGGGGACTCGCGGGATGTAGCGACGTGTGGGCCAGGATTTGCAACAAGCCATGTGTTCTGAATTTTGATAAAGCAAAAGAGGCGGCGGCAGGGTCGTGGGCGTGTTCCGCGGCCAAGTTGCAGCGGGACACCGGTTATCGCCCAGTTCGGAGTCTTTCGGAACGCTTGCGGCAAACCGCTGATTGGTACCTTGAGGAAGGTTGGCTGTAACACCGGCAATCGGTCGGCTCAATGGCTTGGGACGACTCCCGAATGTCGACCCGCGAGACCATTGACGCATCGCAGCGAAACGCTTGCAGTGGGGCAACGGTTGAGGGGCTCTCACGCAGCGGGACCAGAGATCCGTGTTTCGACTCGAACACTGTTTTCGATCTGACCGAGTACGCCTGCCTGTCGGACTGCCGGGACCAGTGCGTCTTTATGGGTCGTGCTTGGTACGGCACCTCGAAGAACAATCCTTGAATTCTCCACGCTGATTTCCAAGGAATCGACCCGGTGTTTCAGCAGTTGATGGACACGAAATACTGAACGGATACTGAAAATGCGTTGGTGGTCACGTCGACACTGTTCTTGGTTCGTCATCGTCAGGCTCCGTTTCGGGGAAAGTCTTGGCTGCCTATTAACCAAGCGAAGACCAGGCCCGGTTCCGTTGCCTGAAATTGCCAAAATCACAGATTTTTCAGGTTTTTCTTCAAAGCGAAGGCTGGCAGCGTGTAATCGTCCCCAGAAAAAAGAGAGTTGGATCGGAACCGAGGATCTGCTTGAAAACTCGGCCGATTGATTGACCCCGATTCTCTCGCTTCCACTGTTACAGTTTTTTGGGTGCAGGTCAGCGTCAGGATGCAACTTTAAGGAGGTTGTTCGATGCCCCGAGGAAAAAAGTACGGACCGGGCGAGATCATTCCCAGTTCCGCGAAGCGGAGGTATTGATGTCTCTCTGACGCGTTGGCTTATCTTGCCGGTGAAACGTCAACTGAACGAGGCTCTGGGACCAACGACAGTTCTTGAGGGGTCTGACTTGGTACCGTCGGGATTGTGTCTCGATCCAAAGTGACCCAGCACGTTTGTTTGCCTGTCCGGTGAGGATTGCGGTGGCTGGTAACTGGGTCGCAAAGGATGGTTTGGTTCAGGCGGTGTCTTGAGGCATCGCCCGGTTTTGGCGTTCGGAAATTCCGATGGCGATATGCAGATGTTGGAATGCACAACTGTCGCTCAGTCAGCGAGCCTCTGCGGATTGCTCTGCGGATTGCTCTGCGGATTGCTCTGCGGATTGCTCTGCGG
>JAPKCI010000175.1 GCA_028823035.1 Rubripirellula sp.
ATGCGCTCAAAACCATGCGCTCAAAACCATGCGCTCAAAACCATGCGCTCAAAACCATGCGCTCAAAACTCTGCGTCTGGAAACCAAACAACTCACAGGGTTTTCAGCGATTCCATCAGGCAACTCGATTCGCCCGGACTACAAAATCGCCACGACAACAAAATTTTTGGCGTTCGAATCTCCACGTTTGCTTACCGCATGTTGTACATGGGTCCACTAAGAACGAGACCACAACCGACAGGTAGTTGCCGCGAGTTGCCTGCGTACTCATTGACCACTGATTCGCTCTTTGAGCAGCGACAGTGCCTTGGAAAACATGGTCTTTGGACAACGGTCATGAATCAAGTAAGCGGTCGCCCAGGCACCAAGCATGTAGTAAACCTGTGCGGATCCACCTCGATCCCAATAGCTTTCATCCTCCAACCGCCAGCTTTTTGTCTTGGCTAAGAACTCGTTGATGCTGGGGCGACCGATGTTGCCGCCTGTTTCTCGTAGTTGCAACATGTAGGCATTGAAATCAACCAGTCCCATGTTTTCCATGAACTTGGCCGAACTGTAGGTTGCCATTCCCTCGGCCATCCACGAATTGATGTGCTTGTCGGAGGTCCGTTTTTGCGTAGTGTCGCAATGAGCCATCTGGAAAACATGGTGATACTCGTGGAGAGCACCCCAGGTATTTTCAATCGGATCCTTCTCCCGCTGTTTGGCATTCGTCGTCACATCCTCGTAAAGAACTGGCGGTTCTTGTGTCCACGTTAATCCGCCTTCAGTTTTTCCCGATAAAACAGCTTTCATCTCTGAGGTAACGTTCGGGCGTTTAAGAAATGAATCGATCTGTTGCTTCGCTGAGATGGTCGAGTTTGGATTGACTCGGCTCATCGCCCGCTGGCGATAGATTTCGTGGACACTCTTCTCACTGTCAGGCCCCAACAAATAGATGTAATAAGGACCATAGGTCCCGAAGTATTTTGTAGCGTAATGCAGACCACGTTGATAATGTTTCACCAGTGAACCGTCGGCATTCAGCCCTTCAGCAACACGCAAAACCGGCGCAAGTTGTAACGTGCTTTCGGTGTTCTTCCGTGTTTCACCATCATTCGCGATCGCGGTAATCGAACAGGAAAGTGAGCCGGCAATGGCAAAGAACATGCTGGGGATTGTAAGACGGTTCACGATTGCTCCAGAGTATCGGGATTTATTACTAATCGCAGCATCGTAGAGCACCGCCGCTCAGTGCCGAATGCCATTGCGAAGGTGGAGTTTGTGCAGACTGGAATGCGGCCATGTAATGCGGTGACGGCAGGACGCGATAAGTTTGGATGCGTTTCATTGTAGGCCAATCGTTTTTTTGGGAGTGGAGGTTCAAATCCTCTCGTCCGCACTCGCAAAAGGCATTCCTACACTGCAACCTGCGGGAAGGATTTTTTGATAGATTGCGCTTCGCTGAAAGTTCAGTCGGCATTGAAATCGTTGAGAACATTGAGAACGTTGAGATCGTGAATTCTCAACGCTGTGTCCACACCTCGACGTCATCAATTTCTACCGACTCGCCAACGCAGCGGAATATCAGGGCCGGCTTGGTCACGGCAAAGGAGGGGTGGACTGCCTTGAGTGCAGCATGGTTCCCGATCTTTGCATTCACGAACGGTCCCCATGTGGTGACCCTCAGCGTGTACCAGATGCCTGGCTTGAATGGGGTCTTCTGTTCAGCCAGTGTTTCGTTGGGGGATTCCGATGGTTTATTCTTGTCCATGTGCTTGACGATTCGCCATTGGTCAGGAGTGATGATCACTGAAAAGAGGTGCCCCTTCTTCTTCGACTGGCCTTTGGCTGGATCAAATCCAAAATGAAATGCCTTGCAATTCTTTGACAATAGAAATTTGAATTCATAAACAGCATTTCCTGTTGCGACTGGCCGGCGTATCACTGCCGCATGGTTGTCCTGTTTCAGTTCATGTCCGATTAGAGCCTCGTCGACAATTTTCCAATCACCTGTTGCGAAGTTCCATTCGTCGCCCAGTTGGGCGCGGTCAAAAAAGTCCTGCAAGGCGAGATCGCTGTTGGCAGGTGGCTGCCCAAGAACAACGACGCAGGACATGGCGAGGCAGCAGCCGACAAAATAGCCTGGCAGGGTGGGGAAGAGGATTCGACGAGACATTGTGATAGCTCCGCACGGTTTGCTTGACGTTGATCGGGACATTGACCATGACTTGACCAGAAAGTATCGCCTGTTGGCCAGTCCCCGCGAAGATTCACCCGATTGGGATTGCGTCCAGGTGCGATCAGTCCAGTGCGAGGCTCGGGCAGTCCCTGTTATCCGTCGGCATTGCGTGATCGATTAGCCGTCAGCCAATCGACGACACGATTTTCCATCAAGTCATAGAACGGATTCTGACGGGAGCGGACAAACATCGTGCTTGGAATCATTAATGCACTTGGTTCGGCACGCATGCTGATACATCCCAAAGAGAGGCTCTGGGGATTGGATTCGTCTCCGTAGACCGGGTCATCGGGAGGAATCGGAATCGCGATGTGGGAAAGCGAAATGATGCCCTCAGGCCAGCACTGATTGAGTGGCTGTTCCAGCCACTCACCGTTGATCCGCGTCTTGAGCAGCAGTTGTTCCGGATTCTGGTCGGAATTGCGAAGAATCGACAGGCGATAGGGACGGTCGGATCGCTGTAGTGCAGGCAGAATGCTGCGTTCAAAAGAAAAGTTGACCAGGTTGCTGAGATTGTCGACCCGGTTGATATCGAACAGGAACAACTCGCTGGATCCTGACGTCAGTCGATCAAAAAGTGCCGTGACAAGCCGCGGTACGATCACGGTTGAATCAACTGCGGATTGCATGGCCAGGACGGGAGGCATTTCCTTCAACCGTTCTGCTTTTTCCATTGCGGCGAGCTTTTTTTCAACGCTTTGGGTTGCTGCCCAAGCCTGCGAGTTGGCATTCATGGGCCACGAACTGTACTTGAACGGATCAATTTCGGCGAAGATTTGTGACCACTTGGTTTTTTCATTGCGTGAGATCAGGCTCACTGCATGGGAGAGCTGTGTGATTTTTGCCAAAGGACTGATTCCAATCATTGGCGAAAAAAGAACAATCGCATTGACCTTTGGTAGTCGCGGTTCCTCCAACGCCGTCAGGGCATAATGGACGCTCAACGCACCACCGTTGGAATAGCCAGCCAGAATGAGCGGCAGCCCTTCGGGTAACTTGTTTCGCAGTCCCTGAACCGCGACCTTCACCGCCGCTGTCCAGTCGTCCCAGCAAACCTCGGCCAAGGCATGTGGACTCGTTCCGTGTCCCGGTACTCGCAGCCAGATCACGGTGTAACCTTCTGTATGAAGTTTCTCACCCATCTTTCTAAGGGAGTAGGGGGAATCACTCAGGCCGTGGATGAGTAAAACGCCACCCACTGGATTTGATGCCTCCAGCACGCGGCTGCGGTTCCAGTTGTGGTCCAAAATAGAATCTGGATTGCAAATGGAATCCTTGTTGTAGCGATTGTAAGCGCCAGATGATTGTTTCTCCCACGGACCTGAAATGTACTCATCCAGTTCCTCAAAGACCCGATCTTCCTGGGCAAGGTAGTCATCAAATGTGTAGGCATTGGTGGCGTGTTTCGAACGAAATTCCGATTCGGGGCTTTGCCGATGCCAGCCTTGAAGTTCCGGCAGCGAATGAGAAATATGTGACCAGAAATAGAACGCCAGACCGGTCGCCACCAATGTCGTGAAGAACAAGTTGGCGATCAGTAACAGAGCAAACCGAAACGCACGCCAATCCCATTTGTGGTCGGGTTGCGCTGAGGCCAACTGGATCCATTCAAAGACAACGCTCAAAACAGTCAGCAGAGAGAGCAGAATGACGAGCCCCACGATGGTCCGCAGCAATCTCGAACGTTGTTTGACAGTTGGAGGCATCGTTGAGAATTCCGGTGATTCGTCGTCAGTTGACGGGCTTGGCCCTGCAAATATAGTCAGACCACTGCAACCGACGCGACCATGCACGGAATCACCAGACGTTGACGCCAGCAAAGGTCAATGGGCAGGGTGCCTTGGTTTTCTGAACGTGACTACACACCTGATGAGGTGCCGTACACCTGATGAGGTGCCGTTTGTCTGGCGAATTCACTGGCGGAGCAATCATTCCTGCCGTTTAACGCAAGACCGATGGCGTGCAGAGGGGCCGTGCAGTGCACCGATTGGACAGGGAGCAGGGTAACTTCCGGTTTTCCGCAGGTTTCAGCGTTAAATCTGCTTCTCCGATCGTGATTCGACTCAATTCGTATCGTTAGCGACATGAACCTTGCGGGGTTATGCCATCTGCGGGGGGGGGAAGTCGTTGTTCCGGTTGTTTTGGCTCTAAAATCAGCTAGTGTCGCCAAGGGGCGAAACGCTACACTCACGAGGCCGACAATCGAGTATTTGAGTGCCAAGTGACTTGGTAAGCCCGAGCGGTTCTTGGGCGTTGGACGTAGTGGACGCAATAATTATCGTGTGCTTCTGGATTTTGCTTTTGGGGGCAGGGCAACTTTCGTGATGCGAAACCCCGGCAGAGAGTCATTTGTTCAAGTTGATCTTAATGCGATTCCTCACACATGACGACGCACGGCTTGCGGTTAACCAGTCTGCAGTTAACCAGTCTGCAGTTAACCAGTCTGTGTATGGATTCACGAGTGCTTTTTCTGCGGAAACAACGCCCAGAATGCAGCGAGTTCTGACGGTATGACAAGTTTGAGTCTAAGACAGGTCAATGGTTACCGGGACCGGAAGTGTTTTCTGCATGTTCCGTGGTCGTTGTATGCGAATGATCCTGCTTGGGTGCCACCCTTGTTGACGCAATTACGAGAGAGAATTTCGCGGCGGCGAAATCCATACTTCGAACATGCTGATGCGGCGTACTTTGTCGCGGAACGTGATGGCAGGCCCGTGGGGCGAATTTCGGCTCAGGTCTGCGAACTCGTTCAGAAGTATCAGGGGGCAGGGACTGGTCACTTCGGAATGTTTGAGTGCGAAGACCGTCAGGAAACCGCAAATGCACTCTTTGACGCCGGTGAATCGTGGCTTCGCGAACGGAAGATGCAGCGGGTGATGGGGCCGGTCGATTTTTCTATCAATGATGAAATCGGCATGTTGGTGGAAGGGTTTGAACGAGCACCCTGTGTCATGATGGGGCATCACCTGCCCTACTACCTGCCGTTGATGGAACAGGCAGGATATCAAAAAGAAATCGATCTCTATGCGTACTTCAAGGACGTCACCCTGCCATTCAGTGATCGCATCGAAAGAATCATGGGTCGCGAATGGAACGGCGTCTCATTGAACATCAGGGCTGTTGCCAAGAAGGACTATGATCGGGAACTGCGTCTGGTACTCGATATTTTTCGCGATGCATGGTCTGAGAATTGGGGCTATGTGCCGCCGACCGTGGCCGAAGTCGATCACCTGATCAATCAGATGCGATTGGTGCTGGATCGAGGCGCCGTCATTGTGTCAGAGATCGATGGTGAGCTTGCAGGCTTCATTGTGGTTTTGCCCAATGTAAATGAGTTCTTGCGTGACCTGAATGGACGGTTGCTGCCGTTGGGTTGGTTACGGCTTCTGATGCGTCTTAAATTTTCCCAATGTGATACGATCCGCGTCCCCTTGATGGGGGTTCGTAAGCAGTTCCAAAGGACGCGCACAGGCGCCGCGATTGCTCTGGCGATGATTGACGCTTGCCGGAAAGAGTTTGTACCACGCGGTGTCAAATATTGTGAAATGTCCTGGATCCTCGAGAATAATTCGCCCATGAGAGGGATTCTGGAGTCTGCAGGGTGTGCACGGGACAAAGTTTATCGAGTCTTTTCAAAAGACCTTTGAGCAGGGCGTCAGTTTGGCTGATTGCGTCCCTCTGCCGGGCAGTCGCGAGTCCTATCGCTGCTGCTGATGTAACGCGCATTGTGTGATGGACGGTTGAGCCAGCCAAGCTGCCTTCGTACTTGGAAAACGGCGTTACAATGGCGTTGCAATGGCGTTGCAATGGCGTTGCAATGGCGTTGCAATGGCCTCCAACTGCGGCTGTTTTCTAGTCAGCCCACCTTTGCTACCAGTCCATTGTCTTTGTGAGTAGAAAGAACAGACACCAATGCAAAAGAATGACTCTATGCTGATCTTCACTTTCATGCCTTCGATCACTTTGATGCCTTCGATCATCTGTGCTTGCGTTTTTTGCTGCTCTCCGCTGTTTGCCGAGGACACAAAATTCCTGGATAGTTTTGAGACGCCACACGACATCCTTGCTGACGGTGTCGCGCCAAAATCGTGGGATGGTTTTCTCGGAATGGGGGACAGGGAAACGGCCGATCGGATTGAGATCGCAGATGGTGCATTGCATTTGCAATCGACCAACGGGCGATACCAGGAGGGTTGGAATCCGCTCGGTCCGATGCTTTACAAAACGGTTCGCAGTGATTTTAAAGCCACCGTGCGAATTGCGGACTATGAATCGTTGTCATTCAATAACGGCGGGATCATGGCGCGAGTCGCTCAGGATCAGGATGCTGGAAAGGGCGAGGATTGGATCAGTGTTGACTACTTTCCCATTTACGGCGGGATCTACGCACGCATGGCAGATGATGGCAGGCGAGCCGAAAAGGGAAGCAATGGACAGGGGCGTGGTGCTGACCGGTTTTTGCAACTCGAGCGAAAAGGCAATCTGTTCTTTCTGCGGCACAGCAAGGACGGAAGCATTTGGCAGGATCTGAACGGGTCTCCTTTTACACGCAACGACATGCTCAATGTGCCACTCCAGGTGGGATTGTTTCAGGCCACGTACAGTGACAACCAGGGACAGGTCAGTTTTGATGATTTTGCTCTTCAGTTAAGCGAACCGGTCAAACATGCGAGGCTCGTGGGGCCTGCCCATCAGACAACCAATTTGCCTCCGTCTGTTGGACTCAACTGGATCCCCGGCAACGAGGCAACTCACCATGACCTCTATTTCGGGACGTCAGTTGAACTCGTGCGTCAGGCAAGTCCTGAGTCAGCTGAGGATGTCTATTTGGGACGGTTTCCTGCAGATGTGATGCAGCAAGGTGTCAAAGACCTAGACGACGGACTGACATATTACTGGCGTGTGGACGCTGTTTCAGATGATGGAATTCACACGGGTGAGGTATGGAGTTTTTCGGTTTATGACCGCAATCTTGAGGACTTTGAATCCTTTGCTTCCAGCGAGGAATTGACGCAGCGATGGAAACCCGTTGGACCAGGCTCGATCGCGTTGGATAGTGGTCAGGGACGTGATGGTGGCCATGCTTTGCGTTTGATGAGCGGTCAAGAAGCGAAGGCCAGCGATTCGGTAGCCGCTCAACTCAATTTCGCTCAGTCGCATGACTGGTTGAGTTCAACTTACAACTTTCGATTCCTGCGGATCCACCTTCGTGGAGAAACGGGCCATCAGGTGACACGGCTGTGGCTGGCATGTGAAGACAACGACTGGGGCGGCAGTCGCGCCGAAATTGATTACCCGGGGGACGTGGCTGATCTGAACGGCGACAAGTGGGTTCGTTGGGACATTGACTTGCGAGAGTTGCTGAAAACCAACCCCGCCCTAAGGCTGGATCAGGTCAGCGGGTTGACGCTCGGCTTCCAGGGTACCGGGGCTCTTCGTCTGGATGACTTGTCGGTCGAATACCAATCAAATTCGCCGGACCAGAAAGCATGGCCCCGATACATCGATCCCGATCAATTCGTGAACGCCGTTCCGTTCGATCAGGTGACTGTCACGGGCGGACTGTGGCGGAACCGCATGGATGTCAATCGAACCGTCAGCCTGCCGCACGTTTGGGGACGCTGCGAGTCGTCCACCAAAGCCGATGGTGAGGCATCCCGACGACTCGATAATTTCGCCAAGGCGGCAGGCAAAATGGAGGGTGGGTTTACGGGAACATTCTTCAATGATTCTGATGTGTACAAAATTATCGAGGGAACGGCCAACTCGCTGCGCAATCATCCTGACCCAAAGTTGGAATCCTATACCGATCGCGTGATTGATCTGATTGCCGGTGCGCAGTGGGATGACGGATACCTGTTCACTTTTTATTCATTGCCCGAACGTCGGCCTGAAACCCGATGGTCCAACGTTGGAAGCATGCATGAGTTGTATTGTGCAGGGCATCTGATCGAAGCAGGGATCGCTTACCAGCAGGCGACAGGAAAACGCAAACTGCTGGATGTTGCGATCCGTTTTGCAGATCTAATTTGCGAAACCTTTGGGCCTGATGGTCGCAAGGATGCGCCGGGCCATCAGGAAATCGAGTTGGCTTTGTTTCGACTATTTGATGCCACGGGCGAGAAACGATTTTTGACGACCGCCCGCTTCTTTATCGATCAGCGAGGTCGCGCTGACAGACTACGGCGTTATGGCACCTACAGCCAGGACCACAAGACCCTGGTTGAACAGGAAAAAGGCGTGGGCCACTCCGTCCGGGCTGGCTACCTGTATTGTGCGGCGACCGACATCGCCATGCGGGAACTCGATGAACCCTACGCCAACGCGCTGTTTAGAATTTGGGACAACGTCACGAACCGCAAGACTTACCTGACAGGTGGTGTTGGGCAACCAGGCGGGCCGGAAGGATTTGCTGGTGACTACGAGCTTGGTAATGGCTGTTACGCCGAGACCTGCTCAGGTATCGCATTTGCGATGTGGAATCATCGACTCCACACGATGACGGGTGAAAGTAAGTATGCCGACCTGATTGAACGCACCTTTTTGAACAACATGCTGAGTGCACTCTCTTTCGAAGGGGATCGGCACTACTACACAAATCCGCTTGAAACAGGTGGGCGTGAGCGTTGGCCGTGGCCGGGACATGATTGCGCTTGCTGTCCGTCGAATCTGGTCCGGGTAATTTCTTCGATTGGTGGATACGCGTATAGCCAAAGTGGCGATACGATTCGGGTCAACCAGTATCTGGCTAGTCGAGGTGAGTTGTTGCTGGGTAGCAACACCATCGTGCTGACGCAGGAAACACGCTATCCGTGGGATGGCGATATTGCGATCGAGGTGCAGCCAGAGACAGAGGCGGAATTTGAAATCAAGCTGCGAATTCCGGGTTGGGCTCGGAACCAACCGATGCCCGGGAACCTTTACCGGTATCTCGACCAATCTGAGTTGCCGATCAGGCTGACAGTCAATGGTGATCCGATGTCAGCCGAAGTTGACCGAGGCTATGTTTCGTTGCGGCGGCGGTGGATGAAAGGTGATCTGGTTCGGTTGACTTTGCCGATGCCGATTCGTCGAGTGGTTGCCCATCCGCGTGCTACGGCTGACAAAGGCATGGTGGCAATCGAACGGGGGCCAATCGTCTATTGTGTCGAATTCAAAGACAATGAACTCGAACCTTCGCAATGGAGATTGGCCGATAGTGCAACCCTTGAAGCCAAATGGGACAGTGGTCTGCTGTGTGGGGCTGTGACACTTGCTTCCAGTGCTGCTGGCGACGGGGATGATTCGGGACTTAAGCTGATTCCGTATTATCTTTACTCGAACCGGGGGCCGGGGCGGATGAGAGTTTGGCTGCCTCGTGTGTCAGACTAGTTGCCGGGACGGAGACTTTCACGAACTTGGCAGCGATGTCAATCGTGCTGAAACGTGATCCATTTCCATTCAGTCATTTCTGCCAGATCGGGGTCGGTGCTCTCACGCCCA
Source organism: Rubripirellula sp. (assembly GCA_028823035.1). Taxonomy (GTDB): domain Bacteria; phylum Planctomycetota; class Planctomycetia; order Pirellulales; family Pirellulaceae; genus Rubripirellula. The sequence continues at coordinate 9,704 of JAPKCI010000175.1, forward strand.
AACCCACTCTCGCCCACGCCGCCAAACGGGATGTGCGGTTCATCCTGAATGGTGGTTCCATTGACGTGAACCATGCCGGCTTGAAGTTCTTCTGCGAATCGCATGGCCTGTGTCAAATTGGTTGTATAAACCGATGCACTCAAGCCAAGCTTTGAATCATTGGCTCGCTGCAATGCCTCGTCCGCGGAATCGACGGATTGAACGGTGGTGATGGGACCGAATGTTTCGTGGCGGCAGATCAACATGTTGTCCTGAACGCCAGTCAGGATGGTTGGCTGACAGCGGTTACCCTGCCATTGACCGCCTGTCAGGATTTCTGCGCCTTTCTCAACGGCATCGCGAAGATGGTCTTTGATGCGGGCCCGCTGACGTTCGTGGATGATCGGACCGATCATCGTCGCGGGGCTACGTAAATCTTCCATTCCCAGTTGCCCGGTGGCTGCCACGAACTTGTCAAGGAAGTCATCGTGAACAGGTTTTTCCACATAGATCCGACTGGACGCCATGCAGATTTGTCCTTGATACAGGAACGATCCAATCACACTGCCCTGCACTGCTTTGTCCAGTTCGGCATCCTTCAGGACGACCAATGGGTTCTTGCCCCCCATTTCGAGCGAGTAACGTTTTGCCTGCTTTCCACACAGGGCACTGATGTGATGACCGACACGCGTTGATCCGGTGAAGCCCACCATGCGAACAAGCGGGTGACAGGTCAGAGTATCCCCAAGTTCTTCTCCGAATCCTGTGACCACATTGAAAGATCCATCAGGAAAACCGGCTTCGTCAAACAGGCTCGCAACTTTCAACGCCATTACTGGCGCGTGTTCTGAGGGCAACAGGACGACCGTGTTGCCTGTCGCCAACGGCATCGCCGAATGCTTGATGTTCTTGATCAGGGGGACATTGAAGGGAGTGATTCCGGCGATCACACCAAGCGGGCGGCGGACACTCATGCTGTAGCGACCTGGGACATCGGTCGGGAGCGTTTTTCCCGAGAGTTGATGTGTGGCGCCAGCGGCCGCTCTCAGGATTGCGATTGCGGTTGCGACTTCACGCTGTGCCTTCAACAGAGGCGATCCGATTTCATCTACCAGAATGTCAACGAACTCGTTGGATTGTTTTTCCAGCAGGTCCGCCGCACGCAGGAGCCAGTTTTCTCGCTCCATGGGCAAGGAACGCCGATAGCTTTGAAAGGTGGTGTGAGCGGATTCAACGGCTCGTTCGACATCCGATGGTGATCCTCTTCCGATCATGGCATAGGTTGAGTCATCGATTGGGTTCAAGTCGCTGAAGGAGTCACCGGCATGGGGGGCGACGATTTTTCCTCCGATCCAGAGTTGGTGTGGTGTCTTCGTCATTCTTTCGGTTCCTCAGTTCTGGGGCGTGGCTTGGAAAAGCCTGTTTTCAGGGTTGCCTTTTCCGGGCGGCTGGTTTTCAGCGGTACCGTTCACCACGCGGTTGGGAATTCGAACCGTTGGAAATGGAATGGTTGATCATGGAATCGTTGGAAAGGTTGCTCGCGTCATGCGACGGTTCTGGCGGGGGCTTCAGACCAATTGCGTCCGTCTTCAAAACGCGGCTTGGTGAACGCTCACCTAGTGAAACACCGGGGCCAAGTCGATGCAACCACGCGGCGGTGGTTTGACTCATTGGTGACGTGAGGCGACGGTTTCGTGCGGTTCGGTATCCCTGACATGTTTGCGGCAGGGGTGCGATTGGAATTGGCAGCGGTGATGCCAAAACCGGCAAAAATAGCATTCTGGCAAAATTGGGGAATTGCCGGTTGGGAGTGAGGAACGGCAAGCAAAAACCGGCGAAAGCGATCGAGGGAACGGTCGATCCGACCACCTTTTCAGAAGGAATGGTTGGATTGCCGAGGATCTTTGAGACGTCGGTGAGCTAGGGAAAGACCGTTGCGGAAGACCGGGGTCTGGATTTTGGCGGATGCTGGCGTTTCCTGCCTTTTTGAGTCTTGAGGCCGGGATGGAAAAAAACGAGCAACTGAACCTTTCGCAGATTCCATTTGTCCGCTAACCTACCCCCAACTTCGGTCAGCGAGGTTGAATCGTCGAAGTCTTTCCCAACATACCTTTTCGAGGTGTAGGCTTCGGTGTTAATGAATCGGGGCGTAGCTCAGCCTGGCTAGAGCGCCTGCTTTGGGAGCAGGAGGTCGCACGTTCGAATCGTGTCGCCCCGACTCGAACTGCCCGTTTTTTCTTTCGAGAAAAAACGGGCTTTTTTTATGCACATGCTCTTCTCTGGCTGCGTGCCTCGCCGCACCCAAAACGTCCGTCCCTTCTTGCGATCTTCGCACTTCAAAAGTTGTGTTGCTTTGCTGGCTGACGGCACCCCTTTAGAGTTAGATGTTTTTTGGCTGGGATGCCGTTCGTCTCGCTGAACCCAGTTTCTTTTGTGTCTCTGGAAGATTGCCCTATGAACCAATTTTGACTCATCAAGTTTGCCGGGGATTCCCCATCCACGCTGACAGTCGAATGAAGGCAGGCAATCAAGTCGATGTGTTATGAAATTGGCGTTAGCAGAAAAAACGAAACCAATAAGTTGAATTGTGATTGAAAGAATCAACTGATTGGCTGTGACTGAAGCGACTTGAAAGTCGCATGCGACTACTTCCCCTGAGTTTTGGAGTCCGGTTAATGAAGACCGTCACAATTGCTGCTACTCTCGCTTTTCTTGCTGCATTCAATTCTCGTGCATTTTTGCAGGAAAAATCGCACGAACCTTCCTTGCAGCAAGCGGAATGGGGCTGAGTATGCTCACGCGAGTTTGCATCTTTTCTGCTTTGACAGGCACGAGTCAATTTGATGCTACGGAACAGCGTGTTTTCTCAGACTCCTTCTCGGCGAGTCCAGAATTCTTCGATCAGAGACGCGGTCGTGCCAGCTTCACGCTGAACACCTGTGATTTCCGTGGCTTGCAGAGTTCCTTTCTTGCCTCGACTGCCGGTTGCCGTACTCTTGCTGATTACGAAATCGTACGTCACCTGACTGCTTGCTCCACTGGTAAATTCATTGTCGAAGTAAATCATACCAATTCCACTGCGGTCAACTGTGTAGGTGCCGGTCGAAACAATATAGATCAGCTTGCGACCGCCTGCGCCATCACTGGTGTTGATGGAAACAAATCGCTCGACATCGCCTTGCCCATTGAACTTCGTAACACCGATCGATCGGGATACGATGCCATCCGCTCTGCCAGCGGATGCGTAGGAACCGTTCAGTGAACGTTCAGTGAATCCCTGGGATTGCTTCGAGTCAGCCATGGCCGAATCGAGAGAAGCATCCGGAGAGAGGATTGCCCATGCCAAGGAAAATAGGATTACAGAGAAGACAATAACGAATGGTTTTTTCATGGTCTTATGATGGATGTGGGAATGGGCTCGCGTCGAATTGAGTATCGAAAGCTCGACGTGTGCTGATGTTTTCCAGTGCGTTTCAGCCTATAAGATACTTGCCGATTGCATCAGGTGGGTGCTTGTGGGCATTTTTAATAATTGCTCTTGCGAAACCTGATCGCATCAATGCGAGTCCACAGATCGCGATTGGAGTCAATCGATTGCTGAAACATCCAATTTTGGGTCGTTCTGAAATCAATCTCGTTGACCCTGTTCTGGATTCTGGCTGGCAGGCATTGTCGACCAGCATCGCGGCTAGCCATCGAGAGACTCTTGGTCTGGGCCCCGGATGGTCTGGGCCCCGGATGGTCTGGGCC
>JAPKCI010000176.1 GCA_028823035.1 Rubripirellula sp.
AGCGCAGTTGAGGCAGATTATCCGAAGCCTTCGTTACTCAGGGCAGCAGAGCGAAACGTACCGGCAATTGCAGCAGACCAAACGGAACCACCCGAACGCCATTGCCGAGATCAAATTCGGCAGTGAACGTGTGAGTTCCTCACTGAGACTGAATCCTCCGTAGGCTCAAATGCCGTAACGTTCCTTCAAACAGCGTCGATGTGTCGCCGCCACTGCAGCTCGACCATGCTGACCGCAGTTGCTCGCCGTCTCACAGATCCGGTCGATGATCTCGCCATAAACGGTGATCGGACCAGCTCCAAGATCCCAGCCAGCAGCCATGTAACTGCGATGGGCCGCCTCCCTGTCATTGTCGGCCAACTGTGCCACTGCTTGTCTGTTCCAGTATTCCGTGATCACCGATCCGCGAGTTCTACATTCAGCATTTGACAGTGTACACAGGTACTCAGAATCCTGGATGGTGGCTTCACTCAAGTGTTGGATCCTGCCAACACAAAACTTGGAAGAATTATCCGATGTCCAATGCGTATTCATGCGCACCGACTGATCCGTGAACACCGAACAGCGGGCGGCGTTCTCATACGCTGCGATCGCCTGATCTGTTTGGCCGATTCTCTCTGCACTATACCCCAGAATTTCCCACGCCCAGGCCAACTCGGGCGCTAAGTCGGTCACCGTCCTGGCATGGCTGGCCGCCAGATCCCAGTCCTGTTCAGGTATTTTCAACGTATTCTCGCCAGACTCGATCTGGCAGCGATAACGCACCGGGATTCGAGCCGTATCAAATGCCCACTCGGTCAGTTGCGCTCGACTGATTCCAGCAACACCCTTACCCAGCGTCCGAGTCAACGCTTCGACATCGGGAAAACACAAAGCCTTCAAAGCGAGTTCGCAGTGAATCGCTACCTCGGCAACTCCCGCTGTCAGCAGTACCTTTGCTATTTGCTGGTCATCCAAATCTGAATTCAGTTCCCGACCAAGACTTTCAGGAGCCTGACTTAATGCCCAGTTGAGCAACTCGTCGTCGTGGTCCCTGCTGATGTCGGGACGTAGAGCGATCGCTGGTTTCGCATGCCGCCGGGAACTGGCCGAGATCCGATCAACAAAACCATCAAATATGATTGCCTCGGCAATGTCTTTGCCCCAGGGAATCCAGTCGCCACCGCCGTGATACCACTGCACAACCTGACTTGCCAGACTGTTTTCATCAATTCGGACACACAGCCAATCTCCAGAACCGTTACCGATCAACGGGATCAGATCGCAACTCATCAACCCTGGCCAAATTTGCTCAGGAGCATCGACATTCAGTAATACAGGATCGATCGGCTGGCAATATTCACCCCACCCGCGACGCTTCCAGATTCCTGAGTCAAACCAATCGACAAGTGATGACGAAAAGACACACTGATATCGTTCGGCCAAGCATACCGACCATGAATTGGATCTCTGCGGTGTCGAATTGGAATAATTAGACAACTTGCGAAGGTCACTTACTCGATGAATTGAGGCGGATGAGGACGCGATGTCGAATGAGATAAGTGGTCTGTCGCCCGACCAATGTTCTAATCATCGCCCAGTCAGGCTAGCGAGTAGTAAACAGCATCGGCAAGGGGAGAATCCGAATGAATCTCGCTGAACCGGCCAGAAAGCCGTTTCAACCTGAACTTCAGTTCGACTGAAAACGACCCCATGCAACACACCCGGCGTGATTTCCCAACTGCCTCAGCAGCAGAGATACAACAACGGCCACAACCGACTCGGTGGGTGCAGTGGTGTCGTCAGGCAAAACCACTGCTTGCGGCAGTTCGAAACTACCGAACCTCTCCCGACACGAAAACACCCTTCCAATCGGGTAGTTTAGCAGATTCCCGCCGCAATCATTCCAACGGAACGGTGTATAGCTTGATGAATCTCTCGGGGCAGACAATTTCATTCTTCATCATCTGCCCACGCAGCAAACCCTCTGAAAAGCCGTGCTGAAGTTCAACCAACGCATCCTCGGCAGCAAACCGGAAGGGCAGCAGATGCTGCTCTTTGGCTTGGTTCCGGGCAGAATCGAGGAACTGCTTCGCGTCTTGCAGCGCCTGTTCATTACCTTTTCGACGACCAAGGTGCAACTGCAACAACCCGTCATACAAGTCAGCCAGCAGACAGGCAAACCCGATCCGTTCCCGTCGCAGTTGCCGTGTCAGGGACTGTACATGAGCAAACCATTCATCCGTCAAATCGATGGCATAATTGTGCGTCGCAAGCAAGGTTCCGACAGCCAGGGCTGACACCCGAGCCAGTTGCACGCTAGCACGGGGAAACTGCCGCAGGCCGCCAGCCAACCGCTGATAGAATCCCCATCCCTCGAGGTATTTCCCCTCATAAATGCATTTCTGAATTTGAGCGATGTACTCAAAGACTTTAAACAGATTTGCTTCCCTTGAATCCAACGTGAAATCCGCACACCGCTCCTGTAACTGCGATACTTCCTGAGTCCTGTCGCGTCCCAACCAGGCTCCACATCCGAACCCACCAGTCACCAGCACAAGCTGGAAAAGATCGCTTCTTTTCATTGCATCGTCGGCTATCGTATCGGCAACTTCAAACATCTCGCTCCAGTTACCGACAAACCAGTTGGACCAGATGTCAATCCACAGCATGTGAGCGATTTCGAATCCACTGGCATCCACCACATTCTGATAGTGACAAATACTGGTTTTGGCAGGATTAGCAACATGAAACCATCTGCAAGACAGTGCATGAGAATGGGCAATCCCAGACCACCAGACTGCCGAAGCCCGATCACTATTGAGTCGTTCTACCTCTGGTTGAATTCGCATCAGGTTTGTCTGCGCCTGTGCTCGGCGTCTACCGTGTTCATGACAATCAAAAACAGCTTCAACAATCAAGGCATGAACTTGATCGACTCTGGAACCACACCTGCGCACGAGGCGTAAATTGGCGAGGCACAATTGATAGGCATAACGAGTGTCCAAAAATGTCATGGGTCGGATGAGTGACATGCACATTTGCAATCGCTGTCGATCCAATTTGGACACATCACCTGGACCATGACGCGAATCATCCGTTTGCTGCTTATCCGTCTGGCCAAGTACCGCCTGCACAGTTTCGCTCAGGGCTTGCGATCCGAGCATCATTTTTTGGTAGAGCACCCGCATGCTGGATCCCCAGCGACTCATGGGAGACGACATTGGAACAGGGACACCCAGCATTTCTGCCAATTCATGCAACTGGTCTCGGATCGTGCCGAGTCTGCCGCACAGCAGCAAGAATTTCATCGCCATCAGCCGGCACTCGATTGCTTCTTCGCTATCGACGAGGGTCGACAATTCCTGATAGTACAACGAAGCTTCGACAGGTAAGCTGGCCGCTGCATAACAGCTTGAGGCCTTACGAAGAAAGGCAATTTTTTCTGAATCCTCAACGTGTGCGATGACCTGGGCGTACCATCTTCCAGCCTCCGTCATCGCCAACCGTCGTTCTGAGTCCTTAGCCGCTGCAATTGCGTAGGGCACCGCCAGGATGGGCTCATTGGCAGCAAATAAGTGACCAGCGACCCGTGCAGACTGTCTCTCGGGGTCGTTCTGATTTATGAGCAAGACCGCCCACGCATGGTGAGCCAACCGCACATCCTCTTCTGGGAGCGTCTTGATCAATTCATCAGCCACACGATCGTGAAAGATAGTGATGCACTCACCGCCCGTCGCTTCATCGGTAACCAGACCCTGTTGCGCCAATTCAGAAATGGCGACATCCACGGTTTCACCCAGACTGGTAAGTTCGCCCAACTGCTGGGTTGAAACACGCCCGCCGGATGTCATGACGTAGGTCAGGATGCCGCGTGCCTCCTCACTGAGACGATCCGCGCGTTTTTTCCAAAGACGATCCAGACTGGACAGTTTCATCACATCGGCGTCTGCCAAATCAGCGACAGCTCCCCCGGTGCGGAACTCGTCAGCCAACTGCTGAAGTCGAAACGGGCTGCCCAGCGTTGAAACAGCCAACTCCTCAATAATCTCGTCGCTGACATCCAGAGCCCAACGATCGGCTGCACGTCTGACTATCGTCACTGAATGATCCAGTGCCAACGGTGGCAAGCCAATGGAATGGGTCGAGAACGTCCGCTGCGGATCACGTTCCTCACGAGACGCCGTGATGATCCCCAAACCGTCTTTACCAATAGCAGACTGCAATCGATCCAGCAGGTTCAAAGTTTCCCTGTCTGCCCATTGTGAGTCGTCAATCACAAGGAACAACGGGCCCATCAGACGCAATTGTTCAGTCAACCGTGCAGCAGCTTCAAATTTATCCAGATTCTCAGACCGCAAGCCAGTCGGTTGAAATTGCATGTTTGGCTGCAACACATTGACCAGCACTGGAAAAACGCCATGCAACAGTTCAACACTGACGGGATCCAGAGTCATCACCTCACGATCATCCCGCATGTAACGGCTGGTAACCGCGTCGCAAATCTGATCGAACGCCTGCAAGGGATGATCCTCTCGCAAGCGACATTGGGCGCGAAACACCTGCCCCCAGTTCTTACTGTCGATGTAGTCGACCACTTCATCCAGGAATCGTGTTTTACCGATTCCCGAGGGTCCAGTGATATGGAATCGCCCGACGTCGCCATCGAAAACATTCTCTACCCAGGCAAACACCTCACGACATTCGCGGGTACGCCCGATGAGCGTTTCTTTCTTATGCCAATGAATTGTCTGGGTTCGGGGCAGTCCCAACCGTGACAGTCCCATGGCCGTAGGGCGGTCGGACGGTTCCTGTTCCAGCATTTCGCGACAGGCGTCGAGGATCGTACTGGGCACAGAATCGGGCAACTTCTGAATTGCCACGCCGATCTGCTCAGCATCCGCTCGCTGGTTCTTCCGTGATCGCTCCAATCCCGCTTGCTCCCCGTCCGCCCTCGACTGCAAGGAATACAACGCGTCCAAAATCACAATGCCAAGGCTGAAGATATCCCCAGCGGGCAAATACAACTGAGTGCAGATGACCTCGGGTGGAAAATAGTGTGGTGTTCCAACAAGGAAATCGCTGGTTCCGCCGACTGGCCGATTCAAGCCAAAAGAATCCACCAACCCATAATCGATAATTCGGCCACGTTCCGACTCATCCACCATCAGGTTGTCAGGCTTGATGTCACGATGCAGCAACTCGTGTGAGTGCATCTCATTCAGCCCCTTGGCAAAATCACGCAGCAGCGACAGAAGTCGTCGATAGGCCTCTACCGAGTCCAGCTTTTGGTAACGCTTGATGACCTCGCCAAAGGTGACTCCTTTGACCTCCTCCATCGACAACGCGATGCAAGAATTCAATTGGTAAATCCGATCGACACGCAGCAGATTGGGATGTGCAATCGGCATCATCCGGCGAAACCCCAATTTGTTCCGCAACCAATCATCCGGCGAACCACTCTTCAACAGTTTCAAGGCACACCGGCGTTCGGTTTTCACATCAACCGCACGAAAAACGACACCACTGCTGCCGCTTCCCAGCATCTTTTCTAAAAGAAAACCATCCAGATAGTCACCCTCTTTCCAGAGTGACCGACTTGTGCTCGAACGCTCTCCCAGCGTTTCTTGATCGTCCTGAATCCGCAATCTCGTTTCTTTGCTTGGGTCGCGGAAGAGTTCATCGTGCATGTCAGACACTACACTCGTGGCTACTAAAAGCTGTCCATGCCAGTAATTTGTTTTTTTCGACTGCCCGCGACACGGTATCTCGTGGTCAGGAAATTGCACTGCGTTGCAACCACTGGTAAGCCAGAAACATCCGGTCGTTGCTGCCTCATGACAGGGCTGCCTCATTATAGGAGGGCCGCCTCATTATAGGAGGGCTGCCTCATTATAGGAGGGCCGGTCGGCAGATGGTACATGCACCTCTGTGGTCCGTCGCGATCCAATCAGACGGCAAAAGTCAGCCTCGGGGCGAGTGGGACTGGAATCATCGACCACGAGAACCTGAAAACGGTTTCTCCTCTCCGCAGTGGTAAACCAACCACCCCACCGCAAACCTGATGCATCGCTAGGCGGGCCTCGTCCTAAACTTCCACCCGCGTGCCATCGGCCGCATCACTTCGGCGACAAGCATCGAGAATTCGCTGGGTCATGATCGTCAGTTCGGGATAACGAGAATCCAGGGTTTCTTCAAGGACACATTGTCCAAACGTTCGAACCATGTTGACCTCGGACGAATTGGGTTCCCCCGATGCGTACTCAGCAATCGCATTCCGGTGACTGTGCCTGCGAAAATTCCAGCGGCAATTTTCAATTTCCAACACATGTCCGTGTTCGGTCCAACTTGCTTCCGCATCATAGAAGGGCATGACAAAGTCATCGACTGTCAGATAACCATCACTGCCCGACAACAGAACTGTTTGCTGGTTGCTGGTCAGAAAGGAACAATAAAACGCCGCTGACAGACCATCGGCAAATTGCATCTCTGCCGAAAATTCACCCGGCACCTGCCCGGCAGAATCCTTGCCCTGCAAGGGCGTAACGGTTCGCGCGGTGACATGCGTCGGCATTTGCAATCCAGCCGCCCAAAGCGTCATTCGAATACAATACCAACCAAGATCGCCCAAACACCCGTGAGGTTCCAGATTGGAATCCGTCCGGATGTTGGACTGTTGGAAAGAATTGTCACCACTGAACGAAAAATGAGTGCTAATCCGTCGCAGATTTCCTATCGCACTTTTCGATTCCAGTAACTTGCAGACTTCCGCCAGTCGCTTGCTGTGATCGAACATGACACCATCCATGAATTGGACACCCGCAGCCGCACAAGCTTCGACCATCTCCTGCGCATCCTGCAGATTGTTCGCCACTGGTTTTTCAACCAGTACATGCTTGCCAGCTTTCGCGGCAGCGAGAACCCACTCTTTGCGCAATCCGGTAGGCAAAGGAATATAGATCGCGTCAACATCCTCACGTTCAATCAGTTCGGCATAGGAACCGACTGCCGAGACGTCTTGCGGTTGCGACACTTCAGCCGAACATTCATCGATAAATGCCTGAGCCTTACCAACCGAGCGACTTGCGACGGCCGAAACGCGGCCATTACCGCTCAGACGCACGGCCTTCCAGTTTTTTCTCGCAATCGCAGCAGTACTCAAAAAACCCCACCGACATAACGCTCCAGTCATCACTCTCGCCTAATCAAAAAACCACTCGGGAACCCATCTGTAATCGGCAAAAGAATAGCAAAGTTGGGCGGGACTGTGGGGGTAGGTAGGAACAGGCTGTCCCGTTAACCGAATCGCCCGAACCACGGTCTGGTGGTGCAACACGGGTCAGCAGGCTGCTGAGAGACGACTCACCGCTTATCCCAAAACAAGCGAGCCAAACCAGAATCCCCCCCTCTGCTTGCTCACGATCGATCACCTGCCAGAATCCGGTGAAACAGCAAGGCGACGGCATCGAATAGGCATTTTACTTTCTCGAATCGTTGAAAATTTGTCCGAAACGTCTCAACTTGTACTTACCAGGGTGGAAAATGGACTGGCGTGACTAGGCTTGGGAGTTTGGGTAATGGCCTAGCCAAAGACCCTCCCGATTGCGTTAATGACTCTGGAAACATCTTCCCTCTGCTATCGACTGAAAACATGAAGATCTGTTGCATCGGTGCCGGTTACGTCGGTGGTCCCACCATGGCGATGATTGCCAAACAATGCCCCGATATCCCGGTTCATGTGGTCGACCTTAATCAGGAACGCATTGACGCATGGAACTCGGATCACCTGCCTGTGTACGAACCGGGCCTCGACGAAGTCGTCAAGGAAGCAAGAGGGCGAAATCTGACCTTTTCGACTCGCGTTGATGAAGCGATCAAAGAAGCCGACATGATTTTCATCTCGGTGAATACTCCCACCAAAACATTCGGCATCGGGGCGGGTCGTGCGGCGAACCTTGAATTCATTGAAAAGTGCGCCCGGCAAATTGCAAGAAATGCCAAGGGCCACAAAATTGTGGTCGAAAAATCGACTTTGCCAGTCCGAACCGCCGAAGCAGTCAAACGAATCCTCAGCAGCGAATGCAACGGCGCCACTTTTGATGTATTGAGCAACCCTGAATTTTTAGCTGAAGGCACGGCCGTCGATGACCTGTTGAATCCCGATCGCGTGCTGATTGGCGGCGAATCAGCAGAAGCGATCGAAGCATTGAGTTCCGTCTACGCACGCTGGATTTCCCGCGAGCAGATTCTGACAACGAATCTCTGGAGCAGTGAACTCTCCAAACTGACGGCCAACGCGTTCTTGGCCCAACGCGTCTCATCGATCAATGCCATGTCGGCTCTTTGCGAAGCAACCGGCGCAGACATTGATGAGGTCGCCCGTGCCATCGGAAGCGACTCCCGCATCGGTCCAAAGTTTCTCAAAGCATCGGTTGGTTTTGGCGGCAGCTGCTTTCAGAAAGATATCCTGAACCTCGTCTACCTCTGTGAGCACTTTGGACTTCGTCAAGTCGCCAACTACTGGGAACAAGTCGTCATCATGAACGACTACCAAAAGCGACGATTCTCCGAAGACATTGTCAAAACCATGTTCAACACGGTATCGGACAAGAAAATCGGCATCTGGGGTTTCGCGTTCAAAAAAGACACCAATGACACGCGTGAATCGCCGGCGATCTATATCTGTCGGGACTTGCTGCGTGAGCGGGCGAGGCTGAGCATCCATGATCCGCGGGTACCAGAACAACAAATCCGTCAGGAACTTTTACTTGCATGCACCGACATGAGTGGGCACCTGACAGAGCACGACCGCTGGCTGGTCGAAAACAATGTCACCATTGCGAACGATTGCTACGAAGCCGCCGACGACGCCCACGCCATTGCAATCCTGACAGAATGGGATCAATTCAAGACGCTCGACTTCGAAAAAGTCCACGCGGCGATGCATCGTCCATCCTTCCTGTTCGATGGGCGAAATCTGCTCGACCAAGCGACCATGAACGGTATCGGCTTTGAAATGCATGCGATCGGAAAATCTTTTCATCCTGCCAGCGTTCCAGCATCGTGACTGTCGGTTGAACTTGGCGTACGCGGGCAGTCTTCGGCCTGCAGCCTCTCAGCCCTGAGTTTCTCTTGAACTGCATTGATGCGCCTGCCACCGACAGGGGCAGGCGTTGCAACGGTCGCGGCAAGATGTAGCGAGTACCACGCTAAAGCAATGTTCCAGTTGCACCGCTGATATGATTCGCACGCTATCGAGATGGCCAAACGGGAACGGATCTCCCAAAACCGATATTGAACGCAAAGGCTGAGAAGGGACTTTTGTCGGGAGATTCAACGGCGATGTGAAATTTGCGTTTGCCCGCCAATGGCCGACCAGTGTCTTGCTCACACCTTGTCAAAATGGCTCTGGGAAGCGAATCTTTCCACATGCCGATCCTGACCATCGAATCGACCTGTGACGAAACCGCAGCAGCCGTCATCTCAGAAACGGGGGCCGTCCTCGGTGATTGTGTCGCCACCCAGGAAGCACTGCACGAAAAGTTTCGCGGGGTGGTTCCAGAAGTGGCAGCCCGGGCCCATCTTGAACGCATCTTGCCCGTGATCGATTCAGCGTTGAAACAGTCGGGCATCACCCACCGTGAGATTACCGCAATTGCCGTCGCTGATCGACCAGGGCTGGCAGGGTCACTACTGGTAGGGTTGGTCGCGGCAAAAACGCTGGCAATCGCATGGGACAAACCGCTGGTCGCAGTGAATCACTTGCACGCCCATTTGTATGCCTGCCAACTATCGAGCGAGCACAACGTGTATCCATGCGTCGGGCTCGTCGTGAGTGGCGGCCACACCAGTCTGTATCATTGCGAAGGTCCGATCGATTTGACTTATCTGGGAGGCACCATCGACGATGCCGCAGGTGAAGCATTCGACAAAGTCGCCGCCATGCTGCAATTGGGATTCCCCGGGGGTCCAGCCGTATCGGAACTTGCCAGCCAAGGGAATCGTCAAGCTTATGATTTCCCCCGTTCCTTATTAAAAGCGGATCATTTTGACTTCAGTTTCAGCGGCCTCAAAACAGCAGTCCGCTACACAATCGTTGGCCCCGGGCATCAGGACTTTTCGAAAATCACCCTAACGCAACAGTCAAAAGCAGATATCTGTGCCTCTTTCGAAGCCGCTGTGGTCGAAGTCCTCGTTGCCAAGAGCAGTCGAGCCGTCAACAATTATCAGTGTGAGCGGTTGATCGTCGGGGGTGGCGTCGCAGCCAACCGGTACCTGCGTGAGCAATTACAGCAAAATGCAACTGCCAATGGTTATGAAGTGGTCATCGCCGACATTAATCTATGTACCGACAATGCAATCATGGGAGCCATCGCCTTGGAAAAGATCAAACGCAACGAATTCGCATCCATCGATCTGGATATCACCCCAGGACTGCAACGAGGTTTCTAGAATGTAGAATGTAGAATGTAGCGACAGCCTGCCATCACGTAAGTTAACTGAATTTATCTCCGCAACTCAATCGAAATCGACTTTTTTGACCAACCTCATTCTCGTACCGACTCCGCTGGAACTGGAACGACTGCAAAGCAAACTCCATGCGCTGAAGGGAACAAACTTTGCCTTGCAACTGTGTGGATTCGGGCCCATCGCAGCAGCGGCTCGAGCAAGCAACTTAATTTCGAGGTACCAGCCAGAACGTGTCCTCCTGATTGGAATTGCTGGCACGTTCGATGCGAACCGTTACCCAATCGGTTCCGCACAGCGATTCACTCGAACAGTCTGCTACGGGGTAGGTGTTGGTGTCGGCAAATCTCACAACAGTGCCGCTCAGATGGGCTGGTTGCAATTCACGGGTGCCGATGCGCAACCAGAAATTGGAGACACACTGTCTCTGGATTCCGGTTTTGTCAGCGGAATCCCCGCGAGTGGGACGTTGCTGACCTGCTGCAGTGCATCAGACTCTGCCGAGGAAGCTGAGTCGAGGCGACAACGGTTCCCCGATGCAGCGGCGGAGGACATGGAAGGGTTTTCTGTCGCGATGGCCTGCAGCCTGGCCGGCGTACCACTGCAAATTGTCAGAGGGATCTCCAACGAGGTCGGCAATCGAAACATGGGCGACTGGCGAATCGACGAGGCAATGGAGTCGGCTACTGAACTGGCGACGAGACTTATGCAGCGTGCATGGTTGCCGTCACAATCTTGAATTTCAGGCACGGTGGAGTTCGCCGTCATGGCAAGCAATGTTCATTCAGGCCACGCTATTCGCCTTGGGATTTCGACCTGTCCCAACGACACCTTCGCATTCCACGCTTTGCTGAATCAACTGGTGGATTGGCGTGGGCTCGATTTCCAAATCGAATTGCTCGACATTCAGCAGCTTAACCAAGGTTTGCTTGAGGGCCGTTTTGATGTTGCGAAAGCCAGCTTTCACGCCGCCCTGCTACTGTCCGATCAAATCTTTGTCTTGCCTTCGGGCGCGGCGTTAGGATTTGGCGTCGGGCCCCTGCTACTCTCTTCTCGGGTCGGTGACCTGCCTGCTGACGGGACACAAGTCACCCTCTGCCCGGGTGAACAAACAACCGCCAAGCTGTTGTTTGACCTGTTTCACCCAAATTCGACTCGCGTGGAACATTGCGTGTTCTCTGAGATTATGCCAAAGCTCAGATCGGGTGATGCAGACTTCGGCGTCTGCATCCATGAGGGACGTTTCACATGGCAGGACGAAGGGCTTGGGTTGGTTGAAGACCTGGGCACACGTTGGGAACAGGTCACACAATGTCCGCTGCCGCTGGGTGGTCTTGTTGCTAGCCAGAAACTTGCTCCAGAAATCCTCGATCAGGTGCTGGAAGTGATCCGCGAATCGCTCGAGTACAGCTTGTCGAATCGGGACGCAGCGATTCCGACCATGCGAAAGTACGCTCAGGAGTTCGACGACAACGTGCTGATGCAACATGTCGAACTCTATGTAAACGAGTGGACGCGTGACTTGGGAGAGGTCGGACGAGAGGCATTGTCCCAACTGTCCCGAATGGCTCAAAGCAGTGGATTAATCGGCCCATCACAGCAACCAATCTCTGTCTGGCGATCCGACCGGTGAATCCCGATCTGAGTGGTTCCACGATTCCGCTTCCATTCGGCCACAACTGCACTGTGGCCAAAAAAAAAGCCCTGCAGGCCAGTCGCCTGCAGGGCTTCACTATTCAATTTTCGAAGTCCTGACTACTCGCGTGGTCGGATTGCTCCGGTCAGACCGCTGTAATCAACACGGTCGGTGGTGTGCCACAGTGGTTGGCCCAATTCAACTCGGCGGCGAAGCACCTCGATTTTGTCTGCACTTCCAGCAGGGGCATCCGTAGCTCTGAACTTTTCATCTTGTTGGGGCACGAAGTCTTCATCGTGACCGTACCGCAAGATGGCCTCGAACACGTTCTTGCATTGGCTCATAAATTCTGTTTTCCAGTTCTTCTTCTGTCGGCCGACGGTTCCAACCGGCAGGCCACTGTGAATCTTCGTCGTGGTGCTCGCTTTCCGTGGAGCACTCGCTGGGTCATACGTGATGATTATTAACGTGATTACCAATCAGTCAAGAAAATTCGTGAGAACTCAACACCCAACAGCCCCAATTCGCAGGCCGGGTGGACGATGAAAACACGGGGAAAGTCAGCGATCATTGACTCTCAGGACGGTAGATTCGGTCCTCACTGCCCGAACGACTGAATGCAACCAAGGGGAAAATTCGCGACATTGGTTGCCCATCATGGGGGAATGAACCACTTGGCCGGCTGATTCGCCAGACTTCCTGAACTGCAACCTCCTTGACGGAGAATTCAAAGCCGCAATAAAAGCACCTGGTTGCTCCAGCCCGATTGGCAACCCAAAAAAAACTTTTCCTCGGGCGACATTTGACCCTGACAACAGTGACAAAAATGTGGATTCAGAAAACTTTGCGGCTTCTGCCCGCTCGACGCGGCTTCCATCTCGTGACACCTGAAATCGTGGGTGCAGTCCCCGAACTGAGATCAATCCAGATTGGCTGGATGCAGACATTCATCCAACACACCAGTGCCTCGCTGACCATCAATGAAAATGCCGATCCGGACGTGAGAGTTGATTTTGAAACGGCCATGAATCATGCCGTTCCCGAAACCCTGCCCTATGTCCACACGCTTGAAGGCAGCGACGACATGCCCGCTCATGTGAAGTCGTCGATGATGGGAGCCAGCGTCATGATCCCGATTGGAAACGGTCGGCTGCAGTTGGGCACTTGGCAGGGGATCTACCTTTGCGAACACCGCAATCATGCCAGTGGCCGCAATTTGGTCATTACCATCCAAGGCGAGACTGACTGACTCTCAAGCCTGCTGCAAGGCCGACTCAGCCTTGCAACGAAGAGATCCCGACCAACGGTCGCAACGGCCGGAAAACCGTCCTGGAGCCTCAGTGAGGCTC
>JAPKCI010000177.1 GCA_028823035.1 Rubripirellula sp.
GCCCCGTTTGCTGCCCCGTTTGCTGCCCCGTTTGCTGCATTGCCGAAATCGTTTGAAGTGCCGAAAGTGAGTGGTAATCTGCCGTTATTCGCAAATTAAAAAACTGCCCCGACGGGCATGTTTCGCGCAGCGACCTGCCAATCCGGAGTGTTTGAGATACGGAGTCAATCATGCTCTACCTTTTCGGCTTTCGGTAACGCTGGCTGATGACCTCAAACTGGTACCCACCGCCGGCCGCCTTGCTTTCGAATACCGTCTTTGCAATTTGGGTCACTGAGGTGTAGCCCTTCGACTCCCAATAGGTTTTTTCGATCTGAGCTAACTGGTTTTCCAACTGCGTCGGAATGAACTTCAGCATTTGGCGATTGGGAAGCGGAATCCCGGCTTTTCCCAACAATTGCCGGTCGAACTGCATCAGTGGGCTCGGACTATTCCACATGAAGTAAAGTCGTTTTTCATCCTCGGTCTTCACGACACGATACTTTTTCGGGCTGCCGGCCAGGTTACTGGCAACGTCCACGCCTTGGATTGAGCCACCGATGGCTCCCAGTTCAATTTTGTAAAAATCAAGTTGCCTCGCATACAAACCGATGTCGCGGGCGGTGAAGTTGAGCTGCCAGCGTTCGAATCGAGGGATGATGTCCTCACCTTCCCCTTCTGGTCCGGGCGGACGACTATCTCCTGCTCCAGTTCCGGATGTGGTGGCAGTTGCGTCGGTATCAGTCGTGACTAAAGATGCAGCGACGGTACTTACCGCATCAGTGACAGCCTCGATTGTATCCTGAAGGGTTGGTTCCATCAGTTCCTCGACTTCTTCCGCCCCGGGCGGTTCAAAGTCCCTCTCAAATCCCTCGGGGTTTTCACCCCGACCTGCTGGATTCTCGATGATTGGCTCGATCGCCAGAGGAGCAAATGCCCACCGACTGGTGATGAAGATAATGATGCCCATCACAACGAGAGAGCCAATGAACAGTATCAATGCCATCAGGAACGACGTCACCAAATCAAATCGACTGGTACGAAGTTTGTCACGTTCAGAGGACCGCTGTTCAGCCCGTTCCTCGGCTGAAATTTCGGTTGGATTTTGATCAGTGACCGATGTCATTCAGGTAACCTGCCAATAGTGCTTGAAGTCTTTTACGATGCGGTTGAATAGCAACCAAGTCGAGGCCTACAGATCGTAGTCCAAGAACACAAATTTCGGGTTCATGGTGCGATACCAATCCCGCCATTGCCGTTGAACCTTGTCCACCTCGGCTGTGGTTGGGTCATTCGACATTCCAAACCCGTCAAAACGCCGACTAATGAATCTCAGCCCATCGCGAGCATAGCGACGCACTGAGCCATCGGGGTCGCTCAAAGCAAAGATCAAAGAAGGCACAACGCGGAGTTCGTCACTCTTGCCAAGCAACCTCGCGGCAACCCTTCTCGCCTGCCATGATCTGCTGCCCCGCACCAACCGTTCCAGACGATCCATCTGAGTCGCGCGGACAATCGGGTCTTCGTCCAGTTCAAGATCATCCGGTATCGACTTACCCTCAGTTTCACCAGCACCATCTTTTTCGAGGATATCAAGCATATCCGTGACTTGAGCAGCGACCGGTCGCCCCTTGATCTGACCTTTTTTGTCAACACGAATATCAGTGGTGTCCTTGGGCAAGCCATAGCCACCCTGAAGACTTCCCTGGCTCATGGTAAAGATTGTCTTTTGCGTACTGCGAATCAGGAACAACAATGCAAAAGCGGTACTGACCGGTGGCCGTGTTTGCGAACGATCTGTCCAACCGCCATCAGCCCCTTGAGTTGGCCTTAACTCATCTACACCCCGGTTGTACCACGCAGGACTAGCGTTCTTGGACGAACCATTGGCGATTTCAATGAAACTCTCAAATCTTTCCAACGTGTAAATCCGATAGTAATACCAGTCGATGCCGGTTTTCTTGTAGGGATTCTTCTGACGCCAACCACGCATCATCTGGACAGCGAGTTTGATTGGCGTCTCAGACATAGAACCGCGTTTCCGACGCTTCACGTTCTTGTCTTCTTTAAAAATCTTGATCGCCTTGGGTAAGCCTGGGATACCGTTGTCAGCATCGTCATCAGTATTGCCCCATAGCCTGAGAGCATCACCACCAATCAGAAGACTACTGCCACCAGCCAACGCCATTGAATCAGTCATTTCCCGAGTGCTCTGGGTCATTCTTCCCCGACCTGGACCGGGGTCCAGAGCATGATAGGGCCATCCACCACCCGGATCCTGTACTCGCAGCAACCATTGCAAGGTCTCCGTAACGCGGTTGTAGTCAAGCGGGATGCCGTTTCGATCAAGCGTCCAAATGGCCAACATGCCATACTGGCTCATCGAGATGTCACCTTTCTTTGAGGGGTCATCCCCCGGGTAACAAAACGCACCATTGCCGCTTTGAAAATCGAGCAAGGATTTCTGTAGCGTCTGCAATTCACTGCGATAGCCATCGGCATCCACTTCCGCAAATAGCAACACAGAAATCGCAATCACATACGTTCGCTTCTGAGCAGATTTCGCACCCCCTTTTGCCAAACTACTGACGACCGACTTGGCGAATTTAAGGCCCCGCTTGACTGCTGGGCTATCGGGATTGTGACGGCATTTATGGTGCGCGTACCCAATAAGAATTGCCTCACCCGACAAAGTCGAGAAGGCATCTCCGCCGCCAAAATCGTTGTCAGTCAACTTGTCGAGGTAGGCAACACCCCGCTCGACCATTTTGGTTACTACCGGATCGGTTGGCGTGTATCCGTACGCGGACCGATCCGATGCCACTAAAACAAAAAGTGAAATTGACATCGCGAGGCCAAAATGCCCTGCTGACCGGATGCTCCCTTGAACTGTCATATAACAATCCTGCCTGAACCACTGAGAAGAGATAAATTTGTTGTTGGTGAGCATTTGAACTCACAAACTGGACTAGGTGAACCGATTGACGACCTTACGCATCATACCCTACGATCGCCCCTCGTCGAATTGATCGACGAAGGTGCTTCCGATTTGTTTTTGTCATGATTAAAGTGGCAACGTGGCAGCACCAAGGTCAGGTAGCTCAGTTGGTAGAGCACGGCCCTGAAAAGGCCGGTGTCGGCGGTTCGAGCCCGCCCCTGACCACTTTTCTCCTGCGAGCCTCTCTTGCATCGGTTTTTCCACCACTTGCCGGTTTTTAACGTTATTTTGACGCCCGGTGGGATCACAGCTCCAAATCGATTGCAGTGCCGAAAATACCGGCTACTCGGTTTTCCCGGCGGTTCGGACCTACCCACCCCACCTGCCACAATTTAACAGCCCACCAAAGTTATCCTGATAAACAGGAAGAAAACTCCGGGTTGCCGTCCACCTCATGGGACGTTTTTCAGACACCGCAGCGAACAAATCCACGCATTTGAAGACAATTTTCCACCGCTTCTGCCCAAGGTTTCTCCACCTGTGGTGTCGATTTTCAACGCTGAAGGCTTTAGCCTGTGACGCTGTGGGTGATCATTCCCACATTTTCCCATCTTCCATCGTCGCTTGAGAGTGGACCATGCCGACCGCACGTTTCGCACTTCTTCTGCTCGCCATCCTTTGGCTTCCCATCGGATCTCTTGCAGCCCAGACCAACGGGTCGAGCACCTCGGATCAACCAGTCGTCAACGAACCGGCCAACGAACCGGCCAACGAACCGGCCAACGAACCCGACTCTGGAAATCCTGCGAATGAAACTGCTCAGCCGAGCTCTGAAGAGGATTTGCCGGTATCTCAATCCTCAGAGGCAATGGAAACTGCCAAAGAAGTCGAAGCAAGCGTAGCAGCAAAAATCGACGAAGCCTTCGGGACATACGTCGTCAGTCCTTTCGCTACCATTCTGTTTTTTGATTTCTATACTGGCCCGCGTACGCAGGAGGTAAACGACGAATTTGGCAATACCGTCGTCGATGAGTCGACCGGTAAACCTCTGACAGAGATCCGGCAAGGTTGGCTGCGTACCAAGGACAACCCGGATGGAATCAGCATTCCTTTCGTAGTCGTTTGGTTGCTGGCAGGTGCAGTGTTTCTCACCCTCAAGATGGGATTCATCAACATCCGAGCATTCAAGCATGCGATCAACTTGACACGCGGCTTGTATGACAAACCGGGCGAAACGGGAGAAGTATCTCACTTCCAAGCATTATCGGCGGCCCTCTCAGCAACCGTCGGCTTGGGCAACATTGCCGGTGTTGCGATCGCAATTGGCACCGGTGGACCAGGTGCTTGCCTCTGGATTATCGCGATTGGAGTCTTGGGGATGTCTGCCAAATTCGCGGAGTGCACCTTAGGACAAATTTACCGCATCAAGGACGCAGATGGGCATGTGCTCGGCGGTCCCATGCGTTACCTCCAGACTGGCTTGGCAGAAATAGGTTTGGCTCCACTGGGAAAAATTCTGGCGGTTCTATTCATGCTGCTATGCATCGGTGCCAGCTTCGGAGGCGGAAATGCGTTTCAAATTGGGCAATCACTTGAAGCCATCCGGGGTGACGTCCCCATCTTGCAGGACTTTCCTGTCATCTACGGCTTGATCATGGCTGCTTTGGTCGGCATCGTGATCGTAGGTGGCATGCGAAGTATTGGTGCGGTCGCCAGTAAAATTGTGCCGTTCATGTGTGGAGCCTACGTTCTTGCGGCCCTGTTCATTTTAGCAATCAACATCGCAGGCATCCCTGCCGCGATCAGCCTGATTTGGTCGGAAGCATTCAACCCCAGCGCAATGTATGGTGGCTTCCTCGGCGTGCTTGTCATCGGTATTAAACGTGCGGTGTTCAGCAATGAGGCCGGCGTGGGCTCAGCAGCTATCGCCCACTCTGCTGCCAAGACAGAGGAACCGGTCAGCGAAGGTATCGTTGCGTTGCTGGAACCATTTATCGATACCGTAGTGGTTTGCACCATCACCGCTCTGGTCGTGATCGTTACCGGCGCCTACGACGTCAATTTGCATCCAGAAATGAAAGAAGCGATTGATGCCAACCAAGGGGCACGAGTCACCCTGTTTGCATTCACCACCGGCGGCTATGACTGGTTCCGATACATTCTTTATGTTGCGGTGGTCCTATTTGCCTACTCCACCTGCATTAGTTGGTCTTATTACGGCGAACGCTGCTGGGTGCAACTCTTTGGAGCAAGGCTGTCGATCGTCTACAAAATCCTATTCCTTTGCTTCACAGTATTGGGTTCGATCGTTACCGCGGGTAACATTCTCGAGTTCAGTGACCTGATGATCCTTGGGATGAGCTTCCCCAACTTGCTGGGAGTGTTCTTGCTGAGCGGCATCGTCAAGCGGGCATTGAACAAGTACTGGGCGAAATACAAAGCCGGCGAACTGGATATTGCAGAAGACGGGGGCTCGAGGGAAGCTTAGATATTCCCTACAGATTCATCCCTTCCTGAAGCCACCTGTATGACTCGCGTTTGCATCATCAATGCTGTCGGATTGACACCCGAACTGCTGAAACACGCCCCGCGTATTTCAGCAGTCGGTGAGTCACAGCCAATGCAAAGCCCGCTCCCTGCCGTGACCTGCACATCTCAGGCCACTTTACTGACCGGTTTGCCGCCCCGCGAACACGGTATCGTGGGAAATGGATGGTACTACCGTGACACTCAGGAAATCCGCTTCTGGCAACAAGCCAACTCGCTGGTGTCGGGTGAAAAATTCTATGAAGGAATTGAAACCGCGAAAATGTTCTGGTGGTTCAATCAGTCGGCACCCGTGAAATTCAGCGCGACTCCCAAGCCTCATTACGGTTGCGACGGGTCCAAAGTGTTCGACATTCTCGACCACACCGAGTGCGATCTGGTCCAGCGTCTCGGTCCATTCCCGTTTTTCTCGTTTTGGGGGCCCAATGCCGGACTTCCCAGCAGTGAATGGATTGCCGACGCCACCGCAATCGTGATGCGAGAAAATCGCCCCAAACTGACGATGTCCTACCTGCCTCATCTTGATTACGACTTCCAACGACTTCCGCAGCATGACCCTCAACGAGTCGCCGACCTGGATCAGTGTGCGGGCAGAATCATCGACGCAGCAAACAACATCGATGCACAAGTCATCGTTGTTTCAGAGTATGGGTTGGTGCCGGTTCATCGCCCCGTTCACTTGAATCGCTACCTGCGTGAAATGGGCTGGCTAACGGTCCGACGCGGTCCATTTGGCGAAATGATGATGCCCGGTGAATCGGATGCATTCGCGGTCGCTGATCATCAACTTGCACACGTCTACGTGCGAAATCCGGCCATGATCGATGAGGTAGCGAAGGCACTGCAATCAGTTCCCGGGGTTGCCCGCGTTTCACGCCCCGTCGAACTTGAACTCGACCATCCCCGCAGTGGCGAACTGATCGTGCTTTCGGAATCGGATGCCTGGTTCACCTACTATTACTGGCTCGATGATTCTCTGGCCCCCGACTTTGCCCGAACGGTCGACATTCATCGCAAACCAGGCTATGACCCTTGCGAACTGTTCATGACCAGCAAGGTCAGGGCGATGTCGCGTCTGGCGCAAAAGAAGGTTGGTTTGCGTTATAAGATGGATGTCATTCCGCTTGATGCCCAACTGGTACGCGGGAGCCATGGATTGCACACCCAACCTGAACAGGGCCCATTGATCGTGGGGCCTGGCGAACTTCCGGATGACATGCGGGATTTCAAGGCTTATGTCCAACGTCTGCTGGCTTGAACGCAGCGATGAAAACCAGTGAAGCGGTATTCAGGTACTACCCGCACCTTGGACACATCTGCTCAGGACGCCAACTCCGTCGCAACGGAATCGACTGGTTCTGAACCGGGAAAATACTCGCGGACTACGCTGTAGAACTCTGCCGAGTTTGCAACCTTTGCCACGTGCGTCCGAAAGAACCTCGCTCCACGTTTTCCCTGCGCATAACAGCAGGCGTACTTGCGCATCAAAATGGTCCCCTTCTCTTCCCCAAACCGATCGACCACCAGACGGTAGTGGTTCAACATCACGTCCCGCTGTTCATCCAGAGTCGGCTCAGGGGGGATTGCGTCACCTTTCAACGCGGCGGCAGCCTGCGCGAATAACCACGGCCTTCCCAAACAGGCTCGGGCGATCATCACCCCATCGACATCATAATTCTGGAATGCAGACACCACCTTCTCGGCAGAATCAAGATCACCATTGCCGATCAGTGGAATGTTTCGCAAATGCTGCTTGATTTCGCTGATCCGATCCCAATCTGCGTTACCGCGAAACATGTCATGTGCTGTCCTGCCATGCACAGTCAAGGCTGCCGCCCCAGCCTCCTCCACCACCTTGGCAACCTCATTGCAATTCACCAATTCGCGTGAACATCCGAGCCGGATTTTTGCAGTCACCGGCGTGGGTGAGCAGGCTTCTACCAAGCGATGAATGATTTGGAACATCCGCTGAGGTTCGCGAAGCAAATAACTTCCGCTATGCGCTTTTTCGGTCACCTGTCTCACTGGGCAACCAAAATTGATATCGACCACGCTGACCTGATATTCCTCGGTCAGGCGACGGCCAACCTTGGCCATGGTCTCGGGATCATTATCCCAAATTTGTACCGCAAGTGGCCGAGGCTCTTCAGCAACCCCCCACAAGCGATCAGGATGCTCTGCGACATGCTCGTCCATCCAAACGAAACCGCGGGCATTGACCATTTCTGTAGCCAGCAGACCAACGCCCCCAAATTGCCGCACGACCTCCCTGAAGGCGGCGTTGGTAAAACCTGCCATCGGCGCCTGCAAAATAGGCGGGTCGACGAGCAGATCACCAATACGGAGGGGCGGTACAGGCATCGTCAACTAGTGGAAAGAGAACAGTACCGAAATAGGATCAAGTCGCAGGTACACAGGCATTCATTCTTGCCTGACACCACTCTACTGCCAACAGCATTCGATGCAAAACCAATCAATTTCAACTGCCCGATGAAACGCGGTTGACCAACTGCTGAAGTGCGAGAAACCATGATTGAGCTGAATTCCATGGACAGATCAGTCGGGCGGTGCTGCGATTTGAACACGAACTGGGTGCATAAGTGCCACGCTGTTTGCCAATCCAGAAGTTCTAAATATTATCTTGGGGCACATTCCTTTCAACGCCAACCACCATGACAGGATCAATCAATTGCTGGCTGAAGACTCATGCATCACTGCTAAGTTCCATCCAACGTTCCTCGCTGTCGTTCAATAATTCGGTAACTTCGGTTAACGTCTGATGCAGTTCCAAGGCTTCTTTCGGATTTGTCTCAGAAAGTAATTTTTTATTGATTGCCCCCTTTTCGGCATCCAAACGGGCGATCTTCTTTTCGAGATTCTTAAGTTCTTTTTCTGCTCGTCGCTGGTCGCGCTGGCCCTGCCGATAATCACCGACGCTGGCCTTGTGATTCGGTCCTCCAGGAGCCCCTTTCGCTTTACCAGCACGTTCCCGTTCACCATCGTCAATCTCTTTTTCCACTGACGTCAGGTAGGATTGATAATTGCCAAAATAATTTTTCACACTTCCATCGCGCACCTCGATCACACTGGTGGCAACTCGCTGCATGAAGTGCCTGTCGTGACTGGTGAAAATCACGGTTCCTTTATAGAGTTCCAAAGCTTCTGCCAAAGCCTCTACGGTCTCTACATCGAGATGGTTACCAGGTTCATCGAGGACAAGCACATTCGACGTACCCAGTAGCAAGCCAGCCATGCAGAGACGCGCCCGTTCACCGCCGCTGAGGACCTTGATCTTTTTCTGGATGTGTTCATCGCGAAATAGCAGCGCACCAGCCATGGCAAGCAAATCCTGCCGCGTCGTTTCACTATCTGAGGCATATTCCAACTGCTCAAGCACCGTCAGACGTTCATCCAGACTGCTATAGACATGCTGCGCATAAGTCCCGATTTCGACGCCATAACCCCATTTAATTTTGCCACCGAGCTGGTCGAGTGAATACACAAGAGTTCGCAGCAACGTGGTCTTGCCCTGACCATTGTCACCAACAAGGGCGGCCCGCTCACCATGCTCGATTTCGAGAGTGATCTGGTCGGCAACCACATGGTTGGGATAACCGATCGACAGGTTGTCGCAACGCACGACAGTACCCTGCCTGGCGTCAACCTTAGGTGCCCGAATGTGCACGGTAGGTTCATCAACCTGAATCTCGGTCGTCTGGAGTTTTTCGAGTTGCTTTGCCTTGCTGCGTGCCTGGCTGGCAGTAGCGGCATTGGCCCGATTCTTTTCGATGAAGCGTTGCAATTGCTTCTGCTTGGCGATGACAGTCGAATTGACCCGGCGATCGTGCTCACGCCTTTCCTCACGATATTCCAGAAAGGAATCAATCTGACCGGGATACATCGTCAGTTTCCCACGAGAGAGTTCCAGAGTTTGAGAACAGGTCGCCGCCAAAAAAGAACGATCGTGGCTGACAATCAACGCTGATTGTTTGAAATCCCGGAGAAAGTGTTCCAGCAGAATCTGCGTCCGCAAGTCGAGAAAGTTGGTCGGTTCGTCCAGCATCAGCAAATTGGGATCCTTGAGCAGCAGTGCCGCCAACTTGACCCGGGTTTGCCAGCCACCGGAAAGGGACTTCACCAGCCCCTCAAGGTAAGCTCCTTTCAACTCAAATTGCCCTGCAACTTCGCCGCACCGCCAATCCGGCTCGCCGCTGTCCCGCATCAGGAAATCGAGAGCTGATTCGCCGGGCAGAAAGGGATCATGTTGGCGGAGGTAGCCAATACGGAGCGATGGATGATGGACGACTTCCCCTTTTTCCAACTCTTCTTCACCCAGCAGGAGCTTCAACAGGGTCGATTTTCCTGCGCCATTGCGTCCGATGAATCCGACTTTGACATCGTCAACCAGCGACAACTCAGCGTCATCCAGCAACAACTGGTCTCCAAATCGTTTCTGAGCATCACGAACTTGTATCAGTACGGCCATTCAATCAATCAACTGGGAATCTTGAAACGAGAATCTTGAAACGAGGAATGCCACTTCGGGGCGGCCTCCAAACTTACCACCCGTGACGATGGTCAGAAATGCCACAACGTTTTCAGTTTTCAGTTAAAACTCACGCCGAAAGTCACATTGAGCCGCTACCGCATACGATGGGTATTCTATAAATTGCAGCAGAACCCTGCTGCTCCGACGATTATCCTCAGGGTTCAAGCCCAAACAATCCGCATTTGATCCGTACGCAACTGGCCCATCCGTACGCAACTGGCCCATTTGCATATTGGCCAACTCGCGTACCATCGGCCCACTTCCATCGGCCCACTTCCATCGGCCCTGCTGGCATCATGAAAAGCTACAGCTTGGATTACATTGACGATTTGTACGTCCAGTACGTTCGCGACCCCACCAGCGTTTC
The DNA here is from genome assembly GCA_028823035.1 of Rubripirellula sp. Taxonomy (GTDB): domain Bacteria; phylum Planctomycetota; class Planctomycetia; order Pirellulales; family Pirellulaceae; genus Rubripirellula. The sequence continues at coordinate 10,381 of JAPKCI010000177.1, forward strand.
AGAAAACTGGCGTAAGTACTTTGAACAGTTTTTGGTTGTTAGTGGGGGTACCAGTAAAAGCAAGCCTTCCACGAGCAAAGACGGAAATGGTCGTTCGCAGGCAACCAACGATGAGGCCACCGCACAGGCACTCTGGTTATCTCGGATTCAGGATCGGGTGAATAACCTGGTTCGCGAGTACCGCGTCCGCGGCCACCTTGTCGCCAATCTCGATCCATTGGGTTTCGATCGACCTGATAGCCCTGAATTGAATCCTGACGTCTACGGCCTTAATCAGGAGGATCTGAGCCGACCCTTTGATGGAACTTCGAGCGAAAACGGTCTGGGTGGAACCATTGATGCCATTCTGACGCGTTTACGGAATACGTACTGCCGAAGTATCGGTGCCCAGTTCATGCACATCGACCGACGGAACATCCGTGACTGGCTGCAGCGTCGTATGGAAACGACAGAGAACCGTCTCGAACTGTCACACGAGGTTCAACGTCGAATCTACGCCCGTTTGGCTGACGCCACGATCTTCGAAGAATTTGTGCGACGAAAGTTCGTCGGAGCCAAGACCTTTTCGCTCGAAGGTGCTGAAACTCTGATCCCAATGCTGGATTTGGCATTGGAAAAAGCCAGCCAGCACAACGTCAAAGAAGTGGTGATGGGCATGGCCCATCGTGGCCGCCTCAACGTGATGGCAAATATCCTCAAAAAACGGGCCATGAATATTTTCTGGTCCTTTGATGATCCCAATCCTGAAATGAACCGGGGCGGTGGAGATGTCCGCTACCACCTCGGATACAGCAGCGACTGGACCACCGCCTCCGGTGACAATCTGCACATCTCGCTGTGCTTCAACCCAAGCCACCTTGAATTTGTCAACACAGTCGCGCAGGGCAGAACACGCTGCAAACAAGATCGTCGCCGCGATGAGCGACGACAGGAAGTCATGACAATCCTCATCCACGGGGACGCCGCTTTCGCTGGCGAAGGAGTGGTTCAGGAAACCCTCAACCTGAGTCAACTGGAGGGATACAGGACCGGCGGAACGCTGCATATTGTCATCAACAATCAGGTTGGATTCACCACAGAACCCCATGACGGCCGTAGTACCACCTACGCAACCGACATTGCAAAAATGCTCCAGATTCCGATCTTCCATGTCAACGGAGAGGACCCTGAAGCCGTAGCGCAAGTTGTTTCCTTGGCGATGGATTTCCGCAAGGAATTCCAGCGTGACGTTGTCATCGATCTGTATGCCTTCCGCAGATGGGGACACAATGAAGGCGATGAACCCCGCTTCACTCAACCTCGCATGTACGCTGAAATTGATCGTCGAGCCAGCGTTCGCGAACAGTATCTCGCTCGATTGCTGAAGCTGGGCAAAATCAGCCCAGAGGAAGCTGAAGATATCCAGCAGAAACGGACGGAAAAACTGGAATCAGAATTTGCGGCAAGCAAACATGAACCGTTTGTACCAGACACACAAACGCTCGCTGCCAATTGGAGCGATTACTTTGGCGGACCCGAACCAGTACAGTCCACTGATACCGGATACGATCAGCAAAAACTCGCTGGTTTACTGGACTCGTTGACCAGGCTACCTGACAATTTTTCGGCCAACAAAAAACTGAAACGCCCGATGGCGCTCCGGCGCGAGATGGCCGAGGGAACTCTTCCTCTGGATTGGGCCAGCGCCGAAGCCGCTGCCTTCGCCTCGCTGCTAGCCAACGGACATCCCGTCCGCATGACCGGCCAGGACTGCCAACGGGGTACTTTTAGTCAGCGGCATGCTGTCTTGCATGACATCAAGGATGGAACCACCTACGTACCGCTGGCCAATCTAAGACCCGATCAGGCAAAACTGGAACTGTACAACAGCCCACTCAGTGAAGCGGGCGTCCTTGGGTTCGAATATGGGTACTCGCTGGACAGCCCTGATGGGCTGGTCGTCTGGGAAGCTCAGTTCGGTGACTTCTGGAATTGTGCTCAGGTGATCGTCGACCAGTTCATTGCCAGTGCCGAAGATAAATGGAATCGGCTCAGCGGACTGGTTATGTTGCTTCCGCATGGATTTGAAGGCCAAGGTCCGGAACACTGCAGTGCACGTGTAGAACGATTTCTTGCCATGGCGGCAGAACACAACATCCAGGTCTGTCAGCCAACAACACCAGCCCAATATTTTCACCTACTGCGTCGGCAGGTGATACGAAAATGGCGAAAACCACTCGTCGTACTCACACCAAAAAGCCTGTTGAGGCATCCTCGTACCCTCAGCCCATTGACTGAACTCGCCGAAGGAGCGTTTCAAAAGATTCTGCCGGACGAACAGGTCGCCATGACAGACGCCGACCGCCTGATTTTTTGCACCGGCAAGGTCTACTACGATTTGCTGGAGGCACGAGAGGACCGGAACCTGGACAATGTCGCCATCATGCGAATCGAACAGCTTTATCCCCTCAGCATCGAAGAACTGCTGGAATCGATGAAGGGATTAGCGAAGGGCACATCGGTCTACTGGGTTCAGGAAGAACCGACCAACATGGGTGCTTGGCCCTACATCAAACTTATCTTCGGCGATGAACTCTCTCAAGAGTTCGACCTGAAACGGGTCAGCCGTGTCGAATCAGCCAGCCCCAGCACTGGCAGCATGGCAGCCCACAAACTGGAGCAAGCCGAGTTGATCGAGGAAGCTTTCGCCGACCTGTAGTCGCTATTCGGTCTCGTCTCCGTCCCTGAGACGGTCAAAGTACTGCTGGGCATGTTCACGCTCAGCGCGAGGCAGTGTCTGGTTCTCAGACGGGTCACTGGGGTCCCCCAGCGAACCTTGAATTGCCTGTTTGACGTCTTCACGCGTGACACCCTTGCGATTCGGCCCATCAGCAAACCCCGCAATCACGGCCTTTCCTTTCTTGACCTTACCCCGGACCTGCGTCTCGTAGGTGTTGGTGTCCTCCTCTGCCTCGGGTCGGTCACCCGCACCTTTCCCCTGACCCAAACCTTGTCCTTGTCCTTGTCCTTGTCCTTGTCCTTGTCCTTGTCCTTGTCCTTGT
>JAPKCI010000466.1 GCA_028823035.1 Rubripirellula sp.
TAAACCAGACGACACCACGCCAACGATTTTGGCAGGCGATATGAACGCCACGCCCGATTCAGAACCCGTTAGTATTCTGATTAAACATTGGACCAACGCCACCGACATCCCACCTGCGGCAACGGCGCCTGCGACCAACCCGAAATCACGCATCGATTACGTTTTCTTTCGGCCAACGCAGTGTTTTCGTCTGATCTCTGCACGAGTCATCAACGAGTCGTTAGCATCTGATCACCGCCCAGTCTTTGCTGAACTGGAATTCAATCCACCCGTTCTCGACAAAGACTCAACCCGAGACTGAAACCACAGTGACTCGCAAAATCAGATCGACCGGATGTGCCCTACTGGGAATTCCAATTAAGCGATTATGGCGTGGGCTGAACAAACAGCAGGTGCTTCACCGCCTGCTGCCGGTGAACGCATTCTGCATTCACCTCTACAAAATGAATCCCCAACTGATGCCAGGATCTTAATCAACGTCAAGGACGTATTCGAAAACAAGCCCCGGAAAGGAAACACCAACATTCCCCGCCTGTCTGCCTCTCCCGTGGTCAACGGGACCGAGGCATCTGAACTGCCAGGCAGGAATGTTTACTGATTCAATCACCTGTTGCCAGTGCAAGACAGGATCTGTCAGGAACTCTCAATACGCAAAGGTTTCCTGGTTTCGAAAACACTTGAATATCTTTGCTGACGTTGCTACACAGAATCAAGTCATTGCCTGTCGCGAGAGGTTACCTCGTCGCGACGTTCTGTTGCGTCTTGCGGTTCCGTCCACCGCTCTTTTTCTTTCCGCGTTGAAATCGGGATTGAGTCTGATTTCCGCTCGTGGATGCGCGGTTGCGTGAATACCCTCCACGTTTCGATTGACGCGATCCACCTTTGCCGGAAGATTTCGATTCGCGATTGCCAAATCCTACTTCAGGATTCTCAATCAACAATTTCTGCCCGATAAGCTTCTCGATCGCTCGCAGTTCGTCCTGCTCGTCGGCCGTGCAAAATGAGATTGCGATCCCGTCGGCACCAGCACGCCCAGTTCGCCCGATGCGATGAACATAGCTCTCTGGTTCAACCGGCATATCGTAGTTGATGACATGTGTCACACCATCGATATCGATGCCACGTGCAGCCACGTCCGTTGCAACTAGCACTGTCACACGTTTATTACGGAATCCTTCAAGTGCTCGCTGCCTCGCACCCTGCGACTTATTGCCATGAATGGTTGCCACCCGCAGGCCCGTGCGCTCGAGCTTTTTGGATAACCCGTTTGCACCATGCTTGGTCCGAGTGAACACGATTGCGCGATCGACGCCTTTACTCGTGAGCGTTTTGCACAGTGACTCTACTTTGTTGGCTTTATCAACGATTCTGACCTTCTGCTCAATCCCCTCTACACTCGTCGTTTTGGGTGTGACGTTGACTTGAAACGGATTGAACAACAACTGTTTCGCCAATTGCCGAATCTTTGGTGGCATGGTCGCTGAAAAGAACAGCGACTGCCGCTCCGATGGAAGTTTGGCAATGATCTGATTGAGCGCCGGTAAAAACCCCATGTCGAGCATCCGATCAGCTTCGTCAAGAACAAAGATTTCAGTGCCACCAAGGTCAATGTGGCCTTGCTGCATTAAATCCAGCAACCGCCCGGGAGTCGCGATCAGCACATCAGTACCACGGCTCATTGCGTTTACCTGAGATCCCTGACCGACACCACCGTAAACCAGCGTTTGTCGAAACTTCAAATATTTACCGTAGACGGCAAAACTCTCGCTAATCTGGATCGCTAGTTCGCGTGTCGGTGCAAGAACCAGAATCGTGGCACGATTCCGTGCTGTGCGTGGCCGTTCGTTGCCAAGGTAATCAAGAATCGGTAAAGCGAATGCTGCCGTTTTTCCAGTCCCAGTCTGTGCGCAACCCAGTATGTCTTTTCCGTCAATCGCAGCTGGGATCGTTTCGGTCTGAATCGGTGTGGGAGTTTCGTACTGTTGTTCAGCCAGTGCGCGTTGGAGCGGCTGAAACAATTTCATTGATGCAAAGTCGTTCACGTATCGTCTTTTTGTATGAGTTTGAAGCTCCCGGCAATGTGGATTGGCAAATGCCACCAGTTCAAGCGAAAGCTGCTGTTTGGGACGCGACTGCTAACCCGATGCTGAGCGGGAGATTCCCCCTCTTGCTCGATAAGCATGGATCGACAGCCAAGACAGCTGTCGCCGGACCCAATGTGTATGTAGCTATTTTCTGCCGCCGAAACACTGAATTAATCTGTGTGCGTTCTCAACTGCAGTTGCATTCCCGACTAACAAGAAAGTCATAGAATCGGATGCGTTTCCCTTGCAACGCGAACAGCTTTCCAGAGCGGTCTACACGACCGATAGTTGGCGGCACAGGGCGAACAGGAATTCGCCCGGGCGAGAAGCTGAGAACCTGGCTCAGCGAATGATCTCGTAAGCCAGAACACAATCACCGTCTTACACGGTGTTTCTTGTTTCGTTCTGACGTTCTTAAAAAAACCAGAGGTCAATCGCCTCTTGATTCCTGTCTGGAAAGGATACTAGCGACTATCCAAAGAGCCAACACCAAATGCAAAGAAAGATAGAGTTGCCAGCGGATTTCTACCAATAACTGAGCTTTCAGCCGTTTAAAAAAGGTCAACCACTTCGCTAACTACCAGAATCACTGCAGTCGATTCATTACGATCCCTAATATCAAAATCTTCTATTCGAGTGCTCATCCTGTTCCAATTCGCTGCCTCCACACCGGTACCCCCCCCCTCTCTTTTACTCGCTGGCAGCCGTCGAAAACAATACACTGAACGCTGATTAGCGAG
>JAPKCI010000026.1 GCA_028823035.1 Rubripirellula sp.
GAAAAACTGAATGAGGATCCCTATAACTTTGGTTGGATTGTCAAGGTTGAGGTGAGTCAAGAAAACAACGTCGATTCGCTCTTGGACCATGTTGCCTATCAGAAGCAGTGTGCCGAATCAGGATCATGAAAACGAGATCAGGTAAGGTTGCTGCGGTGATACCCAAAGCCGGGCGTTTGATCTCAATAGCCACCGGTGACGCCGCAGAAAATATGGCAATTGATCAGGCTCTCCTTGAGTCGGTTACTCGCAGCGGGGTTCCCGTGCTGCGGTTCTACCAGTGGTCATCGCCCACGCTGTCACTGGGTTACTTCCAGAGCGTTGAAACGCGGGCAGACCACGCAGAAAGTGCGGATATTGCTTGTGTCAGGCGTGCGACGGGAGGCGGTGCCATCGTCCATGACCGAGAACTGACTTATAGCATCTCAATACCGGTGCCGGCCGGGCAGGCCGGGCCAAGATTCGATCTCTATCGTCAGACTCATGCGGCGATTGCCGACTCTCTTGCCTGTATCGGGGCCTCTGCGGTGCCCCATCGGTTGACTGGTTCCGATTCGAGTGAAGAGGCTAATTCTGTAAAATTTCTTTGTTTTCAACGAAGAACGGCGGAGGATTTGATCGTCAGTGGGTACAAAGTTTTGGGCAGCGCACAGAGAAAAAATCGCACAGCCGTGCTGCAGCATGGCAGCCTTTTGCTGCAGTCGAGTGTTTACGCTCCGCAATTGCCGGGGATCAACGATTTAGTGTCGAAACAGGTGGTTCCTGAAGAAATAGCCTCGCTTATTGTGCAATGTCTGACCGTGCGTCTGGGCCTCCAGTGGCAGACGGATGGCATTTCACCGCAGGAAAGAAGCGATGCCGAGTTGATTTCCGCGGAACGCTTCGGCGGTTTGACTTGGACGAATCGGCGATAGGCCGCGTTAGCTCTAGCGGGTGGGTTGTTACCGTAAAGCACGCTTGTGGTAGTAGATTGTTGCAATAAATGAGTTCGGTAAGCTGTTTTCTGAGCGATGAAACTACTTAAACTGATACACTCCTGTTCCTATTCGTATTTCGTACTCTGAATGATTCAGTGTTGGGCAACTTCGCACTGTTGAGCTGCCTTGCACGTTTGCGCTCGGGTGTGAGAATGATGCCGGCGAGCACAGAGGATTGATACGCTTGCCACGAGTTTGGCCATTCAAGGCCTTTTAAACTCTCGCAGTCCGTATCGACAAATAATCGGGAGCAACTTATGCAGGTAATTCTAAAGGTCCTTAGTGGGAGCCACGAGGGTCGCGAAATTAGTGTGTCTGGCGAAAAGTTTCTTATCGGCCGCAGTGAGTCTTGCCAGTTGCGGCCCAAGAGCGAGTCGGTCAGTCGGAAGCACTGCATTATCGTGTTCAAGGACAATCGGGTACTGATTCAGGACTTGAAGAGTCGTAACGGAACCTATGTCAACGACAAGCGGTTGCCGACAGACAAGGCGAAAGTTCTTGCGGGTGGTGATCATCTGCGAGTCGGCAAGTTGAACTTTGAAGTGGTGATTGAGCATGGGCTACAGGCACCCAAGAAGCCAGAGGTTGCCGACATGAGTGATGCAGCGGCCAGAACCGTCGAAGCTGGATCTCACGATAGTCGCTTCGAAGAAGTGGATGTCGATTCATGGCTCGATGAAGCGGATCAAGTTGATCGTGTTCGCAAACTCTCCGATCCCGAAACACGCCAGTTCCAAATCAAATCCGGTGTACTTACAGATAGTGATATAGGCACAGATGCCAGTGTTGACGATGGCGTTGGTGCCGGTGGGGATAGCACCGATTTGTCGGTGAGCGATGTGAAAGGTGATGATGTCAAAAAGAAACGCGAAAAGCCGAAGCCAGGGAAACTGCCCAAGGACTTCCAAAAGTCGATGACCGACAATTCTCGGGATGCTGCTGACACTGCCTTAAAACGCTTTTTCAGTGGTCGCTAAGGGGAACGGATCCGTGTTTGTTTTAGACCATTTGGGAACCACTAGGCCGTTGTGACTTTGCCTCAAGCTGGAAAAGCGATTCTTGGGGCGTAACGCGAACCGTTTAAAGTGAGTGGAGCATGCAAGATTCTAACGCACTGCTCGTCAAACGATTCCGCGATAATGATGAGCGTGCATTCTCAAAGCTTGTGGGCAGACACTACTCGCTTGTCTTTCGAGTTTGCCTGAAAATTCTGGGGCATCGTCAAGATGCCGAGGACGCAACGCAGGAGACGTTTTCGCGTTTCGTAAAGTATCTCGATCGGTGGGACACGCGTCGCCCGCTAGAGCCTTGGTTGGTCACGATTGCGGGCAATCGCAGTAAAACATTTCTTGCCAAGCGTCGCGCTCACCAATCACTTTCTAGAATGCTGGAACCAGTCACGGACGAGGTGAATATTGGTCGGCAGGCGGATGGACTTCGAGAGGAACTGTTGCGTGCGTTGGCCCAGGTGCCAGATCGTCAAAAAACGGCGTTTGAATTGTTCCATGAGCATTCGCTCAGCTACGCCGAAATCGCCGATCATCTGGGGTGCCCAGTGGGAACAGCCAAGACTTGGGTTCATCGAGCCCGTACAAGTGTGATCCAGATTCTTCAGCAGCGTGAAGTGCTCGCCACCCGCCAGAACCGGCATACCCGCGTGAGCGACAAGAGCCAGGTGGAAATGAACGACGCTTGTTCGGCTAAAGGCAGCAGAAAGTGAGGAGACTAGACGATGAATTGTGAAAACTTCGCCCAACGGATGTACGAGCGACTGGATCAACGCATGCCTCCAGAGTCTGATCTCCAGTTGGCTCGGCATGCGAGTAACTGCACGAACTGTCGGTCGCAGTTGGAAATGTGGGGCAAGATCGCTCCGCTGATGACGCCTGATACGCCCGTTCCTGGGGCTGTTGCCGAAGCTGATTTGAGTGCTGATTTGAAGGGATTGAGAGCGATTCTGCCGCTCATGACCGCCGGTTTGGCTGCTGCGATTTTGATAGCAGCCGTTGGAATTTCTCCCACAAAACTGTCTCCACAGCCGACAATAGTAGATGCACCAACATCGTCGTCCACGCCGATATTGGCTCAGGCGACTGGAGAACTAGACCCAGTGGTTTGGTGGCGTAGCGTTCAAGATCGTGATTGGGTGGGAGAGACGATGCCCACCGTCCGGTCTGTGAAGGAAGGAGTCGCGCCACTGGGACGGATGTTGGTGCGTGCCGTCACAATCTTGACGATTGGCGGTGAAGGCCGGACCTCCTGATCGAAAAGTAATTCCCATGATCAAGTCACCTTTTACACGCTGGGTCACTTGTGTCTTCGTCGCATGCTGCCTCGAGCATTTGCCAGCCTCAGCCGAGCAGTTGTTTCGGCTTCGAAATAATCTGGTATTGCGAGGGTCCATGGCCAAAATCGCAACTCTGAAAGATGGCTTCGGAGCGGCTTCAGCAGGTGAGACCCACCTGAGGCCGATTTGGTTGATCGATGATGGTCTGCGGCGCATTTACATTCATGGCAAAGGCATGGTTGCCGTTGATCCGGTGGATATAGGCGAAATGGAACGCAATCTCGAGTTTTGGCAACCAAAGCCGTTGGCTGGGAAAATTGTCGGAGGCTTGGGGACCATTCAAGGCGTTTCTCCCTTCAATGATTATGGAAGAAGGATTCTGACGGTGCGCGGTCCCGATGGTGGACCTGTACGGATCATCCAAGGAATTTCTGAAATCAATTCACGGTATGCAAAGTTGCTTGCGTTGAAGGGCAAGCCAACTCTGAATTGGGATATGAGAATCTCTACTCGCACGCTTGATTCCTCCACGCTCAACCGAATTTTTAAGAAACGAACCGATCCGTTGGACTTGAATGCTCGGCTGGAGGTGGTGCGGTTCTTCATTGCCGCTGAACGTTACCAGGAAGCGAAGGCTGCATTGCAGTCCACCATCGATGATTTTCCAGACGAAGTTGAGTTGGTGCCACAGTTGGCGGCCTTGACCAAACGCCAGGCAGAGCAGTTGCTTTCGGAGGCCAATGATCGAGCAGACGCCGGGCAGTATCAACTCGCACGCAGCATTCTTGAAGGTTTTCCTCTGCAGGAGGTGAGTCGGATCACCAGAATTCAGGTTGAGGATGCCTTGAAGGCCCTCAACGACCCTGCTCAGCAAGCGACACAACTGATGGAACGCTTGCGTGGACATGTTGCCCAGTTGGCGGCAAACCAGCGCAACAGTCTGACAGCCATGCTTGATGAAATGGAGAAGGGGCTTTCGGCTGATACGCTGTCTCGCCTAAGTGATTACGAGCGATTGGGCGAGGCCGATAATCTGCCTATCGACAATCGGGTAGCCTTGGCTATTGCGGGTTGGATGCTGGGTGCAGGCTCTGGAGAGCAAAACCTGAGTATCGCGATTTCGTTGATTCAGGTGCGTAAGCTTGTCGCTGAGTATCTGGCCACCCCAGACGACGCCCGCCGCAAAGCCATCCTGGATGAATTGGGCAATCTCGAGGGTAGTGAGCCGGAGTATGTTGATCGCATATTGCCACTGTTGCCACCCACATTGCCATGGCCAGAGGGTTCACCGAGTGAGCAGGTGCCTGGCATGTTTCAGGTGGCTACAGAGTCCTGCCAATACGTAATCCAACTGCCGCCTGAGTATGATCCACTGCGTGAGTATCCGTGCGTGGTTGCGTTGCATGAGTCACGCGCTCCGATAGAGAACCAGTTGGATTGGTGGTCGGGTGCTTACCGTGAGCAAATCCAGGCCAGAATAGGCTATGGATCACGTAGTGGCTTCATTGTCATGGCGCCAGTCTGGTCACGACCTGATCAGCGCGCGTATGAATACACACCGAGGGAACATCAACGCGTACTGACTGCCGTTCGTGATGCGATGCGAAGAGCATCGATTGATTCAGACCGAGTCTTCATTACCGGGCATGGCGAAGGAGGTACCGCGGCGTGGGATATTGGGCTGGCCCATCCTGACTTGTGGGCTGGAATGATTTCGGTCAGTGGAACGCCCGACAAGACGATTCCACATTATGAACCGAATTCACGCCATCTGCCACTTTATATGGTGATGGGCGAGTTAGATGGGGCCAAAGCTGGTGGAGCCATACTGAATGATTACATGACCTTCAATCATGATGCGATGGTAGTTATGTACCGTGGGCGCGGGCGAGAGTATTTCTATGATGAAATACCGCGACTTTTTGAATGGATGAGTTTGGGGTCACACCGGCGTCGTGCAATGCCTCGTGAAATCGAGGCGGCTACGATCCGCGAGGGTGATCAGTTCTTTTGGTGGTTGGAATTGGGGGCTCTAAAGCCCGGTGTTGCCGTCGACCCAATTCTGTGGGATCAAGCCAGTCGAATTCGTGCGGGAAAAGTGACTGCTTCCATCGGCCCTGACAATCAGATCCGCGTGCAGCGAGGGCCTGCTGATCTGTTTCGCCTACAGTTACGTCCAATGGCAGGTATTCTCGATCTCAATCAGGAAATCATCGTTCGAGAGGGGAGTCGTACGAAACGAGTTCAATTCGATGGCTCACTCCGCACCATGCTGGAGGACGTGCGTCAGCGGGCCGATCGGAAACGGGCATTTTGGATGACCGTGGTGATCCCTTAATATCTTGGCGTCGGTCAATCGTGAAATTTCCCTTTCCACCAAATCGCTGTTTTGTGGCATTACCGTTGCTGATTAGGATAGCAGCCTGCATTAGCCCGCCCGACGCTCTGCTCCGGACTCCCCTGCTCTGTTCCGGACTCCCCCCCCTGCTCTGGATATGGCCCAAGTCCGTTGCGAATTGTTCGTCCGGGTCGAGGGCACCCCGGGCAACATCAGTGGCAGAAACATCTATAATAGGTGTCCCAGTCCATCGTCAATGATCCCCTGAGGTATTCCAGTGAAACGCCGCGACTTTTTGACTTCGAATGTAGTGTTGGCGGGTACTGCGATCGCTGCTGCCAGCCAAGTAAATCAGGAACAACTGGTTGCCCAGGAAAGAGAGGGCAAGGCTGCTCGAGGAAGGGTACGTCAATCGGTAATGGGCTGGTGTTTCAAACCCATGGATGCTGTGACCCTTGCAAAACACTGCAAGCGGATTGGGCTGGAGGCAATTGAGGGGATACCTAGCAACCAATATGACGCTGTCACTGAGATCGGCTTGAAAATATCGTTGGTCTCAAGCCACGGATTTGCTAAAGGTCCCGTTGATCCCAAAAACCACGCCGAAGTTGAAAAGAAGCTTCGCAACGGTATTGATTTGGCGGTTAAATATGGCGTTCCCAATGTCATTACTTTTACCGGGATGTCGACAGTTGGGATTTCTGATTCGGCGGCACGCAAGAATTGCCTTGACTGCTGGAAACGAGTCATTCCCTATGCTGAAGAGAATAAAATTGGACTGGTTCTTGAGCATCTTAATAGCAAGGACGACTCACACCCCATGAAAGGACATCCCGGTTACTGGGGTGACGATTTGCATCGGTGTGCCGAATTGGTGACAGAAGTGGGATCCCCCAACTTCAAATTATTGTTTGATGTGTACCACGTACAGATCATGAACGGAGATTTGATCCGGAATATTCGCCGCTATAGCGACATTGTGGGGCATTATCACACGGCAGGGAATCCAGGACGTGGAGAGCTGGATGATTCACAGGAAATTAACTATCCACCAGTCATTCGTGCGATAATGGAAACAGGCTATCAGGGATTCATTGCGCAAGAGTTCATTCCGACTTCGAAAGATCCAGTGGCCTCCCTTCAGCAGGCATTCGATGTTTGTAATGTTTAGTCGTTTGGTTGGAACCCGCAGTGAGAGTTGTGTGTCTTACCATGGAGCGGAAGATAACTTTCGCTGCCGACCCCTTCCTGAATTGAGCTTGTTCACCGCCCGGTGATTTGTTTTACGTGCCCGACATGCAGTCCAAATCGCATTTATCGATAGATCTTGAACTCGAAGACTTTCAACGTCTTGGTGTCCGTCCCGACGAGACGCGGCTAACGGTGATACGTCGGGCGGCTTCGCAGACGTCGCGGGCACTTGCGGAGAGGCAACTGAGTGCACCTTCGGCGACGGCAGCGCTTCAGCTTTCCAGAGTCACGACTTCTGCCTACCGGTTGTTGGATCCACGTCAGCGCGGAGATGTTCAACAGCGGATTCACGTAGGGCGGATCTTGCCCACCGTGTTGATGTGGGCCGGGCAAACCAAGTTTCAAAATCAGCAGGGCGTTGTTCGCAAGTCTTCGATTGGTGGTGTTGGAATATCCCGACAGGATAACTCTGCTAATCAGGATTCGGGCATGCTGTTTCGGGGTGGGGGATTGAGTGAAGCTGATCTCATCGAATTAATGGAGTTGGATACAACACCACTGCTGGCTGGCCAACCAGCGTGGACGCAGAGCCTGAGCGATGGTGACTTGCTTGGACGAAGCCAATTTATGCGACGATGGAATCGCGTGAAAGGAACGTTGTTGAGTCGCTGGGTTGTGCTTGGTTTGAGTGGTCTGTTGTTGGGGTTACTGCTCGGCCTTGTTCGCTATCGGCATGGGAAAGATCCAACGGTCAACGAAGCCGCCGATCAAATCGAAGCCGCCGATCAAATCGCTGTGCTAGATAACAGTTCGATCGTCGCCAGAGAGGCTTTGTCAGGATCGTTCGATAAGTCAACCAATCCCGAAATTGATTCAGAACAATTCGGACCCATTGGCACCGAACTGAACTCGGTGAAAGGTTCGGAATTGGAGATTGCCAATCCATTTGCGACGGATGCGCCGAGTGTGAGCGACGCCATTATATGGGATGCCACTTCCGAAGCGATGTTCGATTTGGAAAGCCCTGTCGTGGTTTCACGCACCACGACAACGCCTTCGGCTGATAACGTGGCCAGTGTGCCACGATCTGAGAACGATCGGTCGGAGCTGTCAGAATCCGGTTTTTTACCCGACCCATTTGCCCGGGAGTCTGCATCAGCTAAAGCTGATTTCGAGCAACTTGATAATCGCGGCGGCGATTTGTCAGGTCCCGCGATGACCTCGTCGAATATCGGTCACGGCAATCTGCAGGGTGGGCCAGATACGGGTGGGAAGGGTAATCAACGGGATGTGACTTCAGGCGAAAGTCAGCAACCGATTCCAATCGCAACGGCTGTGGACGAGGCTCGAACGCAGATCCTGTTGTTGGATCCTACCTTGATGCGACGAATTACCGTTGAGAGTATTCCGCTGCGTCTCATTGCTCTCGAAAGAATGCAGCAGAATTTTGTACCTGATTCCGCAGAATACTGGACTGTGTCTTTGATGTTGGCAGAAAATGCCTGGTTGACAGAGGATGCTTCAAAAGTCGGCAACCGGTTGTCAGATCTGCAAGTACACTATGAATTTGTACTGTATTCAATCTTGTCTGAGACTTATCTAAAGGCAAATGATCCATCTTCATTACCAGAAATACAGATGCGTCTTCTTGCTAACGGTTTAGCTTTGATTGACCGGCTACTGAGTGCAGAAGAATTTCAGCTTGCGACACAGGTTTTCGCTTCCGTTGAACCACTCACCGAGGTGTTGAAAGACAAGCTCGCCGCCGGGTATCTCAAAGAGTATTCGCGAACAATTTTGCAGACGGAACGTCTGCAGGAAAACGAGAAACGGTTGCTGGCAAGTAACACGGAGACTTGGTCCAAAGGAAATACTGGACTGCTGGGACGTTACTACTGTCTGGTACTGCGACGTTGGGATCAAGGTTTGGGTTGGCTATGCGATGCAGCTGATTCTCGAATCGCGTCGGCAGCCAAGCAGGAGTTTGCCCTGCAGGCTGACGCATCAGCGGATGAACTGATTGCTATGGCGAGACGCTGGATTTTCAATGCCTCAAAAACATCCGGAACTGCGATGTATTCCATGCGACTGCATGCGATCTCGTTGGTAAGGCGCGCGATGGAAATCACGACTGAGTCTCAAAGGCTGGAACTTGATGTTGAGCTTCAGGCAATGATCGAAGTTTTGCCTGCCCATTTGCAGAGAGTAGCCTCGGATAATGTCAGTGAAGAGTCGCAATGACGAGCAGAGCTGGTTGCAGAGGATACAGGATTGGGACTCGGATTTGGTTGCTCTGTCAGACGTGGGATGGATCTTGCAAAACGGCATGCATTCGAAACGCTGAACAGCCGTTGTCCATTCCCTCAGCAGAAAATCACGAATGCGGACTGTCGAAACAGTGGAATTCATTGGTTTTGCGGATCTTGCCTTGAATGACTTGAATTTCCTTTATTCGAGTTCCCGATCTGTCCATCGCGCTACAATGACACAATCGCACAGGCACACCACTCAAGGACTGAATGTATGAAGGCCATTCTGGCAGCACCCCAGCCGACCACTTTTCAAGCTCTACTCGATAGCGGCTGGGAATCAAAAACGGTCAAGCAAGAGGTTCGTGATAATTTCACGCGGATGTTGGCTGCTGGCGACGAACTTTTTCCCGGGATTGTCGGCTACGATAATACGGTGATCCCCGAAATTAATCTGGCCCTGCTGGCTGGACATGACATGTTGTTTCTCGGTAAAAAAGGTCAGGCAAAGAGTCGCATCATGCGGATGCTGACTCGATTTCTTGACGTGTGGATACCGTACATCGATCATCCCGATCTTCCGATTCACGAAGATCCAACTCGCCCCATCTCATCGCTGGGGCGACGCATCGTGGCAGAGCAGCAATCTCAGGATGTCAAGATTGCCTGGTGGCATCGGGACGAACGCTATGCTGAACGACTGAGCCCCGGAACCAAATTCGCCGACATTATCGGCGAGATTGACCCGGCAAAGTTGACTGGTGGCGTCAGCATGAGTTCAGAGGAGGCATTGTCGTTCGGGCTGATACCCCGCATGCACCGCGGCATCTTTGCAATGAACGAACTGCCAGAACTTGATGATCTGGTTCAGGTCGGGTTGTTCAATATTTTGGAGGAACGAGACGTCCAGATTCGCGGCTACCCGATCCAATTCGATTTGGACTTGATGATCCTCTTCTCTGCCAATCCATCGACATACAATCGTAGCGGTAAGGTGATTCCCCAGTTGAAAGATCGTATTGGGACAATCGTCCAGACGCATTACCCCGAGGAACGTGATCAGGGAATCCAGATCCTGCAACAGGAATTGGGTGACCAGTTGGAGGGTGAGTATCCGGTGGTCGTTCCTTACTTCATATACCAGATTGTGGAAGAGATCACGAATCAGGCACGTCAGAGCAAGTACATCGATCAGGATTCGGGAGTGTCTGCCCGTTTTTCGTTAGCCAATTTTCGAACCTTGATCGCTTCGGCACGGCATCGGGGTATTATCCACGATGAACGACCGGCGGCCCCTCGCATCAGTGACTTTGGTCACTTGCATTCCAGTTCGCTGGGAAAACTGGAACTTGATCTGATGGGAACCCACCAGATGAGTGAACGGCAGGTTTTGGAAGTTGTCACAGCTGAGGCGATCAAAATTGTGTTCAACGAATACGTTGAGGAACATGGCCTCGGTGCCATTGCTGAAATTTTTCGTGGCGGCGTTCGCGTTGAAGTTGGTGATTTGTTGCCCAGTTGTGAATACGCCGAACGCTTGAAAAATGTCCCTCCAGCCTGGGACATGGCTTTTGAGGTCAACGCGAGCGAAAGTGAGGCTGTTCGAGCCAGTTGTGTCGAGTTTGTCTTGGCAGGTTTGTATAGCATGGAACGGATCAGTCGCAGTCAGCGTCATGGCAAGATTGAATATGAATTCTGAGAAACCAACGAACAGTAAAGAAGGTCTTTATCGGCCAGGCGGCGTGATTCATGCCTATCAGAAATATGACCCGGCTCAGTTTCCCCCACCGTCTCAGCCACCACCCGACTTGGTGTCACCTGCATTTGAACATGCGATGATGCATGGGAATTACCAGGAACTGACCGAGGAAGAGTTGGCAAGAGCAGTCCGACTTGACCCCAGTCAGATTGCTGGCATGGGACCGAGTCTAGACATGCTTCGCGCGATGCTCGAGGAACGAAAGAGAAAGATCCTCGCAACCTATGAAGCGAAGAGCGTTCAGAAGAAGGCTAGAAAAGCATTTCGCAGTGCGGCCCAGAATATTCGCGTGCCGCAGAAGTTTGAAAAGACTTTCCGGGAAGCGATCGTTCATGAACAACCTTACATGATTGAACGGTTGTGGTACCGAGCGGACGACGATTCCAGTCCATTAGCACGCGGTTTGTTGCAGGTTGGTCAGCGGATGATCGACAAACACAACATCGAAGAGTTGGGAAGCAAATATGCCTTCACCGGCATCGAGTCGATGTCAATTGACAAAGCACTTGAGGTCAAAGAAGAACTTGAGAAAATTGATGAACTGCTGAAGCAAATTGAACAGGCTGCCAAGACTGCTCAGATCGGAATCATCGACATGGACCTGCTCGGTGAATTTGCACAACCGAGTGATATGCAGCAACTCAATGAAATGCGAACGCAGGTTGAAAATCTGATTCGGGAGCAGGCCGAGAGGCAGGGGTTGGAAAAAGACCCCGGAAAACAGGGGGCATTTCGTCTCACACCACAAGCCTATCGTGTCTTTCAAGGGAGACTGTTGGAGCGGATTTTTAGCGAACTACAGCCGTCCCGAAGTGGCCGCCATGAAGGCGATGTTGTCGGTGAAGGTGCGGTGGAACTTCAACAGACCAAGCCTTACGAATTTGGGGACAGTGTCGCGAACATCGATTTGCCACAAACAGTGATCAATGCCCTGCTACGTCAGGGTGATACCCGC
This sequence comes from Rubripirellula sp., assembly GCA_028823035.1. Lineage (GTDB taxonomy): Bacteria > Planctomycetota > Planctomycetia > Pirellulales > Pirellulaceae > Rubripirellula. The sequence continues at coordinate 11,757 of JAPKCI010000026.1, forward strand.
CCCATCCGCTTGCGTGGTGAGGACATCGAAGTTCACAAGACGCGGAACCATCCCAAGTGCGCGACCTGTGTGGTCATGGATATGAGTGGTTCCATGCGGTATGACGGACAGTACGTCAACGTGAAAAGGATGGCTTTGGCTTTGCAGGGGTTGATTCAAACCGAGTACCCAGGTGATTTCCTGAGGTTTGTCGAAATGTACACCTTCGCCAAACTGCGTGCGCCAGGTGAGATCATCAACATGATGCCAAAGCCGGTCACGATCCACGATCCATGGGTTCAGTTATGGGCCGACATGAGTGATCCAAATATCAGTGAACAAGAAATCCATCCTCACTTCACTAACATCCAACACTCGTTGCAACTTGCGCGACAAAACCTCGTTAATTGCGATACCCCGAATCGACAGGTTGTGTTGATCACTGATGGTTTGCCAACCGCTCATTTTGAGGATGAAAAGCTTTTCATGTTGTATCCGCCCGATCCCAGAACGGAACAGGCAACGATGCGCGAGGCGATGTTGTGCAGCAAGAACAACATCACGATCAATATTTTCTTAATTCCGAGTTCGTCGCAAAGTCAGGAGGACATACGCTTTGCACACCGGTTGGCTCAGACGACCAAGGGCAGAGTGTTTTTCACCAGTGGTCGCAATCTTGACCGATTCGTTTTATGGGATTACGTCCAGAATCGGCGGGATATCATCGCTTGAACTGTCTTGCGGATCGCTGATCAGACGGTCTTCGTCGTTTGATGAAAACCGATCCAGAAAATGATGGTTGAAAGCCCAAAGCCAACCAATGACGTCAATAACTTTCCACGGTTGGAATCCCATGAACCGGAATCTGGTGCCCACCCTTGATCCTGCAGATTCAAACCGAGAGCATGACAGAACAAAACCAGAGAAGCGATTCCAATCAGGCCACCAGCTACGCTTAAAATTGCTCCGCGCAACCAAGGATGTGAATTTGTTTGAGGATTACTCATTTATCTCTCTTCGCTCATCAGGTCGCCTTCTAATAGATGGCAATAGGCATCGTAGCGACGTGCATCAATCCGCCCATCGGCCACAGCGTGCTTCACGGCACACTCATCTTCGCTCAGGTGCAAGCAGTCGGGATAGCGACACGCACTGACGTAGGGGCGGAGATCAGGCATCAAGCCGGCGACTTCACTAGCAGAGATGTCCCAGAGTTGGAATTGCCGTATGCCAGGTGTATCAAACACGGCTCCCCCATCCTGCATGGGAATCAATTTCGCTGCTGTCGTGGTATGCCGTCCTTTGTCGTTGTCTTGACTGACCTTTGCTACAGCGAGACCGAGTCCCGGTTGAATCGCATTCAGTAAACTGCTTTTGCCGACACCACTCTGGCCAGCGAGAGCTGTTTGCTTGCCTTTCAGGAGGCAACGAAGGTAGTCGATATTAACGCCGGTTTCAGCCGAGGTCATCAAAACCCGGAAACCCATGGCTGCATAGACGCCCAGCATGGGTTGCAGCGAGACGCTATCGACAAGGTCAATTTTGTTGATGACGACGACTGGTTGCAGATCGCATTGTTGAGCCGTGAGCAGAAAACGATCAATCAAGGCTGGTTTTAGACCAGGTTCCGCTGCACTGGTAATGATTAGCAAGTAGTCGACGTTGGCGACAAGAATGTGTTGTTGACCACGACTGGTACGACTGATAACACCTCGTCTCGGTTTGACCTGTTCAATCATGCCATCAAGGGTCGATGCGGCACGAATCAACACATGGTCACCAGCGACCACCGCACTCCGCTGTTCGATGCTGAGAGATTTCAGCACCTGCCTCACCACGCACTCATAAAGTTGGCCATCATCCGCGAGTACGCGGCTTTTTAAACCGTGGGCACTGACAACTCTGCCGGAGATCAGATTGCCGGAGTGAGTGTCATGTTCGTTCCGTTCCGTTGACTGAACCGTTCGTTTGCGGGTCAGGTCCCCCTTGCCGCTGACTCGCTCGCCCTGTGAGATATCTGCCAAACTGTCGGCGTCGCCCGTCCGAAATTGTTGCGTCAGGTCCCCTTTTCGGACACGTCCCTGATAGTTTTTGCGAAAGTCAGTTCGCTGTTTTTGACGCTTCTTCCCCATGGGATTTAGTACGTCCGCAGCGTGTGAGTGTGATTCTTCAAGGTCCTCGTCACCGCTGTTGATTCTGGTTTGTGACAACATCTGGCTTCGGATCAGCGTCACTGTCCGGGGCGAGTGTTTGTGCCGCCTCAGCTTTGTCTGATTGTAACCGTGACTGGATTGAGGGACCGATCAACTCCGTCAAATCGGCTTCTCCGAGTTCTTCATGTTCCAGCAATGCACGCGTGATAGTCTCAAGATCGTTCCGATGTTCCCGGAGCAGTTGTTCGGCCTTCTGATCCGCTTCCAGCAGGATCCGTCCGACTTCTTCGTCAATGAGTTCTTGCGTATGTTCACTGAACTGACGCGTCTGGTGGATTTCCCGTCCCAAGAACGGGTCCTCGTCACTGGTCTTGTAGCTGACAGGACCAATTTTGGGACTCATACCCCAGTGGGTAACCATCTTTCTGGCAATGCTTGTCGCGCGTTCAAGATCATTTTCTGCTCCCACACAGGTTTCGTTGTAGATGATGTGTTCAGCAGCCCGCCCGCCCAGTAGCACAACCAACTGATGATCCAGTTCTTGTTTGCTGATACTCAGACGATCCTCGTTGGGGACATACTGTGTCACACCAAGAGCACGACCACGGGGAATAATGGTAACTTTGTGGACCACATGAGCACCATCCAGATACCAAGCGGTCAGGGTATGGCCTGCTTCGTGATAGGCGGTCTTCTCCTTCTCGCTGTCCTGCAGCACTTCTTCCCGCTTGGCGCCCATGAGAATCTTGTCACGAGCGTGATCAAAGTCACTCATGTCAACGATTTTCTTGTCATTTCTTGCGGCCCACAAAGCAGCCTCATTAACCATGTTTCGAATGTCGGCACCGGTTAGTCCAACCGTACCAGCCGCCAGTCGCTTGAGGTCAACATCATCTGCCAGCGGTACGTCGCGAACGTGTACCTTAAAGATTGCCTCGCGCCCTTTCATGGTGGGACGACCGACTGCGATGTGCCGATCGAATCTTCCAGGACGTAGTAAGGCGGGGTCCAGTACGTCTGGTCGGTTGGTCGCTGCCACAACGATCACAGCTTGGTTTCCTGCGAAGCCGTCCATCTCGCCCAGAATCTGATTCAACGTCTGTTCGCGTTCGTCATGTCCGCCTCCCAGCCCAGCGCCACGCTGTCGCCCCACCGCGTCGATTTCGTCAATGAAGATGATAGCGGGACTTTGTTCTTTGGCAGTTTTGAAGAGGTCACGTACACGGCTTGCACCGACGCCAACAAACATCTGGATGAACTCACTACCGTTCACCGAGAAGAATGGTACTCCTGCTTCGCCAGCCACAGCACGAGCCAACAAAGTCTTTCCCGTGCCGGGAGGGCCATTGAGCAACACTCCTTTGGGGACGCGTCCGCCGAGTTTCTGGAATTTGTCTGGCGTTTTCAGAAAGTCAACAATTTCCTGCAAGTCGGCTTTGACTCCTTCAAGGCCCGCAACATCATCAAACGTGACCATTTTATCGTTGGCTTCGAAACGCTTGGCGGGGCTCTTGCTGAATCCAGACAGGAAACCTCCCCCCATGATGTCACTTTTCGTTCGCCGCAACATCATGAACAGGAAGAATAGAATCGCCAGTGGCAAGCCTATCAACGCGATGAAGTATATGATCTGCTGCGTGTTGTCAGGTTCGAGGTAGGTATATTCAACGCCTTCGGCTTTCAGTTGCTTTTCAAGCTGCACGGCTGAACCAGCGTCAGTCGAACGGTTAAAGTAGAACTTTTTCAGTAACTTCTTCTCGTCTTCGGTTGTCTTGTCCTTTCCACCGGAGTCGGCGTCTTTTTTAGACTCGCTCGCGGGTTTTTCAGACTCGCTCCCGGGTGTGGCGGGAGCCATGGGGCGTGTCTTGAAGTTTCCATACACCCTCCGATCGCCAATGCTGACATCGGCAACATTACCCCGCGTCAATTCCTTTTGGAAAAAGCTGGCCGAGATGGTGGAAAGGTCTTCACCACGATTGTAGAAAAGCAGGACGACCGAACCTGCCAAGAGCAGGGCGATGATCAGAGAGTTGTTCCCTCGCCGATTTTCCTGCGGCTCCGGGGTTGGCGTTTCGTTTTTCTCGGACTTCTTATCCATTTCCTGCCTTTATGGGCGTTGCTGGTTTTTGGATGGCTCCGCCTATGACGGAAATCCATCAAGACCCCTGAACCGCTTTTCGCAGCTTTGGAACCTTCACTGATTGTAGTGGTTTGCGACGAAAGTGACTAACCGCCCACAGCAGATCCCTTCACGACACTGCGAATCCGTTTGGCGGCGGTATTATCGGCAACCCAAGTCGGGTCGACCGACAAGCCTCCTCGAGCCGCCAAAACGAGCTGATCCACCAATTCGGTTGGTTCGCAGCACAGGATCGCCAGCACCTCTGACTCAGAATAACCATCACGGAAAAGCCGCCACGTCCAGTAGCCGGGAGTCTCTTCTGATTTATTATTTGCCACTGGCAACTCAGAGGCGTCTTCAGATGACAACTTGACGGGAGAGTTGGGCGATTCCGGTGAGGAATTATTGGTTGCAGCGAATGCCGGGGTTTGTTCCGCTGGGGAATCGTCCGAGGCAGACGTTTCAGAACCAGTCCCGGATTGAGGTGTGGGGTGATCCTCAAGGCCGGAGCGGATCAGTTCGACAATGTCATGGCCGAACTGCTCGATCGTCGCAGGGCCTACACCTGAAATCGACTCCAGAGCATCAGTACTGGTTGGACAGGATTCGGTGATGCGGTCGATCGTCGCATTGGTCAGCACTCGATATGCTGGGATCCCGAGAGCAGCTGCGTTCTTGCGACGCCAGCGTTTGAGCCGTTCGGCGGTTTCTGCAGTCCGCTCTGATTCCGGTCCAGCCTGCTTGACTGCGGTGTCGGTTCCCGCTGACTCGGTTTGGACGTCAGCGGATTCGATTTGTCCTGTTGCTTTGGCAAGACGCTTTGCGAGCGGTAATGGCATCTGCAGACTGGTTGGCAGAGGTGTTTCGGAACGCATTACAGATCGCCCACCTTCTGTCATGTGAATCGTGGGCCGCCGCTCATCGACTTCTTTCTGTTGCAGTAGTCCAGTTTCAATCAAGGCATCCATGACTGCCACAACCTCGGTTTGTCGTAACCCGGAGAGCAAACCGTAGGTGCTGAGATGGTGCAATTTCCACTGCTGAAGCTTCTTGTTTTTCGATCCGCAAAGCATCTGGGCGACCAAGTTTTTGCCGAAGCGGCCATGCATGCGAGTGACACCGCTGAGGATGACTTGGACACCACGCAGCAGTGCATTGGAGTCGATGCCCTGAAGCTCACTCGCAACCGAGATGTCTGACGCTCGCCCGACCGATCCGTCACTGGGAAGACACCGGTCGCAAAGCCCGCAGTTTGAAGCACCACTTTCGCCGAAATAATGAAGGATGACCCGTTGGCGACATCCTGCAGTGCGTGCGAATTTGATGACAGCTTCCAGTTTCTCGAATTCAGCGCGTTTGCGTAATTCAAGGTCCTCAAAGTCAATTTCCAGCTCTTCGAACGCCAGATCCCGCTGCACCACATGAACTGCACGTCCCCGGAATGGCGGGATGTAGTCAAAGGACCGCAGGCGGTTCAATTCTCGTAATGTTCTGCTGAGTTGTTCACGATCGACCCCGGCCATGTCAGCCAAACGAGGAAGCTGTAGGTAAACGTCCTCACCACGCTGCTTACCGACGATCTGCTCGATGGCTCGCATGACTTTCCGCCGCAATTTGGCTTCTTGAGGTAGAAAATCCAGCAGCGTGGGGACATCGCTTTCGATGCGCACGATGGCGTGATTTGTGGCGCTATCAAGTCGACGCAGTACGCCTGCTTTGGCGAGCAGCGTTTGGGCTGTGCTAATCGCTTCACTTCCCTCTTTGACACTGAGTTCCTCACGAAGCTGATCGAGTGTCAACTCAATGGGATCTTCGTCCCGTGTCAGCAGGAAATCGTATACTTTTTTGACAGTGTCACGTTGGGGATACCGGTTGTCGATAAAGAATTCCTGGATGTACCTGTCGCTATAAGAGAACATCAGTCTGCATTCGCTGGGCTGCCCATCACGTCCGGCACGACCCGCTTCCTGGTAATAGGCTTCAAGGCTGCCTGGAATGTTGTAGTGCACCACGAAACGGATGTCGGCTTTGTCGATCCCCATCCCAAATGCGTTGGTTGCGACGATCGCCGACAGTTTCCCGGACATGAAGTCGTCTTGGACTCGTTGTCGTTGGCTTGATTCAAGACCCGCATGATAGGCGCCGATCGGTCGCCGAGTCTTTTCAGGTAACCATTGGGCCAATTCCTCGCACCGTTTGCGTGTCGCGGCATAGATGATTCCGGATCCCTGCTGTGAACTGACGTAGCGAGTGAGTTCCTCATCTTTTTCACGGTCCGATTTGGCATGGGTCACACTAAAACGGAGGTTGGTTCGTGCAAACCCGGTGACAAATACCTGCGGTGTTTTCAACCGGAGGATTTCCGCTATATCCTGCCGCACGGTCGGTGTCGCAGTCGCGGTCAGAGCGATGGTCTGCACATCTTGCAGATAACGTTCACGGAATCTGCCAAGCCGAGAATAGTCTGGGCGAAAATCATGCCCCCACTCGCTGACGCAATGAGCTTCATCAATCGCCAGTAAGTTGATGTTGACATTCGAGATTGCATTAAGAAAACGACTGTTTCGCAGTCTCTCCGGAGCAACATAGACAAGATTCAGACTGCCGTTGGCCATTTCATCCAGCACGACCGATTGTTCTGCCGACGTTAAACTGCTGTTGATCAACTTGGCTTTGATCCCCAGCTTTTGCATGGCATCTACTTGGTCTTTCATCAATGCAATCAGTGGAGACACGACGATCGTTGTGCCGTCTCTTGCCAGACTCGGCAACTGGTAACAGAGGCTCTTGCCGCCCCCTGTTGGCATCACACACATTACGTCCTCGCCAGCAGCGATGGCATCCACTACCTCTCGCTGGCCTGGGCGGAATTCGCTCAGGCCAAACGTGGCCAGCAAGGTTTTCGGGTCCGTTATGTCCGCCATGACGCTAAAATCCAGTCACTAGAAGGGTCGCGATATAAGGCGGATTATACGACTGCTGGCTCTGGATCCACACCACATTCATCAAACGAGGAGACGAAAAGTGCAAGCAATTTACCTAGACCAGAAAGGCGTCCATTATCAAGCTGACCATGAACCGCCAACTGTCCGTGCGGGTGAAGTGATCGTTGATGTGATCACGGCCGGTATTTGCGAAACCGACCTGCAGTTGGCGCAGGGTTACATGGGATTTTCCGGAATACTCGGGCATGAATTTGTTGGAATCGCGACTTCCGGGCCATCCAAGGGGGCCAGAGTTGTGGGGGAAATCAATTGCAACTGTCGAAAGTGTCCCCGTTGTTTATCAGATATGGGAAATCACTGCGAATATCGTACTGTCGTCGGTATCGACCGGCACGACGGTGCGTTCGCTGATCAGGTTGCGATTCCGCAAACCAGCCTCCATCTGATCCCTGATTCGGTCACGGACGATCAAGCCGTCCTCATCGAACCGTTGGCCGCCGCATTAGAAATTGGACAGCAAATTGATGTTTCTGCTGTACGCCACGCGATTGTGTTGGGTGATGGGAGACTCGCCAACTTGTGTGCTCAGGCGATTTCTCACCAAGTGGATGATCTTAAAGTTGTGGGTAAACACGATCTGAAACTGGATCGTTTTCGGCGGCTGGATATCGAGACTATCAAGTTGGGCGATCTGGTCTGTGAAAAAGCTTTTGATTTGGTCGTTGACTGTACCGGGTCTGTTTCTGGACTGCCCCTCGCGTTGGCATTGGTTGAACCCCGTGGAACGATTGTCATGAAAACCACGGTCGCTTCGGAACATCGGGTCTCTTTGGCTCCTATAGTGATTGATGAAATCAATGTTGTCGGATCGAGATGTGGGCCGTTTGACCTTGCGATCGAAATGCTGCAGGCTGATCGGTTCGATTTGTCGGGCTTGATCACACACCGCTTCCCATTGGAGGCTGCGGATCAGGCCTTCAAGTCTGCCGTCGACCCCACTGCCTTCAAAGTCGTGTTCGATGTGATGAACTCGACGGTCAACAAAAAATACGCTGAGAAACAAGACAACTGATGGATCAAGATGGAGAGTACATTTGCGATAGCTGTGGTGAGGAGATTGTAATTCCACTCGATCCGGGTGCTGGTACTTCACAGAGTTACGTTGAAGACTGTCCAGTTTGCTGTAATCCAAGTGTGATACATGTTGACTGGGATGATGAGGGACCACGCGTCTGGGCTGAACCCGAACAGGATCGTCACTGAGATAGCATTGCCGGGTGAAGCCACTGACAGCAATGTTGGATGCCTCTGAGTTAGGGTGTCGACTTGTCGTATCGGTCGAAAGTGAACTTGCAAGCATTTAAGGCGATAGCAGCGATCAAGTGGATTGAGTCATCTTGCCGAATAGACCCAGGCGGTGTCAGCACTGCTTACTGGAATGATATTTAGCTTCATGATGTTCAACATGGTTTGGTGTTCGCTGCTTGGTGGGTAGTGCCTTCGAGGAGAGTTTTTTCACTTAACTCAGAAAAAAACATTGACGCAACGGATCATTGCCTTATGTTCACGCTCGGTTATTGCAACGTGAACATTTGAACACGTCGCAGTTGGGCATTGATTACCGCGTGCTGAGTTCCCACGAGGACTCAGTTTTGGTAGTCGCTGAGTTACATGGAGGCAAAGATGCAACTCTGGCGCAAGTTTTATCTGTACGTAGGCGTTGGCATCATTGCTGCCAACACGTTGGTCGCCGAAGACCCCGCACACCCGACTGAGAGCGAGTCACAGACGCGAGGTCGCACTGTTACGGTTGCTGCCGTGCCATCACGAGCACGAATTCACTTGGGAAGTTATCGCATTGGCGAGACCATCAAGGTGAATGTGCAAATAAAAAACGGTACGGGAACATCGCTGACATTGCGAGCAATCGATCCTGATTGTGGTTGTCTGGCAGTGGTTCCTGACCGACGTGATTTTGATCAGGGCGAAGTCATTCGTCTGTCGTTGCACCTGGCGTCGACGAACAAGATTGCTAACGTTCGGCGATCCATTCGTATCCTTTTTCAGGAATCTTCTGAGCCATTTGTGTTGGATGTTGATGTTCGAGTAACCGGTCCCATGCGTCTCCGGGAATCCACCTTGCACATCGATGATCCAGTTTCGGCGTTTCGCGTTGATGGGAACCTACAGGAGGCGGGGATCCGGATTGCACGGATCGAGAGCGTGAGGGGGTCGTTCGTAGTAAATGGAGCGGTGCAGCAGACCGCAAACAGGTTCCACTTCAACGCTACACCAACATTTTCTTTTGGGGATGCGGGGGATCTGGTGCGGGTTCATTACCACGATCTGGCCGACCAACAGCAGATTGCGGACTTGCCCATTGCGTTGCGATTCACAACGCCGATACGTTTTTTGCCATCCACCTTGAATGTAGATCAACAGGGAAATCACTGGATTGGTCAGGCACGCATGATTATCGTTCCTGGAAAATTGGGTGTTCATGTTAGGCAACTTCGTTTTGTAGCGGATACCGAAATCGCTTCAGGCAGTTCGGAGTCGACGGTGTCAGTTGCCGTCCACAGCGTTTCCAGTGTCCTGTCAAAAATTCATGTCGTGATTTCGGGCGATGGCACAGGGTCTACGCAGGCATCCTTGGAAAAGAAGATTGCGTTTCCGAAAAGTTTGACTGTTAGGGGACCTGATAATCGTGTTCTGGGAATTCTTTACTTGGCTCGTCATGGGGATGAATAAATGAGATTGCACATTTGGCTTCTGTGGATCGTGTGGTTAAGTGATAGTTGCACTGGTACCGCTGAGCTACCTGAAAGAATTCGTACCAGTCCCAATGTCTGGGAATGTACCTATGCGTTTAGTGATACCACGTGTCGAGAGATGATCTCTGCATGGGCAGAGGATCAAGGGATACAGTTTTCTTCAGCTCTGCAGTTCAAACAGTGCAGTGACTGTCAAAAACGAGAAGTGATGGGTGCGAATTCAACGCGTTACCTCATTGGCTACGACTGCAATAATCGTGAGGGGCACGATCGAGGGTTTGCGTCCCTTGATGGGGTTGTGGGCGTTTACAGGCAGGCAGAAAATCCCGGTGAAGGATGGCGGGTTGTCGACTGGAGTTTTCACCGCTGCTTGCGGAGCTGGCGTTGCGCACAGAGTTGTGCCATTGACTTTGATGACGCGGTTTGCGTGCCGTTGAATGGATATTACATCGGACGATGGGTCCCCGTGATGGGTGGGCAATGTGATACCGACAAAAAAGTCCTGCTCGAATCAGATGAGGCGTATGAATCAGGGATCAACCGGCGACGAGAAACGCACTGGCAGGGTGTGAGGGAATTGCCACACATGTATCGATGACAAAAGTAAAGAAAGCTGATTTTGTGTGCGGCCTTGAATCAACGAGTCCTTGGCGGAGTAGAGCGATGAATGTTCAGAGGTTGTTTTTGGCTGTGTTTTTCTTGGCCAGTCCCTGGAATGTCGGTTTGGTCGCCAGCGAGTTGTCAGGCCACAATGTGGTCAAGGTTGATTTGCGCAGGTTGAAAGTTCCAGTCAAGCAAGATCGCGTGTTGCTTGGTAATTGGCTGCTTGATTTGAAGTCAACAACGATGGAAGCAGATCGACTTGGTGTGGACGTTTCGGGAGAAAAATATGTAGTTGCAAAAGTGGATGGAAGGGAGAGGGTGATTGCCAGACGGTTTGCATTCACTTGGGTCATCGACAACAAAGACGATCGCGAACGACTTGTGTTTGGTGATCAAAGTTTGCTCGGTTCCGCCCCCGAGTTGAAAAAGTCCTCTCATGCGGTTTATTCCCAGGCTTCAGCCTACGATCAATTACGACTGAAGCGTTGGTTTTATGGTGCAACTGGGAAACAGGTTCACAAGGCTTCCATGACGAAAACGTTGAATGCACGATTCAGATTGTGTGGCGTTTTCTATCCAATTTGCGGGGTGACTGGAAGTGTAGTAAGCATTAGTACTGGTCGAGCTTTTGATCGTGCAGGGTGCCAACTTCATGCACGAAATCTCATCGGTGTTTACAGGGTCGATGATCTGGTGATTGCTGCGTTTGAGTATCATCCAGCCCCCGATTTGATCTATCTTCGAACCGCAGTGTTCCGCAGTGCCGTTCCAGTGCAAGTCGATGATTTTGTATCACTGGGAAGAGACCTGCTGCATGTTGCCGAGCTAGGGCAGAAACGAGGTCCGGAAGAACTGTCATTGATACACAAGGTTGTTAAGCCTTATGCACGAACCGTATCAAGTTGGCGCAAAGTGGGTGGGATGCATTTGCCATTCTCACTGCATAGCCTGACGCTGGGAGGTGACAAGGTGTTCGAAGTGAAGGCGTACTTTGAATGGAAAATAGGTCAGCAGATCCCTGACTCGGTTTTTGCTGTTGAGGGCCTCGGAAGAACGAGTCCACTTGCGTTGTGGCAGCACAGTCGCTGAGCTTTTGGTGCCGTTCGAGTGCGACCTTGTTCAAGGACAGCGATTCAGCGCCACAGTCGATGGCGAGTTGTGTCTTGGGGGTGGGGGATTGATCAATGAAACAGATAGCTGAATCGATCAGGATCCAAGTTGCCGCATCACTCTTTGTACAATTTTCTCGATCGTCTCTGGCGGCATGACGAGCGATTTGTCGAGATCTGCAACTTCCGCAACGAGGCTGTCAATTTCTCTTTGGGTGCGGGCCACGGCATCCCGTTGTTGTTCCGACAGGGGCACTCGCCCTGAACCGAGATTCCAGCCTCGGGATCTGGCACCGGCGCGGAATCCCTCTGGAAACTCGCCCAGCGAAATCATGGCATCAAACAAGGGTAAGAGCTGGTATTGCAAACGCATGGCTTCCTGAATGTTACCGGCAACAACGCTGCGATGGATCGCGCGGGTCAGTTCCGGTACAACGCCGCTGGTCGCGTTGGTTCCTCCGTCCGCTCCGGCGATCAACATAGGAGCGAGTGATGCATCCCAGCCAGTCAGGAAAGTAAAGTCATCTCGAATTGGGCGGATTGCAGAGATCATCCGCAGCATGTTGGGAAGGTCACCTGAGGAATCCTTGATTCCGATGACTCGCGGACATTCGGATGCCAGACGGATCACGGTTGCGACATCGATGGGTGACGCGAACAGCGGGATGTTGTAAAGCGTCACATCGATTGAAACGTGATCCGCGATTTCTCGGAAGTATGCGTACACACCTTCGCTACTGAGTCGGTAGTAAAACGGCGCAACGATCGCGACTGCTCTTGCACCCATGGCGCCGTAGGCATCACAGGCATCGATGGTCGCTTTCACATTTGCTTCAGCTGCGCCTGCCAAAACGGGGACACGACCTCGAGTCTGTTCGATCACGATTTGCACGATTAGCCGACGTTCCTCTGCCGTGAATCGGACAAACTCACCCGTGCTGCCGTTGGGGTAGAGCCCGTCGACACCTCGCTCGATCAACCAGTCGACATAACCTCGCAAACGCTCTTCATCGACGCGGCCTGCATCGTCTACCGGCGTGATGTTGGGTGTCAGAATCCCGGTTATTCGATTCGGCATGATTGGTAAACGGACCGATGTCGTCGGTGAAGAAAAAAACAGACGAATAGAGGGCAACTCGGCAACACTTAGCTGCCGCTGTACTTTAAACGCCTAAATCAACGAGGCAATCACCAAAGCGACCACGCTCATCAGTTTGAGCAGGATATTCAGCGACGGGCCCGAGGTGTCTTTGAACGGATCACCCACAGTATCTCCCACCACAGCGGCTTTGTGAGCTTCACTGCCTTTGGTCAGCTTCACGCCATCAACTTCAATTCCTTCCTCAATCATCTTCTTGGCATTGTCCCAGGCACCACCAGCGTTGGATTGAAACAGGGCCATGAGCACGCCACTGACGGTGACGCCAGCCAGCAGTCCACCGAGCATCAAAGCGTTAGTATTACCCTCAAATCCGAGCATCTTGGGTACAAATCCAAAACCAACCGGTACAAGAACGGCTAACAAGCCGGGTAGAATCATTTCACGAATGGATGCGCGTGTTGAAATGGCAACACACTTTCCGTACTCCGGTTTTCCATCCGCGGCTTGAAAAGTCTTTTGATCTTCTTCGGGCCAGTTTGTAAATTCCTGACCGTCGTTTTTCTGCATTACCTGCAATGCGTTCTTCAATTCAGGAATGTCTCTGAATTGGCGTCGAACTTCTTCGATCATCGCCATCGCTGCACGGCCTACCGCATTCATTGACAGAGCCGAGAACAGGAATGGCAGCATGGCTCCGATGAACAGGGATGCCATCACGTATGGGTTCATGATGTCGATGTTGTTGATCGGAGTATCGGCATGACTCGCGTTGTAAGTCACTTGGAAGGCAGCAAACAGAGCGAGAGCCGTTAAAGCTGCCGAACCAATGGCAAAGCCTTTGCCAATCGCAGCGGTGGTATTTCCTACCGCATCAAGTTTGTCAGTGCGATCTCGGACCTCAGGTGGCAAGTCGGCCATCTCAGCAATCCCGCCAGCGTTGTCCGAAATTGGTCCATACGCATCGACCGCGAGCTGAATTCCTGTGTTCGACAACATCCCGACAGCAGCGATCGCGATCCCATACAAGCCAGCGCAACTGTAGGCTCCAATGATGGCGACTGCGATGATCAGAATTGGAATCGCAGTGGACATCATCCCAACCCCCAGACCGGCAATGATGGTTGTAGCCGGTCCGGTGACTGATTGACGAACGATCGACTTCACCGGTCCTTTACCAGTGCCGGTGTAATACTCTGTGATCTTTCCAATTGCGAGCCCTGCACCGAGTCCGAGCAGAATCGCAATAAACACACCATTGCTGCTGTAGATCACGGAATTGTGTGCCCATGTCCCTGGCAGCATGATCGAGATGATCGCGTAGGTGAGCACCAGCAGGATCGCGGCAGATGAAAATTCACCGAGGTTCAGGGCGTGATGAGGATCTCCGCCATCTTTCACTTTGACGAGAAAGGTACCTGCGATCGATGTAATGATTCCGACACCCGCCAAAACCAGCGGTAGCATCACGGCAGACAACCCACCCATTCCATCACCAGCAAATTCGGGCAGCGCTACAAAAGCCGCACCCAATACCATCGTTCCGATGATCGAACCGACATAGGACTCAAACAGGTCAGCCCCCATCCCCGCGACATCTCCCACATTGTCACCAACATTGTCGGCGATGGTCGCAGGGTTCAGTGGATGATCTTCTGGGATGCCTGCTTCTACTTTCCCAACGAGGTCTGCACCAACATCGGCAGCTTTGGTGTAGATTCCACCACCGACGCGTGCAAACAAGGCAATCGATGATGCTCCAAATGAAAAACCTGTCAGTATTGTGATCACCTGTGTGATGTTAGCGACACCAAAAATCGTACTGTAAATGATGAACAGCGAACTCAGGCCCAATACTCCCAAACCGACAACGCCCATCCCCATCACTGCACCGCCCGCGAAAGCTACTTCCAAAGCTTGGCCGAGTCCCGTTCGGGCCGCATTTGTCGTCCGCACATTCGCTTTGGTCGCGACTCGCATCCCAATAAAACCCGCCAACGCTGAACAAATCGCTCCAAAGACGAATGAGACGGCGATCAGTGGTGACGAATCATTTTCTTGCGTGCTGCCGGCGTAGCCAAGCAGGACGGCAACCACAATGACAAAGATGGCGAGAATTGAATATTCAGCTTTGAGGAACGACATTGCGCCCTCGGTGATATTACTGGCAATCGCGATCATCCGGTCCGTGCCTTCTTCCTGTTTTGAGACCCAAGAAGATTTCCAGAAAGTGAAGACGATGCCTGCAATTCCCAGAAAGGGAATTAAATAAGCCACCCACGGAAGACTAGCGTCTGTGTTTGCGATCACACTCGCCATAGCTGGAGGTGCACTGTCCGCAGCCGAATTATCTGATGTTTCCGGAGTCTCCTGCCATACCAAGGCGAAGCCCGGTGATCCAAGCAGGCCGAGTACCAAGAAAAACGCGAAAGAGCGTGTTAACGCCAGCATGATGTGTAATCCTTCGGAGCGTGGTTGCTGCTGCTATAGGCTCTTTTATGCCTGACAGTAGCTAGTCAAAGCAATCAATTGAGCCGGTATTATGGAGTCAAGGAGTGGGGTGTGACCAGCGGAGATAGCGGTCCAACCGGTAAGAATGCTTGATTCCCTCAAATGGTTTCTCTGCAGTGAGTCAAGCCGGTCCCTGAAAAGTGGCTAGTTGTCGCTATTCGTCCCAAGTTTGTGACGTTTGAAATCGGGTCCCATCAGGTACTCTTCAGAGAGTCCGGCATGATGAATCTGGGTTTCCACCCAAGAATTCCATTGTGAGACGAGGACTAGGGTCTGGACTGATCGAGCGGCGAACTCTGTTGCCACGAAACCTGACCGCCACGCTGCACGTGAAGCTGCAGTCGGCCGATCATTTCACGATATTTTTTCGGCAGTTTTTCGGACAGATCCTCGCTTTCTCCCGGATCGGTTTGAAGATCAAACAGTTCCAGTTGCTTGGTGGGCAGGTCATGCACCAGTTTAAAGTTTCCATGGAGCACCGCCTGAATTGTCAGACCTGCGTATTTTTGGCCACCTTCCCGCCGAACAAAGTAAATCTCCCGTTCTGGCCACAAGTTGTTATGGCTGGCGTCCTTTGGCTGTTCCAGCAGGGGACGAAGTGATCGGCCGTCGATACCATCGGGAGCATTGATTCCGGCCAGGTCGATGATGGTGGGGAAGAAGTCGGCTGTACAACAGACGGTTTGACTTTCTGAACCTGCTTTCGTTTGGCGTGGGACTCGGATGCAACCTGGGATTCGCAGTCCACCCTCATACATCGACTGCTTTTCGCCTCGCAGTGAACCGTTGTTGGCACCGACGTTCGCTTGACCCCCGTTGTCGCTGGTGAAGACGATGACGGTGTTCTCATATTGGCCAGATTCCTTTAAGGCTTTCAGCACCTCACCAATTCCAGCGTCCATGTGTTCGATCAGGGCCACGATCTTCGCACGTTGGTTGCTGATCGAATTGCCACCACTGCCCTGCTCACGCTGCTTTACTTTTTCGTACCACTCCCGAGGAGGTTGGATCGGAGTGTGAGGTGCGTTGTACGCGAGGTACAGAAACCAGGGATCCCCGCCATTTGCTTGTTCAACTTGCGGAGAGATTCGCGTCTGAGGTGTCGTTGGGTGTTTGCCACGGGACCGGATGTATTCCACGGCCCACTGACTGAACAGGTCAGTTGCATGGCCTTTGGGATCAATCTCCTCACGGTCAACTTGCATGTAGTTGATGCCGTGTCGGCGATGGTTGTAGTAGTCATCCATCATGTCGCCGAGAAACCCTTTGAACCGTTCAAAGCCCTGGCTCAAAGGATGGGTTTCTGGTGAAAGGCCGAGGTGCCACTTGCCAATGGCGACTGTTTCATACCCGTGTTCCTTCAACTTATGGGGCAACGTTGCAGTGAAGGGTTGGTAATAGCCCCAGTTGTTGGCGGCATGGGTGCGTATGACACCCGGCACTCCTACGCGATCCGGGTAGCATCCCGTGAGGACCGATGCCCGGGTTGGAGAGCAAACCGGGCAGTTGGCATACAATCTGCCCAGTTTCAGGGAATCAGCATACAGCTGATCGAGATTTGGAGTCTTCATGTCCTCGCTGCCAAGGCAGGAAAGGTCCGCGAATCCCAGATCATCTACGATGATAAGCAGCACATTTTGTCGGGAAAAATCGGCCGTATTGCCGCGATTGGGAGCGAAAATGAAAGTGGCGATCAACACGAATAGGGCTACCAACAGCGGTGTGGGAGGTTTGACGGTGCGTTGCATTGGAGGATTGATTTAAAGGTTGGGGGAATTATCGGGGTTTGCGGGACACCATAGTACAGTCCCGGATCACTGTTTTGTTGACCGTTGTTGGGTGGGAAACTAAACTGTACAAGCACTTTTCTTCATTGTCACTAAATGGTTTTTAGGCAATTGTTTAAGGCCGGGCGGTGGTGTTTCGGGGGGGCTAGCCGTTCAAAGTATGGATGTGGCGAGCTTCGCCAGTGGCCACCCGTATGACATCTGAAAGTCATTAACCCAGAACGCTTTCCCGAACCTCTCATCATCATGCCAGCGGAAGACCCGATTCGAATCGATGCGTCGACGGTACACCGCGCTGTGCAGCCAGTTGGTGACCCGGATGCTCCCTCGAAGCGTGAAGCAGTAGGGCCGACCGGCAACACCGAAGAGTCGTCTCACTTGGTGGAAAAACAAGCCGAAGTTGATGAGATATCAGAAGCTAATACGGTGATTCGGGGGTCCTCTCGTGTTGAGAAGTCGAAACCTCCGCCGGACATCCTTGATCGCACGCCAGCTTCAGTTACGAAGGGATTATTAGGGACGCATCTCAACCATTTTCATCTTGAAGCCTTCATTGGTGGTGGCGGGATGGGAGCGGTTTTTCGGGGTCATGATGAACAGCTGGACCGAACGGTAGCAATCAAGGTGATCCCGTTCGTCGGAGATGACCCCGACTTGCAGCGACGTTTTCGAAATGAGGCTCAGAGTGCGGCAAAGTTGGACCACCTTCGTATTGCAAGGGTGTTCGATGTGGGAAGCCATGGTGATTGGCACTACATCGTGTTCGAGTACATCGAGGGAACGAATATCCGCGACTTTGTAACCAGCAATACTGTGTTACCAATCGATGATGCCGTGTTCTACACCTGCCAATTGGCAGATGCCCTCCAGCACGCAGCTGATCGCGGTATCGTTCACCGGGATATCAAACCATCGAACATTTTGATTGGCAAAGACAGCAAAATCAAATTGGTGGATATGGGCTTGGCGAGGTCGGACAACCTCGACTTGAGTGAAGACATGACTGCCAGCGGAGTCACTCTGGGGACCTTTGACTACATCTCGCCCGAGCAGGCGAAAGATCCTCGAGATGCGGATCTGAGGAGTGACATCTATTCGCTCGGCTGCACTCTTTACTTCATGTTGACGGGTAGCCCTCCCTATCCAGGAGGAACGATGTTGCAAAAGCTCTTGAGCCACGGCAACACGCCCCCGCCCGATACCCGTGAATTGCGTCCAGAGGTTAGTGAGCATCTGGTTGCGGTCATTCGAAAAATGCTCGCCAAGAATCCTGCAGACCGATACCAGACCGCATTCGACCTGATCGCTGATCTTCGGGAGGTGGCAATGCGAGATGGTTTGGTGCGTTCGCAGGCTCTCAGCCCCGTGACCATTGCCCAGCCCAATCCCATGTTTCTATGGTTGGAGAAACATGCTCCTTGGATTGTGGCATTGATGGTCCTGATTGCTATTGCGGGTTGGTTGCAGTTGGAATCTGCCGCACGTCGGGATTCCTTGATCATTCCCGGAACGGCGGTGATACCTGATGTTGGTCAGGCTAAAGCCTCGGCTGATGTGATCTTACCGATGACCAGAAACCCAGGAGATTCTGAGTACTTTCAGGGGTCTCCGTGGGAACCGCAGCCCGAACCGAGCCGATTACCTGATGCGGCGTTACCCACTGACGTGAAAGAAAATTCAGTGAATTTCACGCCAATTCTAATCGATAATGGAGGTTCGCAAAGCGATATTCTCTCAGAACTCAATGCGACAGGAAGTACCAACGCGGAAACAACAGGTGACGGGACTACACAGATACCAAAATCCATCCGCCTGATTGGTTCACAGGACTCGATAACCGACAGCGGTGATGCTGCAATTGCGAGTACTTTGAAACAGGCACTGGCGATGGCGGCACAGTACAACGTCCAATTGATTGAGATCATGGTTCCGGAAATTGTCAGCGAACCAGTCGATTTGCAGGTGGATGACCTGTGGATCAGATCGACCGTCAGTGGCGGTACCCAGATAAGATTCGAGTCTGCCGGTGGATTTCCGGTGGAACGCTCAACCATGGTCGATGTGGGTTCCAACGAAGTCGTTTTTGAAGATATCCACTTTGTCTGGCAGGTGCCGAGTGGCAGTATCAATGGTGGAGCATTCTTCGCAATCAAGGAGAACCCGTTGGTACGTTTGACGGACTGCAGTATTACCGTCAGTAATCCTAATCTCCGTGAGCGGGTTTACGCATTTGATGTGATCACGGACTCAGCTTCCAACGACGAGGAATCAAGTGATTTTCCTGTGGTTAAAGTTGAATTGAATAATGTTGTCGTGCGAGGACAGATGACAATGTTGCATATGGATTATGCGGCTCAGCTCCGCTTGGATTGGGATGATGGCTTGCTCAGTGTGTCGGGAAGCATGATTGAGACTGCTGGCGCACGCACGCTGTTACCTGACGACGTCGGATTCATTGCTCTTGAGTTTTGGCGAGTAACGGTCCACGCCGCTGAGGGGATCTTTCGCATGCGAGCCTATGCGGACGCACCCTACCCAGTGTTGGTTGACCGACGAGCGAAGCAAAGTGTGTTCATTGTGGATGAGAATCAGCCGCATTTTGAGTTTTCCGGCTTGCAAGAACGCTTCAAACGCTCAGGGTTGTTGCAGCTTCACGGGAGTTCGAACGCTTATCAGGTGGGCCCTGACCTCCGGGAGGTCATGTTGCGAGTCGATTCGGATGAGGGATTGCCCGAGTTGACCAAGATGATTGACATCAAAAACTCGCCACCTCCATGGGCGGAGGAAAAATCCCCGCGTTGGTCGGCCAATCTGGTCAAGATGCCACTGCCTCGCACGCCAGTTAGTGAACGTGTCCCGGCTGACTACGAGCAGACGGACACCTCACCGCTCGGCTTTACACAGGAGTCTCTACCTACCCTCCCGCTCCTCGAAAATAACGAAAATGAGGGACTGTCCATCGGACCAACACTTTGAAACTCTGGAAATTGCGGAGAATACAAGTTGGGATTTGACATTTGTCCGCGTCTGAGACTTAATTGTAGGAACGGATCGATTGAGTCCGATGTGAGAAGAACCCACCTACCCCGCAAATAGCCCCCCCCAACGGGGGTTACCTGCTGACGCGGGAATATTTGTAAACTTTGGAGAAGATTGAATGAAACGATTGGCAGTTCTGTTTTCGTGCCTGATGCTTGCGAGTCCCGCAATGGCAATCAGCGAATTTGGTAAACAGTGGAAGAATGAATTCCTCGGTGCGGACGATGTTAACGAGGATTTTAAGAAAGCAGGGCGTAAAGCTGGTTGCTATGTCTGTCATGTGAAAGGTGAAGACAAAAAGAAGGTCCGCAATGAATACGGGATGGCTGTTCAGAAACACCTGAAGGCTGAGGACTTTTCAAAAGAATATATCAAAGCCAATCCAGAAGAAGCCAAGAAGAAGATTCTAGAAGGTTTCAAACAGGCCGCTGCAGCGAAAAGCACAGACGGCAACACGTTCGGTGATAAGATTAAAAACAATGAACTTCCTGCTACGAATGCAGGTCTGTAGGACACTGCAAGTTCACTGTTTTCACTTTGCGAACCGCTTGTCACTGTAATTTGGCAAGCGGTTCTTTTTTTGCGAATCACTAGCAGTTAAAAACGGGTTCACCGTCCAGTCATCACAACTCGGAAAATAAATCCATGAGAAGTAAATTCATCTGCGTCATCGCTTTTCTGACCCTGCTTGCCTGTTTCCAGATAACCTCTAGCGCCGAGGAGGGTAAGGATGGATTTGTCCCACTCTTCAATGGTAAGACACTTGATGGTTGGAAGCTCGCAGAAGAAAACCCCCAGACTTGGAAAGTCATCGACGGGCAATTGGTTTGCGAAGGCCCTCGATGTCATCTCTTTTACGATGGAAAGCTTGCGCCATTTAAAAACTTCCACTTCATCGCGGAGGTTAAGACGACCCCGGGAAGTAATGCCGGAATTTACTTTCACACGAAATATCAGGCCACGAATTGGCCGAAATATGGCTTTGAATGCCAAGTCAACGTCTCTCACGGAGACCCCAAGAAGACCAGCAGCCTTTACGGTGTCGTGAACGTTGCCGACCCGGGGGTGAAGGACAACGCGTGGTATACCCAGGAAATTATCGTCAAGGGCAAGAACGTTGTGCTAAAAGTCAACGGAAAGACATTGGTTGACTACACCGAACCCGACAAACAGGCTGCCCCCAGTAAACAGTTTGAACGACTGCTGGGTGAAGGAACATTTGCTCTGCAGGCTCACGACCCGAACAGCAAAGTCTATTTCAGAAACCTGCGAGTAAAGAAACTCGACTAGTGCTGGTCGTGGTTTCAAAGTCGTTCGCAGCTCTGGATCAACGAATCTGGATCAACGACCGAGGAATACGTTGTAAAGATTTTGCATGGCCGGGTTTGAAGCTTGACGAACCCTCAAGCGGTCACCGGCCTGCAAAGCATAGTCGCTTTCGGGGCGTACAGTGGTGAGGTCATTGGACATGCGGACTTCCATCGGTATCCCATTGAGCGTTCCAGGCGAATAGCGATAAAGCGTCGCCTCGATGGTTTTCAGTTTTTTCAGAACTCCAGTGTCAGTGAGCAAGTCACTGACATAGACCGCCTTCTCGTTAACAGGCAACGGCATCAATCGTGCCGGATTACTGTCGCTGACAACCTCTAGCACGATGCTGTTCTCGGCTTTGGCCTGACGAACCGCATAGTAAGCCTGCTCCTGAACCCCATTATTCACATCAAGTGAGGGGCTCATGCTGAGGTATTGTGAATTCGCTGGCCGAGCAAAGGGTGTGGGTGGCATCTCAAAGGTGGTGCAGCCCGTCAGTGAGATCATGAGAGCAGCGGGCCAAATCCAGCTGGTTGTTGACCGTTTTTCGGCGTAATTCGGAATCATTTGGGAGGGATCCGGTGGAAAATGTGAGTGTGGTCGGCCGTGCTGGCAAAGTTTACTGATTAGGTCGACTTTTCGGACAATCGGCATTATTCCGGTATGCCTTGAGTCCAATCCGGACCATTTTTTGAGAAAGTGGCAGTGCCGACTGCCATGCGGATTCAGAAGTGATTGTCCCTGAGATCAGAAAACAGGCGATTTCCTGCTTCCCGGCTCTGGCAAGGATCTGTATATTGCCGGACTTCCCCCGTTAAGACTTCCCGAGAAAACGATAGAGAATCCTGATGGCACGGCAATGTGAAACGTGTGGCAAGAAAGTCCAAATGGGCAATCGCGTCGAAACACGCGGTAAGGCCAAATACTTAGGCGGTGTAGGTACCAAGATCACCGGCATTACGCGCCGCAAGTTCATTCCCAACCTGCAGCGTGTTCATGTCACCTTGCCAAGCGGCCAAAACAAGTCGATGCGTGTCTGTACCCAGTGCATTCGCAGCGGCGCGGTGAGAAAGACCGTGAAAACCAAACCGTTCGATGTCAGCGGATCCAAAAAGTAGCCACCGTGTCGCTCACTGTCGCTGAAGTCCGAAAACTAGCCTTGCTCGCAAGACTAGACTTATCCGACGACGAGGTCGCAAGTGTTCGTCCTCAGTTAGACAGCATTCTTGCCTTTGTTAAGCAGTTAACGGAACTCGATACAACTGATGTCGAGCCGATGACGACTGCCTTGGACGTCGATAATCGTTGGCGGGAAGATCAGCAACTACCGGGCCTGATGAACGAAGAGGCGCTGGCAAATTCTCCTTCGCAGAATGAGGGTTGCTTTCTTGTACCGCCTGTCTTGGGAGTTGTGGCCTCCAAAAAGTCGTAGTCCGTGCATGGCCGATTAATTCACTCGGTGATGGGTTCTTAGATCACTCTTTCCAGCTTGTGGCGAGGCATGTCGATGGAGTTTGGATTTGCAAGTCTACTGCCCCCGCTGATTGCGATCATCCTTGCTGTTGCAACGCGAAAAGTAGTGCTGCCACTGGCGGCGGGTGTAGCAGTGGGTGCCATTATCTTGGCATATGGACGCGTGGAGGTAGTCAGTGACCTTGGTACCAATGGTGCTGTCAAGGTTCGCTTCGTGGCCCCTTCTCCGGCGTTATCGGGATCAGAGACCCTTCTCGATTTTTCTCAGCGGGATTTTGGGGGACCGCAACTGCCCACCGTGTATAGCGTCCAGGCCGCTTCTGACGGCAGCACAGCCCATGAGAGGATCTGGGTAATACTCAACAGTACTCCTGGCAGCGAATCCACTGTTGAGGATCTCTTCAAATCGCTTGACAGTGATCCCAACGTTGATGGATTGATGTCGGCATCATTGGAATATGGAGAACTTGAGACACCGATTGGAGCGAACTTCCCAAACGTCGAGCGTTTTGAGTTGGAGGGTGTTTGGTGGTGGAATGCGCCGATTCTGTTCTGCACCACGATCTACAAGTCAGTTTTTTCGCTTTCACACATTCAGGCACTTGTCTTCAGTCTCCTGCTGGGTGCGATGGTTGGGATGTTGGAATCGGGCGGTGGAATGCGCGTGTTAATCCAGCGGGTGTCCAGAAAGGTCAAATCCCGGCGTGGTGCGCAGACTCTGATTGCGACATCAGGTCTGGTTGTGTTCTTTGATGATTATGCCAACACGCTTTTGTTGGGTGGAACCATGCGATCGACGGCTGATCGTTATCGCCTGTCACGTCAGAAACTCGCTTACCTTGTCGACTCGACGGCGGCCCCCGTAGCGGGACTTGCAGTGGTCAGCACTTGGGCGGCGATTGAGATCAGCTACATGGCAGAAGGTTTGGCGCAAGGCGGAATCACCAGTAATCAAGCCGCTTTCGAGATGTTCATTCAGTCCATTCCCTATCGTTTTTATCCGTGGCTCGCCTTGGTGATGGTCTACTGCGTAGCTGTTTCCCAGCGAGATTTTGGTCCGATGCTGAAAGCCGAAGAGGCAGTCATTGCGTCTGATTTAGATGGCGAGCCCAAACGTGAGGAAGATGCCACTGAGGCATATCCTCATCTTTGGTGGGCTGCGGTTGTACCTGTCGTTCTGTGCATGGTGTCTGTGATGTTGGTCCTCATCTACACCGGCCTTATGAAGCTGGCGTCAGTCGAGGAATCGATGGTCGAAGGCGAAGCAGCTAGCGGTTGGCTGCGGCAGGCAGGGCAGGTCATTGGCGAGGGCGATGCCTATGTAGCCTTGATGATTGGCGGAGGAGTTGGTCTGACAACAGCAGTGTTGATGCATTTGTGGCTTGGTGGTTGCCGCTTAACAGAATGCTTGAAAGGGTCGTTCGGTGGTGCGTGTCAGATGGGACCAGCGCTGCTCATTCTCTGGTTTGCGTGGGGCCTGTCAGCAATGACAGACAAGAATGCTTTGGATACCGGGGGATATCTTTCCAGCGTTCTTTCTGACCGGTTGGACGTGCAACTGTTGCCAACGGTTGTTTTTATAATCGCTGCGGCCATGGCATTTTCTACCGGTACCAGTTGGGGGACGATGGCTATGCTCACGCCACTTTCAATTGGATTAGCTTTGCAATTGGATCCTGCTGGTGGGCCTGAGGGGGCAATCACCTTGGCAACTTGTGGATCCGTGTTGGCCGGGGCGATTTTTGGAGATCATTGTTCTCCCATTTCCGACACAACCGTGCTGTCGAGTCGCGCAAGTGGTTGCGACCACGTGGCTCACGTGCGAACGCAAATGCCATATGCGATTGTGGTTGGTCTGGTTTGTATTATTTGCGGAACTCTTCCGGCAGCATTTGGTGTCTCGCCCTGGATCAGTTTGGGTCTCGGTTCTGTATCCCTTGTTCTGGTAGTCCGTTGCTTCGGGAAACTGCCGCGGGAAACACACTCGGTCGAGTAGGCCGCTCTGGGATCTGCAGGGTACGGGCTTTTGGGTCCTGATCTTGATGGGCTCATCTGTTTTGATGCGAATTTGTCGTGCCCGTTTTGTATCGATATTGCATTCAGAGTCGTGAACAGATTACCGATTGATCTCAGAAACAGAATTTCGACTTCGCATCGCCCTGTTAGGGCCAGTTGAGATAACGAAGGGACAATATGAATTTACAGGTTACCCATGGCTCCATCACCCGATGGTGGTTGGTGTGCGTCGCCCTTTGCGGGCTGACATCCCTCTTGATCCTTCAGCCAGTTGGTGCACAGGGAGTCGCTGGTACACAACCACGTTTTGTGCCCATCGGAGCAGGCAGTCTGGTCGATCAGTACCATGATCAGCACTCTCTCAGCCGAAGCATGGCGGGATTCAAGGACAGGGAGTCTGCTGACAGACATACGGTACGTTTGCAGCAAAACGCATTTGAGGCGCCACCACTCCTGAGCGGCAACGCCGCTGATGCGTATTCTGGTGGTAACTCACCCCCGATGACGCTTCCGAATAATTTTGGCTTTGCGACTCCGACTGCACCAGCGATGGCACCCCCCTCTACCGCAAATCCGACGACGTCATTCCCAACCACCACCGCACCGCCGGCGAATCTGAGGCCCGCAAATTCTTCCACTACAGTGTTCCCTTCGACTGCCTTGCCCATGAATCCAAATCCTCGCGGTTTGCCGATCAACACCGCCGCTGCTTCCTATCTGCCTGCAGGACAGGTGATGCTGAATAGTGCGGACATGGCTCCAATCGCACGCCCCCAATTAAATGATGGGTTTGCGACTGTTGGCAACAGTTGTTACGTTTCGCCACCCAGTTCGTACGTCGCGGCTATGGGATGGGGCAACTGTGCTGGTGGCATTTATCAGGCATCGGCGACGCAGGCTTACATCGCTCCAACGCCTCAGGTAGGCGTTCCACCACAAGCGGCGCCAGCAGTGCCTGCCGGGCTGGTGCCGATTACGCGGCCGTCGGCTCCAGGTGTCCCGAAAAAGCCGTTGATCAGCTTTGGTCAGGATCGCAATTCAGTCGTTGTTGGCCAAGGGCTGGTTGGTCAGCCTGTTGCTTACGTTCCTGGGCAATGTTTCAGAAACTGGATTCGATACATTTTTCCGTGATCGGATCCGTTGTTTGTAGGTTTCGCTTTCTGCTAATCCTAACGAATCAGACTTTGGTGGTAATGCTCAGTCCATAGGCGAGAGTACATGTGCCCCCCAGAAAAATGAAATATGCGTATCGTAACTTCATTGCTGCCAGAAATGATGGAAGCAAAACCAAACAGAATAGATGTCGCAGTCATCATTGATGTCCTGCGAGCGACATCCGTGATGACGACCGCCGTTGAATCCGGTGCTGAGCAAATTTTGACCTGTCGCGAGGTGTCTCAAGCAGTTGCCTTGGCAGACCAAATGGAACCTCGCCCACTTCTGTGCGGAGAACGTAGGTGTAAACCGATTGCAGGTTTTGATTGTGGAAATTCACCCGCAGAGTACACGCCAGAGCGAGTTGGCGGGCAGACATTGATACTTACGACTACCAACGGGACCAATGCCATCGAAATGGCTTCCGCCGCAGAACGCTTGATTGCCGCAAGCTTCTTGAATCTGCCGACCGTGATTGAGTTTCTTGGTGGATTTAAGTTGGTTCATCTGGTCTGTTCAGGAACGGATGGTCAGGTAACTGCTGAAGATGTATTGCTGGCGGGTGCGATCATCGATGGTTGCGAGATCGAATATGGGGCTACTATTGGTGATGATGATTCGATTTTAGCTCGCCAATTGTGGGCTTCATGGTTGCCGATGGCAGGCAGTACCCCTTGGTCCTTGCTGCGACGCAGTGAGCGGCAGCATGTTCAGTTGGCCTCTGAAATGCTGAGTCGACGGCTTCACCAAACCCTCGGAGGAAGTAATCTGGTGAACCTTGGTTTTGAGCAAGATCTCGAACGCTGTGCTCTGATCGGTGGTTCTCCCGTCATTGCCGAGCGGGTACAGCAAAGCCCAACGGCCTTTAAATTGCTAGCTACTTAGCGAACCTCTTGCCAAACATGCAGGTATCTTGCTACCACTAACCGCCCCTTCTGGAGGTGATGAACGTTGGCTGACAAAGAGAACGTGGATCAGGCAAAACCAGCAGGCCGACGTGATCTTGTCACGATTGGTTTGCTGGTAGGTGCTGCGCTTGCATCGATCGCCGGATTCGCCGTCCTTTTTTCGATGTGGTGGACCACGGACGTGACCGACGCTGCGACAGTCTTGCGTCTGGCTTCGCGGGAATTTGTAGATGGTCGACCCATCGTGGCAGGAAAACTGGCTGAGATTGTTGAATTAGAGCCAGCGGACGCACCCATCGAACCAATCGACATGGCTCTGGATGCGTCAGACGCTATTGTGGAGGAGCAGAGGCTGTCGGAAACGGCTGCTGACAAGGTGCGGCTTGAGCGACTGAACTGGATTCGGCTGCGAGATTTTCTGATCGGAGTGGGAAAGGCAGCTGAGGGGAAACGAGCACCAGAACCCCACGAGCAGCGACGCCTGTATTTCAAAGCTGTTCCTCATTTGGAAGCGACCCGCGATCACGGATTTCCTGAGGGCCGCAGCACGCAGGGTTACCAGACGCTGGGCGAGGTCTACTTTCATTTGGGTCGATATGACGATGCAGTCATTAACTTGAATCAGGCGATTGAGAATGAGCCGCTCTTAAGGCGTCAGCTGTTGCCTATGATTGCGGAATCACAATTCAATGCTCAAAAAGATCAAAAAGATGACGCCTTGGCAAGCATCGATGAGTTTCTCAAAGATCCTGCACTTGCTGCGCAAGTCAAACAGTCAGCGAGCCTACTTCGTATCCGAATTTTGATGAGCTTGGCACTCTGGGAACAGGTCGATGCTGCCCTTGCGCAGCAAGAACTTTTGCAAACTGCAGACAACGGACTGCAGCATCAAGTGAAGCTATTGCGTGCTGTAGCAGCGGTTAAGATTGCAATGGAACGTTATGGATCACAAACAACTCTGCAAGATTCGGATCGCAAAGCAATTGAGCTAGAACTGGCCGGTACTCTACAAACGTTGATTGAATTGAATGAAAAGGCAGCGAAGTCGAATTTGGCCGGGCTTTGGATAGGCCGGATCAAGTTGCTGCAAGGTGATCGTATGGGTGCAGTCAATGCGTTTCATGATGTTGTTCGCAAAGATCAGACAACCGGTTTTGTGAAGGTCGGCGCGGTAGAAATCATGGGTGGTCTTCAGGAAATTGAGTTATTGACGCAGGATAGCGATGGAGAGCAATCTGTACAGGCGATTGGCTACCTGATGAGTGAGATTGGAACACGTGAAGGATTTGATCATGGCATGGTCTCTTTCAAGGAGTTTGGCAGTCGACTTGCTCAGGGACTCCTCCGGCTACGCCGTGCAGGTGAGTACAAAGCTGCGATAGATGCTGCTCGCAGTCTGGCTCCGATATTTGATGTCAGTGAGGCATTAGTGCAGGAGGGACTGGGCTATCAGGACTGGGCTGAAACGACCCACCAAGAAGGAACGGATTTCAACGGTCAGGTCGCTGAAAGTGCTTCGAAACTTTCACGACAACGCTACCGTGCGGCTGGTGATGCGTTCGCCGAAGCTGCACGTCTGAGATTCGACAGTGAGGAGTACATTCCGACTCTTTGGTCAGCTATTGAAGCCTATCAAAAAGGCAGGCATTTCACTCAAAGTATCCGACTGCTCGAACCTTATCTCCGCCAAGAGGATACAAGCCGCCAGCCCCGAGGATTGATTGCCTACGGCAAGGCTTTACTTGCGGTTGGCCAAGCAGAGTCTGCCATTAATGCCTTCGAAAGATGCATCTACGAGTATCAGGATGACCCGTTGCGTTACGAGGCCAGGTATTACGGAGCTCTCGCGCATGCTGAAACGGGGGATATCAATACCGCTAAACAATTACTGCTTCAAAATATTGACAGTGAAGATCGGGGCGAGGATGACCAAACTCCTGACCTTGAACCAGAAAGTACTGAGTGGCGAGATTCGCTTTTTGCCCTCGGTGGACTTCTGTACGAGCTTGGCTACCGTAACTACCTTGAGGCTGAGCAGGCTGCTCCAGATAAAAGGCTTGAGCTTCTACAGAAAAATCAGTCGATTCTTGAGTCCGCCATACGTCGTTTGGATGTGGCTGATAAGCGTTGGTGGAATGAACATAACGACCCTCGTACAAAATTGAACGCATACTTCGCGGCCCGCACCCGCGTCATGGCATCGCAATTTCCCCGTCTGGAATCACAGTTGCCCGATACACTCAACGCTGCCAAGAGAGCTTCGCGTCTCGAAGCTGATGAACATCTGCAGAAAGCGTTGGTCGGGTTTCGACGCTTGAGTGAGTACCTTGCGGGTGTCGATGAAGAACAGGCATTGTCGAAAACGGATCAAGCGATGTTGCGAAATTGCCTCATTTTTGAGGCAGATGTCCTCATGAAAATGAAGAAGTACCAAGAAGCATCCAGCGTCTATCGTGCCATGGAGTCAAGGTACATGAGTCAGCCCGCTGCTCTGGAGGCGATCGTTGGACGAGCGAGTTGCGCCAGAGAGTTGGGGGATGACCGAGCATCCGAAATATTGTTTCGCCAAGCGAGTGACATGTTGAAAAAAATTCCCGCTGAATGGGACGGAAAATTTGCTGAGACGTCGCGATTTGATCGCGAAGGATGGAAGCAATTACTTGATTGGATGATCCGGGATTTTGACAAGCAAAAAGCGTGATCGGGAACGGGCATAGCCATGAACGGAAATGAACTCGCTGATTTGATCCAGCAAAAGTGGTCAATCTTGAACCGTCTTCTGCAAATCAGTCGATTGCAAATGGACGCGATCTTGCATGGGCAGATGAGTGATCTGATGCGGTTGTTGTCAGATAAGCAGCAGCCGCTGAATCAGCTTGTTGAAATTACAGGCCAGCTTGGTGAAGCACATGAAGATATCGCTGAAGAGCGTCCCTGGGCGAGTGAGCATGCTCGTCACCGTTGCCGAGAACAGCAGGAAGAATGCGAGAAAATGAATCTCGAATTGCTGGCTATCGAGGCTGAATGTGAAGCTAAATTGACTCAGAACCGAGAAGAAGTACGTGAGCGTCTGGCTCGTGTTGATGCTGGGTGGCAAGCTGTTACAGGGTATACAGACAACACACTCAAAGCGACGAGTGGTGGAACGCTCGATTTGTCCAGCGATTGACAATCCGGTCTGCCATTTTACGGAGAAGTCTTCCGCAGTCCATCATCTGTCGGGCTGAATTTCTTTCGCCCGCCCGCTTTGATCGGGACACGGCGTGCGGTGGTCGTAGAAGCGACCCCAGTCGGCAAGAAACAGCGGTGGTCACCGGCAAGGAAATAGGTGGTCACCGGCAGCGAGTGCCGCTGATGCATCAACGGCAATGCTAGCAAGGAACCTTTTTGAGGCAATTCGACTTGCGTCGTGGCTGGGATGACTGTTATGCACAACAGCGTCTTTCAATTTCAACCGCTGCACCGACCGAATCGGGAGCGTACCATGCCAGATCATTGGATCGACCCAAGTCAGTGTCAATCTTTAGCCGTTCTTGTCGAATCGGTGACCGCACCTCTCTTGATTGAACACAAGTCACCGGTTTGCCTTGAACTCGACATCGATACTTCACTGGAAGTTCCGGCGGATTCGGGGCGCACGGTTGACCTCGTTCAGACGCTTGTTTTGCAGGCACTTCTGGAAATGCCAGACGGCGGAGATCTGACGATTACAGCCTGTGAAACCATTCATGGTTTGGAATTGGAGTTAGCCGATACCGGCAATGATATTGAGAACCGCATCCAGCGCATGCCAATTGCTGCCGCTGCTTTGGGGGTTCAGATTGTGTGGCAAAACTGCCCTCAGGGTGGTGCGGCCGTGACGGTGACATTTCGGCGGCAAAGTGGCAGTGGTCGTATCGCAGCGTAAGCGTGAATTTTGTTGGGTGAATTGATTCGATGTTCGATATTTTTAACACGACGACGATTCCTGCACTTGAGCAGACGCTCAGTTTTGCCCAAAAGAGGCATGAGTTGTTGGCTGGTAATCTGGCGAACATCGACACACCGGGATACCGGTCAAAAGATCTTGATGTTGGTGATTTTCAAAATGCGCTTGCCGAGTCGATTGATACGCACCGGAAGGCCATCAACCTCGGACTACCAGTGACGAGAGATGACATTCGGTCGGGGCCGCGGGCCGCGATGGAGCAGGTGGTTTACCACGATCAAAGTGATGTTTCTCTGGAGCAGCAGGTTTCTGAAGTTGCCAAGAACGAACACATGCATGCATTGGCAATCACGACAATGCGTAGTCAGTTTGCTTTACTGAGAGCCGCTATTACTGAGCGTGCCTAGATGCTGACTGAGCGAGCCGAGAAGAACGAGGAGAACGACCATGTTGCGAGCACTTGATATAAGCACATCTGCACTGGTGGCAGAACGCACACGATTGAACGCAGTAGCGGGAAATATCGCTAACATTTCCACCTTGAAAAATGAAAAAGGTGAGGCGGAACCGTATCGAGCGAGGGAGGTTGTTTTTCAGACGGATGATGAAATCTCTATTCAGGGTGCTTCCGGTGTGAAGGTCGAGGAAATCAAGACAAGTGATGCCGAACCTCTGTACCGGTACCAGCCACAACATCCTTTGGCGATCAAAGAGGGGAAATGGAAAGGGTACGTTGCTTATCCGAATATCGATCTGACCACTCAGATGGTTGACGCGTTGGAAGCAACGCGAGCCTACGAAGCAAACGTTGGAGTCATGGAAATTACCAAGAATCTGAGTCGTGAGACGTTGACTATTCTTGCTTGACTTTGGTGCGTTTAAGGCTGGTGGCATTACTCCCCTTCCCTTCCCTGTGATTTTGAACTCAAACCTTTCCCGTTTCTCAAACCGAACCTGGCTCAGCTGGGCTGGGCTTTATCGATGAGACCGATCAACGGAATCCAGCCGCCCATTCGCCCCGAGTCGCCGATTACCGGCGGTAGCTCGAATGGGGTAAAAGCAGACTTCCATTCGGGAATCGATCAATTTGCTGAGGTGCTTTCGAACCAAGTTCAGGGTGTCAATTCAATGCAGGTGGATGCCAATGAGATGGTTCATTCACTCCTGACAGGCGGTGATGTCAACGAGGCGGAGGTGTTGACAGCAGTACAGAAAGCGGACCTTGCATTTCGCATGCTGTTACAGGTACGTAACAAGCTGATCGAAGCCTATCGAGAGGTTCAGCAAATTCAGATCTAGGATTTTCTTTCAATTGCACTTCCCCGCCCTCTCGATAATTACCAAGTGACGGTTTCTGCTAATCCATGAATTTTCTTAAGCAATCAACCGATCAGGCTCGCCAGGTTTTTGTATCGATGCCCATGCAATCACGGATCATTTCCGTGATGTTGGTTGCAGTGATCGCAATTGGACTGGCTTTTCTTGTCCGTGGGACAGACGCTAAATCCAAGCAACTGTTGTTCGGAGGTCGCTCGATGAGCGAGCAGGAACTTGATTCAATCGAAGTCGCTTTGAGTACCGCTGGATTGAATGAATGGGAAAGGGAAGGACGCCGGATTCACGTTCCCAGTGATGCTAAAGCAGACTATTTTGCAGCACTCAAGGATGCGTCCAATCTGCCCGTTTCTCTTCGGACACAGGTCGATGAAGCAATCAAGTCGAGTAGCCCATTTGATTCTTCAGAACTCAGACGTTCCCGTGAAATGCACGCCAAAGAGCGGGATCTCGGCAGCAAGATTGCTACGTTTAGCGACATTCGCTGGGCCAGTGTTGAATATGATCGCGGTGAACGGATTGGCTTGTCCCGTGCGATTCCACAATCGGCTAGCGTGATCGTACAACCCGAAGGAAGCGGCTCATTGCCTCGGCAACGCATTCTTGCGATCAAAGAATTGATTCGTGGTTCGTATGCAGGCATGGCAACCGATGAAGTGGTGGTCATTGATACCAATAGCACGACCGCTGGTATGGATGCCGAAGAAGACGATCCAATGCTCAGGAAACAACGCGAGGCCGAGGCACATATTGAATACAAAGTGCGAAAGTTGCTGGTCGAGTACCCGGCACAAATTGCAGTCTCAGCGGAAATCGATCCAACGATGGACGCGCAATCGACAACGCTGAAAATTGATGCTGAGCCGACTAATTTGGTCAGTAGTACAAGCAAGGTTGAGACGACTCGCAATCAACAAATTCCAAGTGGGGTGCCTGGGGCAGACCCGAATGCGATTGGAAATCGGGCTGCCAGTATCCCAAGGGATTTAGAAGTACTGAACACAACGGAAGATCAGCGCGACACGAGTGGGATTGCCGGACAGCAGTACGAAATTTCA
>JAPKCI010000003.1 GCA_028823035.1 Rubripirellula sp.
GACTTGGCAAAACCGAGCCTCAACGAACCTGAATAGTCAGCTTCAAAACAAGCAGAAGATCATTGAGTTGGCGTGAGACATCGGACAAGGGTACCAGATCATGCACCGAACGCTTCCGATCGAAAACCGAACATTTCACTTCAGAACTGCTTGCTGCCCCAAACGTTTGGCAAGAATCGCTTGCGTCTCGAGGGCTTGTTCGCAGAATTCGATGTCGGCCAGATCCATGAGCGTCAACTTGCAACAGTAGCGTTCACTAATGATGTCGCGTAAATCGGCATCCAATGATTCTGTCCAAGCGGCAGAAACTGGTAACCTGCCCAATTCATCTTCCCGGCAAGGGACCCGCAACCGAAGACACGCCGGCCCACCACCACCATCCATGCTCTGCCCAAGATCAACAAAGTGGACTGCGTCAAACACTCCTTGATCGCACCAACGCTCAACGATCGCGTTTGCTTCTTGATGCTGCTGTACCTGAATTGGGCAAAGCACTGTCCGAACAGGTTGCCCGGATACGAAACAGGACACAATCTGGCTGTTGAACAGATACGTCGTGATGGCATCTTCCAAAGTCAACTCGTGCGACTTGACACACAAGGTTTGCAACGGGCTGCCCGTGACATTCTTGAATCGCTGCTGCAAACGCAGTATCTCTCCGTCACTTTCTGGGGCAAACGCCCATTCATGGTGAATCAACAGGTTCTGATGACTCATGGCAACCACATCGTTGTGAAAGGCTCCCTTATCAATCGCATCAGGGTGCTGCTTCAGATAAAACGCGTTCTGGGCCTCCAATACATGGCCCCTCGCAATCGCCTGACAGGCGGCAAGCGTTTGCCTTGGCCAGTAACACTGAGGCTCGGGACTACCATCTCCGTACACAAACACATTCAAACCCGAACCACCGTCCAGCCCTGACAAACGCATGTGATTTGCCGCCCCCTCATCTCGCATCAATGCGCCGCCGGGTAGTGCGGCACGAACATCGAATACCCCACGAAACAGAGAACGCAATTCAAGCAGGGTCTGCGACGACTCGATCGAACGATGCAGACTGGCACTCAGATTTGCAACAGTCATCACAGGTAAATTTCCCTCGGTGTCGGTGGAGGCCGTCACCGTAGCCGCATTGGCAGTCCACATGGCTGAACAACTTGTGGCTGCCGAGAGAAGCAAAGGACTGTCGTGCATCACGAACTGCAGTAGATCTGATCGTGAGCCGGAGAAGCCCAACGACCTCAAGAAACCGAAATCAGGTCGCGGCTGTGGCGGCAGGATCCATTGCGGGACACCCAAACTGGCAACTTGCCGCATCTTGTCGAGGCCCTGAATGGCTGCTGCCCTCGGATTGGACGGCTGACCCGCGTGCAATTGAGACGCGACATTCCCCACACCCAGTCCACCAAAGTGGTGTGTTGGCCCCACGATCCTGTCGATTTGCGCTTCGATCACCGTCATTTCGCCATATCCCATGGATCCCCAACTGCTGGCGTTGACTGCTCCAGCGATGCAACCGGATCACTGCAAAAATCGATTGCGTGATATCCTGCTGGGCGGTGATTACCACTCGCTCCCAGGCCACCAAATGGCAGCGTTCCTGCCGCACCTGTGGTAGGTGAATTCCAATTCACAACGCCTGCTCCGACGCGATCGACAAATTGTTCGAACATTGCGTCTGTTCCTCCCAACAGTGCAGCGGATAGTCCATAGGGGGTTGAAGCTGCCGAGTTGACCGCACTATCAAAATCGGGCTCGCGCTGAACAATCAGAATCGGGCCGAACCATTCCATCTGATTGATCTTTGCCGATGCCTCTTCTGAAATACCGCTCGCGTCAAGAACAGCTGGCCTCACCAACGCATCGAACGGAGCAACAACTTCGAGCGGAATCAATGGTTTACACCCAAGATTCATCAGGCATTCATAGGTTTCCAACAAACGCGAAGCAGCCAAGCCTGACACAAGCGGTCCGATGTGGGGCGTCGGAGAATCTTTAGGCATACCGACCCGCAGTTGTGCCGTCTGTGTGACCAGTTCTTCAATCTGAGCCTCCGTTTCAGCGCCTGAGACGAACAGTGCCCGACGGGCACACGTGCAACGCTGGCCAGCCGAAATGAAAGCAGAAAAGGAAACCAGCCTGGCCGCGATTGCCGGATTGACCGAATCCATGATCACCATGGGGTTATTCCCCCCCAATTCCAATGCCAGCAGAACCTCTGACCTACCGGCCAGTTGGCGGTGGATCGCGTTGCCCGCTTCACGACCGCCAGTCAGGAATACGGCGGAAACCTCCGGAGAGTCAATGGCCAACTGCGCTGCCTCGGCTGCTCCGGGTATCAACTGCAACACGTCACTTGGAATCCCAGCGCGACACCACGCATCGACCATCCACTGCGCGACTGCCATCGCCTGCTCACTGGGTTTGAAGACCACAGCATTCCCTGCCAGTAAAGCCGGAATGATCTGTCCACCGGGTAAATGCAGGGGAAAGTTGAATGGCCCCAAAACCAAAGTCACACCAAGTGGTTGAAACCGAATCCTTCGCTGAACCGGAGTTGCGACAGCCTTGCCTGCATCAACCATTACGTCACTTCGGCGTTGTTCCATGGCCAGAATCGATGTCTCTATCTTGGCAATGGAAGCCGCTACTTCACCCTCAGCATCCCAAACCAACTTACCGACCTCCCGACTGATCAAATCAGCGATCTCATCCCGATGGATAGTCAACTCAGCTTCGAATCGCCGCACAAGCTCAACTCTTTCCTCAACTGTTGTGCTACGCCAATCGTCAGCTGCCCTCGCAGCCCTTTCCATGCATTCACGGATTTCCTGTCGCCCCGCCGAACTTCCCTGCCAAAGCGTCTCACCATCGACCGGGCTGACACTCGTGAATACGTGCGACATGCGTAACTACCCTCTTGTGCTTGACAGCGTCTACGGAAGTTCTGGTACTGCGTCTGATCGCTTTCATCTTACATCGGGTCACCACAAAGTTTGGACGACAATCGTTTTCGTTGGCTTGCTGGCTCTGGTAACTATTGCGCTGTCACGACGTGCAGTCGTTCGCCACTGCCATGCCACATAGCGGCTATCGGTGTGATCTCAATCCAACCAAAACCGAAACCAGCCAAACCATATTGGCCAAGAGTGATCCGATGTGGGTTGGCAGAGATTCTGACGGAGTACAACTCATGATTCCTGAAACAGAATCACTCGTCCTCAAGCACCATCAGCTCGACCTTCCGGAAATGAACGGGGTGGCTTTCCGATTGAAGTGAAATGGTGCCACCATCAAGCATGACAGTGCCGGCTTTTTCAGCCAACTCCTTTGCGTGGTCATCGCGTTCGTCAAGTTGAGGTTTCGTGTATTCCAGCACCACCTCACCATCGAGAACATGCTTGATAACCTTGTTGCCACGCACTTCGATTTCAGCAGTGACCCACTGCGGCCCATGATAAGTCTTGGAGGACGAACTTGTGCAATGGGGTTTGAATAGTTTTCCTTTCATGAAAACGTTGGTCCCAGGCGTACACAAATTCGATGTCGTTCGATTATTCTTGCCGTCTCCACCCAACAATTGCACTTCGATCGAGACCGGAAAGTCCTGATCCTTTGCCATGTTCTCGGGTTTCTCGCCATGCACCATCACTCCACTGTTCCTCAATGCCCAACCAGGGCCGCCTTTGCACTGATCACCGACAAACCGATACTCAAGTCGCATCCGGTAGTTCGAAAAACTGTCCTTGTAAAAGAGGTGTCCGAAGGTTTCATTGAACTCATCATATTTTTCGTAGCCAACCTTCAGAATTCCATCTTCAACCCGGAAAGTGCTGGCATGATTCTCACCCAGATCGTGATAGCGAATTTTCGGAGTCCAACCATCAAGATTTTTCCCATTGAACAGTTGAATCCATTGCCCCTTTTCAGCCGTTTGGGAAAAACCGCTTGCCGGAATCGCAAGCGAAACAAAGATCAGAGCCGAGAAAGTTGTAAATCGTGTCATGATGGTTTTTAAACGGGGAGGCATTTGCGTAACTTTCAAGCCCAAATTCTACACGTAATCGGTCGTCCAATCATCCGTCCAAAACCAAAGGCCACAATCGACTACAATCCACGGTTCCCAAGCGTCAAAAACCAAATTCCACTCGACATAACCCCGTTTACAAGCCAGAGGTTTTGCATCATGCCGCTCACCCACCACCCATTTTCTCGTCGTCAATTCCTGGTTGGTTCTACTGCCGCATTAGCGGTTGCCGGACTCCCAGCGAGCCGGCGACTGCTAGCCACACCTGCCGAAGATCGTTTTGGTGGATGGCCAATCGGTATCCAAAGTTACTCACTCCGAAACTTTAATGTGGACGAAGCGATTCGGCACATGCAGGGACTCGGAATTCATTTCGTGGAGTTCTACAGCAAACACGTTCCACTGAATTCAACTTCCGAGCAACTCGCAAAACTTGGCAAAAAGCTGGACAGTGCGGGTATCAAAATGAGTTCGCACGGCGTTAATGGCTTCACGGACAATCATGAAGCGAACCGCAAAACCTTTGAATTTGCAAAACGGGCCGGTCTGAAAAACATCACCGCCAATCCACAGCCCAATTCGTTTGAAAGCCTCGACAAACTCGTGGCTGAATTTGATATCCGAATCTGCATTCACAATCACGGTCCTGGATCTTCCTATGACAAGATCGACGAGGTCGTCGACGCCGTCAAAGACCATGACCCGCGAATCGGCGCGTGCGTTGACACAGGCCATTTCATTCGCAGTGGTGAGGATCCCGTTGAAGCAGTCAAGCGACTGGGCAACCGTGTTTTTGCGTTGCACATCAAAGATGAAGAAAAGCAGGAAAAGAAGTCGCATAACGTCATCATAGGAGATGGTTTTCTTGACGTCACCCAATTATTCAAGACATTGAAGGCCATCAATTTCCCGGCAGACGGATCCATCTCGCTGGAATATGAAGCAAATCCTAATAATCCCATCGACGACATTCAACAATGCCTGTCCGTCGCGGAGGAATCGATTGCTAAAGCAAAGAGATAAAACTCGCTCACCTCCCAATCCACTGACGGAGGTTCTCGTGTCACAACAAATCGGTGCTGAATTTTCAATGAGAATGTATTTTCTTGCATTGCAGTTCGTCTTGTTACCTTGGTCTGCCAGCATTTGCTACGCCGAACCGCCGAGTGACCTTGATCCGCAACTCTCCGTCTCGCAGAAGGGAGTCAAACTGACTCTCGTTGCGGAACATCCCGATGTCGTCACTCCAACCGGCGTGGATGTGGATGAGAAAGGAAACATTTGGCTGGTTTGCAGTCACACCCATTTTCGTCCGGATGATTACGAAGGCCCTGAGCACGACGAAATCGTCGTGCTCAAGGTTGACGGCACGCGTTCCGTCTTCTTCAACCAGACAACCGCTACCATGGATTTGGAACTGGGACTCGATGGCTGGGTCTATCTCGCCGAGCGGGATCGTATCCTTCGCGTCAAAGATTCAAACAACGATGGCAAAGGCGACACCATTGAGGAACTGGCCAACCTGAAAACGGAAGCCGACTACCCTCACAACGGCCTCAGTGGATTGGCATGGCATCCCAACGGAGATCTGATTTTTGCACTGGGAGAGAATTTCTGGAAATCATGGACGCTGACCGGTTCCGATGGTCAGAAAATCGAGGGTACGGGCGAGGGAGGAATTTTTCGCTGCACCCCGCAGGGTGCAGCGCTGCATCGGATCGCAAAGGGTTTCTGGAATCCATTTGGCGTCTGCGTCCGCAGTGACGGCGTTATCTTCACGGCCGAGAACGACCCCGGTGCACGTCCCCCCTGTCGTTTATTGCACGTCGTCGAGGGAGGAGACTATGGATACCAGCGTCACTACGGAAACGCGGCTTTCCATCCTTTTGTTTGCTGGGACGGGGAACTTCGCGGAACACTCCCCATGCTTCACAGCATCGCAGAGGCTCCGTGCGGCATCGCTCCACTGGGCAATGGTCTGATTGTTCCATCATGGACAGACCACCGAATCGATTTTTATCCACTGCAATCCGAGGGCGCCAGTTTCAAAACACAGCAGGTGTCGCTCATCCGAGGTGGCAATCACTTCCGGCCGACATGCATTACACGAGTATCGCCCACCCTATTTTATTTGACGGACTGGGTATTCGGGTCCTACCAACTGCACGGACGTGGTCGTGTTTGGAAATTGGAAATATCCCCAGACATCGCGGACTGGCTGGGCCCGATGGAACTGCCGAAAGAAAACAAAGAAGTCCAGATCGTGCGGAAGCTACAGGCACAGGAAAACGCCTTTTCAATTAATGAGCTACTCAATCTCTGTCGCTCCGAAGATCGCTTTCTCAGTCATGCTGCAATCAACGCGCTGGCAAAACGCACGCAGTCCATCGGACAGCAGGAAGCCGATGCTATGTCGACCGAGGACAAAATCTCGCTACTGCTGTCGATTCAACGCATGCGGCCCACCGACACAGCGTGGGTCAAATATTTCATGTCACAACCCGATGCCGATATTCGATTTGAAACGCTGAGATGGATTTCCGAAGCACGGCTCACTGAGTTCGCCAACGAGGTCGAATTGATCGTTGCCGACAGCGACCTTGATTACCGAACATTCGAAGCAGCGCTTGCCACGATGAACACTCTATCCGGACAACCACAAACCGGTGTCGCGGATCCGGACATGCTGATCACGAGAGTCAGGGATGAGAAAGCACCATTCCACGTACGTGCCTACGCACTTCGACTGCTCGCACCGGCGCACAAAAATTTCAAACAACCACTTTGGCGGGACCTAATGGCTACGGGTGATCTTTCTATCCTGACCGAACTGGCTCGCGCTTTGGCAGCTAACGGAACACCAGAAGCCCGAAAAATCCTGTTTGAATTGGCAGAGAACCCCACCATCGAACTCTCCGTTCGCGCCGATGCGATCGCTGGACTTTCCCAGCCAGTCGCTTTAAATCTGCCACGCCTGATTGAACTTGCAGAGTCCCCAACCAGGGCTATTCGCGAGGAAGCACTTCGATCACTGCGCTATTCCAAACTCAGTGAAGAGCAGTGGGCACGCCTGCAACACGTCAAGAAAAACCATCCTGATTCAGATGATCTGATCATTGCCGCGATGGAACCGGAAAACATTGCAAAGAACCGCCCGTCAACCTCAGACACAGCTGCCTGGCAGCGTCGGCTCGATGCAGTACGGCAACCGGTCAATCTAGAGGCAGGTCGAAGGACGTTCCATCATGCGCAAGTTGGCACATGCTCAAAATGTCATCGCCATTTTGGGCGAGGAAGTGTCGTTGGTCCCGATCTTTCTGCCGTTTCAAACGTGGGCGACGCCAGTCGCATCCTGCGTTCGATTCTGCAACCAAGCCAAGATGTCGATCCCCAATACTTTCCCCGCATGCTAATCACAGATGACGGTCACGCTTTCACCGGGATCATGCTGCGAGACGGTGGTGGGGGAAACGAGGTTTACCGGGATAACACAGGCCGCGAACGAGTCTTTAAGACCGCCAATATCACCGAGAGAAAAGAGCTTCATACGTCAATGATGCCAGACGGCCTCGTCGATACTTTGACGGATCGGGAACTCAGGGATCTTATCGCTTTCATGGACAAACGGCCTGAACAGGGGGTGGAACCTGAACAGGAGGAAGACAACAGTGCCTTCAACGGTACATGGTTTCTTGATTTTGCAGATGGCTATGGTGGGTGGCTGCAAGTCGTTGAGGACACCGATGGCCTGTCCGCAAAACTGATGTGGCGAGTCGGTTCAGCCAAACCGGTTCAACAGGTAAAACTGGTTGATAAGTCGCTCGTGTTGAAACGCAACAGGAAATCAGGAAAAGCGATCTTCGTTGCGAACGTCGTAAACGACACCATCAGTGTCAAACTTGAGGGGACGGACCAAGTCGCGGTGGGTCGGAGGTGCCCCCCGATGCCGCAACGTCCAAACCTGGCCGAAATACAATTCGGAGACTCGGTAGAACTTTTCAATGGTCGAAATCTGACCGGCTGGCAATTGCAACCCAAGGATGCCCGCAATGGCTGGCGCGTCGAGAAAGGAGAATTGATCAACGAAACAC
Organism: Rubripirellula sp.; assembly: GCA_028823035.1. Classification (GTDB taxonomy): domain Bacteria; phylum Planctomycetota; class Planctomycetia; order Pirellulales; family Pirellulaceae; genus Rubripirellula. Next base: position 8,119 of record JAPKCI010000003.1, read on the forward strand.
CCAAAGCAGACTTCAGTGCCTATGGCGAATTTGGCAACCTGCGGACCACCCAAACATTTGGTGACTGCAAAGTCCACATCGAGTTCAACATTGGCAAACACCGTAACAGCGGGATTTACATCCGCGGATTGTACGAAGCGCAGGTAGTGGACCGTGACAGCCCGATGCAAGGCATCAGTGGCCCCGGAGCAATCTTTGGGCGAATCGCTCCAAGCACAAACGCCGGTCTGCCAGGGGGTGAATGGCAAACCTACGACCTCACTCTGGTCGATCGGCACATGACGGTGAGACTCAATGGGCAGTTGGTGATCGACAACCAACCTGTTGAGGGGGCCACGGGAGGCGCACTGTTTGGCGATGTCATGCGAGATGGTCCGTTGTATCTGCAGGGAGACCATACCAGTGTCCGCTACCGCAACGTCCGGCTAAGTCCTCGCATCAAGTAAACCACCCAGATCAAGTCTTCGGTTCTTCTTCACTCTCCATCGCCTCCAGTGTCACCTTCAACTGATTGCGTGCCCGGCTCAAACGGCTACGGACAGTGCCGATCGAGATTTCCAGAATGACGGCAATGTCCTCATATGACCTTTCCTGCATTTCCCGAAGCACCAGGATTTTCCGGTGATCTTCAGAGAGGATTTGAATCGCCTCACGCACCATATTCACGCGTTCCTGCCTTAGCATCGGCTCATCAACGGCATCCGCAGTATCAACGACCTCCAGGCCGTTACTTTCTCGCCAGTAGTCGAGCGATATCCTTGCTCGTTTGCGACGTTTTCTGGTTAGCGCACTATTAAATGCGATCCGATATAACCATGTAAAAAACTGGCTATTCCGCTGAAATGTGTCGAGCTTCAGAAAAGCTCGAATGAAGGCCTCCTGAACTACTTCTTCGGCCTCATCTGGTGATCCAGTGACTTGGATCATCGAAGCGAACAAACGCTCCTGATTTAACTCGACTAACGCATTGAACGCGCCGCGATCACCCTTGAGAGCGTGGTCAATCAGCTGCGTCTCTTCGCTCACGCCAGTCTCTCGAAATCACGAATGGTGTACAACAGAGCTTATGCCAAATAATCGCCATCGGCATGAATAACCCTGACAAATGGGAGATTCCGGGCCTCCAGACAGTGCTGAAAAGCCAAGGCAATACCACGCCGAATTGCTAAAAAGACCACGTCTCACAACCCGCACGAGACGAGGCAATGCATCCTGAGTATACACCGCAGCAGAGACAATGACGATCAACCGTCACCACCACTGACCAAGGCGTCGCAACTGAAAAGCGGCTGATCCGACAACGGGACCGCTGATCAATTCAAATCACCGTCGCTGAGTTTTCCACTCAGATGTCGCTGCAGATAAGTTGCCCTTTCCACGTTTCGGTCCGAGGACCCCAATAATCTGCCCTGCAACTTTTGCAGGTGGGCTGGCTGAGTATGGATGAACAACTTGTTGATGATGCCAACCGGCACATCGTCGATCAGCCCCAGATTCACCCCCATGCGCACCTTGGACAGGTAATGCATGGTTTCCTCACTGCTAATTTTCTTTGCTGTGCTGAGGATACCCAACGCCCGACTTACGTCATCATGAAGGTCCTGCTGGCCTTGCTTGACAAGGAAATCCCTAGCTTTCCGCTCATATTCAATGATACGCGGAACCACGTCATCTCCTACCAGAGAAACAAGGTCTTGTTCACGATGCCCAAGGGTGATTTGATTGCTCACCTGATAGAAATCACCTGTGTACTGCGAGCCCTCACCGTACAACCCACGCACAGTAACATTGATCCGCTGCATACTGCGAAACACTTTGTCAATTTGCCGGGTGATTACCAGTGCTGGAAGGTGCAACATCACACTGACCCGCAAGCCGGTGCCGACATTGGTCGGACAGGCAGTCAGGTACCCAAATTGAGGATGGAAAGCGTAAAGAATCGCTCCCTCCAACTTGTCATCCAACTGGTCGATGCTCTGCCAAGCCAACTTCAAATCCAGTCCGCTATGCATGACCTGAATCCGAAGGTGATCTTCTTCGTTGATCATCACGCTGTACTGTTCGCTGGGATCGATGGCGACTGCCCGTGACCCCTCAGCATCCGCAATTTCACGACTGATGAGCTGGCGTTCAACAAGGAACTGGCGATCGATCTCGGAGAGTTGCTCGATATCGATGTAACGGATATCCCGCCAATCGTCGATCGAGTCCATTTTTGCACGCACGGTCCGCTCGATGCTGATCCGGTCTTCATCACTACAACGGCGGATGAAGGGGAAGTCAGCCAGATTCCGTGCCAGCCGAATCCGGCTGCTGATCACAATGTCCGACTCGGGACCAGTGCCCCGCAACCACTCACCCGACTTATGTGCTAAGTCGTCAAAATCAGAATCTCGAATCACTCTTCGTCCTCACTCGCGACCTGGTCGCTGCTGCCGGCCTCTTCGATGCGACGTAATTCATCGCGAATTCCCGAGGCTGTTTCGTAATCCTCTCGCTCAACCGCCTCTTCCATTTCACGACGAAGCTGAATCAGCTCAGCCTGTGAATCAGCTGCTGCGGCACGATGCGGGCGTTTCCCGCAATGCTCTACCGAGTCATGAATATTTGTCAACAAAGGAATCAGATCGGTTGAGAAATGGGTGTAATCAAAGGGACACCCCAGACGCCCCGTGTTACGAAATTCGAAAAAGCTGATCCCGCATACGGGACACTCCTTCTGATCCAACTCGGCAAGTTCCTGCTTTGTTTGCCCCAAATTGAGCTGCTTTGCCAACGCACCCGCGATCGAAGCCGCCGGGCTGGATGCCTCCTTCTGAAGGAATCCCCGAGCGTGCTCTTCGCACAAATGCATCACCTGAGGCCCACCAGGCTCGGTCAACTCAGTGATGTGGAATGTCGCGGGCTTTTCGCAGTATTGGCACTTCATCTGTCGTTCCTGATCGCCACCATCGCTCTAAACCTCGTTATTTCAAGGAGTAAGCGTACCCCGTCTGGGATTCTATCGCTGCCATGGGTGCTGTCAACGCAAGCTATCTGCCCACACTTTCCGGCAAAACCGCAATTCGACCACCTTTCAAGCGTTTCCAGAAGGACAGGTATCAGTCCTCCCCTACACGCATTGCCACTCACCGCCGAAACTAAGGAGCATGCGGAGACAACAAATCCGCAGTTTGCATGCCCTCGCACGCTCGAACCAATGGTCTTCGATGCACATTCCTTACGCACCACAATTTGCACAACTTGCCGCTGACAATGACTTCGTCCCTGTCTACCGCCGGTTATTAAGCGATACGCTGACCCCCGTCACCGCGTTTCAACTTCTGGACGATGGGGGACCCGCTTGTCTCTTCGAAAGTGTAATCGGCGGGGAAAAGGTGGGACGTTACAGTTTTCTGGCCGCAGGTCCAATTCGCCGCTTCGCCGCCAAACGAAATCAAATCGAAGTCACCGATCTGCCAGATGGGTCGTCGTCACAAACAACAGCCGACGATCCACTGGATGCCTTTCGGACCCACTTTCACTTTCGTGTCGCTGAACTCAAAGGATTGCCTCCGTTCGTGGGTGGTGCCATTGGCTACGCAGGCTATGACGTTGTTCGCTATGTCGAAAACCTTCCAAACCCACCCGAAGACGATCGTGACCTGCCCGATCTCGATTTTGCTTTCTACCACACCCTTTGCGTTTTCGACCATGTTAAAAAAACGATTACAGTAGTCTCGTTGGCTGACTGCCGAGAGATACACGCCCCAGCTCAGGCAGAGGAAGCCTATCAACACGCAGTGCAACAAGTAGACCAAACCATTGTTCGGCTATCACGCGCTGCTCCGAAACAAAGATCCGCATGGAACCCGGATCAGTGGCGTGAACTCAGCAAGAAACATCCGCTGGAAGTCACATCGAATTTTTCGCGTGAATCGTTTGAAAATGCTGTTCGAACCTGCGTCGAATACATTCGAGCAGGCGATATTTTCCAAGTCGTTCCGAGCCAACGACTTTCCGTCCGCACTGACGTCTCACCCTTTGAAATCTATCGGTCTTTGCGCGTCGTGAATCCGAGTCCATTCATGTTCTACCTACGGACACCCGAGTGTGAATTGGTGGGTTGCTCACCCGAGATCATGTGCCGTGTGAATGATCAGATGGTCACGGTTCGCCCGTTGGCTGGCACACGGAAACGAGGAGAAACCTCTCGTGAAGATAAAGCGCTTGAAAAGGAGCTTTTAGCTGATCCGAAAGAACGCGCCGAGCATGTGATGCTAGTTGATTTGGGACGCAACGATGTTGGACGCGTGGCGCAGTTCGGAACCATTGACCTGACGGAAGTCATGGTGGTGGAACGATACAGTCACGTCATGCACATCAGCAGTGAAGTGCAAGGCAAGCTGCGTGACGAACTGGATTCGTTCGATGCCCTGAAAGCTTGCCTGCCAGCAGGAACGGTCTCGGGAGCCCCCAAAGTCCGTGCAATGGAAGTCATCGATTCCATTGAACCACACCGTCGTGGTCCCTACGGGGGTGCTGTTGGCTACATCGATTACCGGGGCAACATGGATACCTGCATCGCTCTGAGAACGATGGTTATCAAGGATGGCGTCGTCCATGTTCAGGCTGGCTGTGGAGTGGTCGCTGATTCTGACCCAACCGCAGAATACGAAGAAACCCTGAATAAGGCGAAGGCATTGATCTCGGCAATCGAGATGACCGTGCGGCGAGTTGGCGAGTCGGCCTCGGAATCATGAGTGATCGCAACAACCGCCAGACCGAACAGCAAAGCCACTCAATCGCTCGCTGAGGCAGTCAGAAACGACGATTAAAACCGCCGTTGAGCTGAATTGTTTGAGCTGTCAGGAACGTGTTGGCGGGGTCAGCAGCGTAAAGCACCGCCTTAGCAATGTCGTCAACGCTTCCCCATCGCTCCATCAACGCCTGCCCCTTGGCACGCTGGTCCCAATAGTCACTGGTCGTCTCGCCCCACGAAGTGCGAATCCAGCCCGGTGCAATTGTGTTCACACGTAACTGCGGCCCTGTCGACTGGGCTAGGCTGTTCGCGAATGCCATCACCGCAGCTTTGGCAGGGCCAAACATCTGACCAGCATCCCCCTCCATGCCTTGAAGTGCCTGATCCCAGCCTACAAATACCATCGCTGCAGGTTGCTGCGAGGATTGCTGATCCGCCTGATTGACCATCCGTTCAGCGACCTCCCGCGACAGCAAGATGGTTCCCAACACATCAACCTCAAGCAAACATCTCAACTTGGCCTCGAAGTCAAGAGTAGCCGCAATTCCTGTCAGCACGTCAGCCCCGGCGTTGTTGACCCAAGTCTGAATCAACCCAAGCGAATCAAAAGCCTGATCGATCAAAAACTGACGCCCCTCGGGCAGCGACAGATCAGCCGACACCAAAACAGGTTCGCAGCCATTTTCTCGCAGGGCATCCGCTGTTTCGCTCGCTCCGTCCTGATTGGAACAAAAGTGAACCACCAAACGCTCGACTCCAGCCTTGGCCAGGGCGATCGCAGTCGCCCGACCAATACCACTGGAAGAACCCGTCACCACGGCGGTCGTCGCTTGAAATGCATCTGACACGAAAGTCTTACTCGCAAAGAAGGAGTGGTAACAGTATCCAACTGCCTTGCAACAGCGTGTGCCTCAAGCCCAGATCTGCGAATCATGCCTTCTCGTATTCCTTCAGGAAGCCAATGAATTCACGACGATGCTGCTGTTCATCAGCAAGCAAGGTGATGCACATGTCCTGCGTGACAAAGTCAAAACCGTCACAGAGGCGAATGATTTTTTCGTATTGCGTGATCGCTGACTCTTCGGCATCAATGACCCCTTTGATCACGGTGACGACATCGGTCGTGTCTGCCGGCGGTTGCAACGTCTTTTGGACAGCATCAAATTTCATGCTGCCTGGAATCACTCCGTCGATCGTCTTGATACGGTTAGCAAGTTGGGTTGCGTGAGAGAGTTCCTCGATCACATCAGCACTGAGCGACTTCTTGATCTCTTCTGCTCGCACACCATCTAGATTGACGCTATTGGCCAGATAGTTCAGGACCGTCTCCAGTTCCATGAAATAACACTTGATCAATTCGTCGATGATCGCTTTGTTTTTTGCTTGGTCGTCCACTTCGCTGCCTCTATCAAATCGGGGGTATTTTATTCGGAGTTGTAACACGATAGGAATCATGAACAGGCCACTGGAACCGGTTTCGCTCATCGAAAACTCAAGATTGCCGATGCACAGCCAGTGGTAGCAAAAGGCCAGCGAGATAAAATAGCGACCCGAACGGGCTAACAATCGTTCACCAACTGCTCTTTTTCACGCCAAACCAGCCCATTAAAGGGAAATATTCCGCCGCTAGCAGCTCGGCCTTGCTGATTTCCCTCATCTTTTGCTAATCTGGAGGCTCGAAAAACTACCCTAGAACGCCTGTTTGGACTTCTTCTTTCTCGACTCGCCGGTCAGGTTGGACCATTGCTTGAGGCGATAGCGACCTCAGGATCAGCTCGACTCATCGGTGTGACCGTTCGGCTCAGCCCCTCATCGGCCCAAAGCTGCTCGTACAACTCACGTTGCTCGATACGCATAACACCAGCATACCGAAGAGGTCCGCAAGCGGACGGGTGGTCCAAGACTGGTCATAAATATCAACGCGTTCAACGCGGCACGCCTCAGGCGAGGAAATAGCAGAGCATGTCAGAATCGAAAACTGTTGCAAAAGCGGAAGAGGAGCAATATCTGGGTGAGCTCACCAAACCGGTCACCGACGTCGATATCGATGTCTCGGAAACACGTGAGTGGCTCGCCTCATTGGACTATGTGCTGAAAAGCAAAGGTCCAGACCGTGTGCGTTTCCTGATCGAACAGCTGCGCGACCGAGCCGCAGAAGAAGGAATACAGTCTGCCGAAGACACCAAGACACCTTACGTGAACACGATTCCCGTCAAGGACCAGGCAGCCTTTCCGGGAAACCGTGAAATCGAACGACGTATCAAGTCGATTGTTCGCTGGAATGCGATGGCTATGGTAGTCCGTGCCACCAATCGCGGCGGTGGTGTCGGGGGACACATCAGCACCTTCGCCTCCAGCGCGACGCTGTATGAGATTGGTTACAACCATTTCTTCAAAGGTCGCGGCGAAGATGGCTACTCAGGCGACACAATTTACTTTCAGGGGCACGCCTCACCCGGCATGTACAGCCGTGCGTTCCTTGAGGGTCGATTGACCGAAGATAACCTCGAAAACTTCCGTCGTGAGCTGTCCCCTGGAGGCGGATTGTCCAGCTATCCTCATCCTTGGTTGATGCCCGAATTTTGGGAGTACCCAACGGTCTCGATGGGACTGGGTCCGATCATGGCCATCTATCAAGCCCGGTTCAACGAATACCTGCTAGATCGTGGGTTGAAAGATACCTCTGGACAAAAAGTCTGGGCATTTCTCGGTGATGGAGAATGCGACGAACCAGAAACGCTGGGTGCGATTGGTCTGGCTGCCAGAGAAAAACTCAATAACCTGATTTTCGTGATCAACTGCAACCTGCAACGACTGGACGGACCGGTTCGCGGTAATGGAAAAATCATTCAGGAATTGGAATCGATTTTCCGAGGTGCTGGCTGGAACGTGATCAAGGTGATTTGGGGAGACGACTGGGACCATCTGCTGGCCAAAGACACGACCGGCTTACTGGCCAAGCGGATGAACGAAGTGGTGGACGGACAGTACCAGAAGTACACCGGTATGCCAGGCAGTTACATCCGCGATCATTTCTTCGGCAAGTACCCGGAACTGCTCAAACTGGTCGAGAACTACAGCGACGAGAAACTCGAAAAGATGCGCCGTGGTGGGCATGATCCGGAAAAGGTCTACGCCGCATACAAGACGGCAACAGAATTGAACAATGGAAAGCCGACCGTCATCCTTGCAAAAACGGTCAAGGGCTATGGCTTAGGCGAAGCTGGCGAAGGCCGCAACGTCGCCCATAACCAAAAGAAGATGAACGAAGAAGAACTGCTCGAATTCCGAACACGATTCGGCATTCCGATTAGTGATGAAGAAGTCGGCAAAGCGCCCTTCTACAAACCGCCAGAGAACAGTCAGGAAGTCAAGTACATGAAGGAGCGGCGGGAATTACTGGGAGGCCCTGTTCCCAGTCGCCCGACGGATCACCCGACGCTTGAAGTTCCAACTCTTGAAGACTATCGCAAAGTCATCAAGAAGCTTGAGAACAAGAACATGAGTACAACGTTTGCGGTCGTGCAAACCCTGATTGCTCTGTGCCGTGACAAGAAGATTGGCAAGTACATGGTCCCGATCGTTCCCGATGAATCGAGAACGTTTGGCATGGAGGGGATGTTCCGCCAATTTGGTATCTATGCCCACTCTGGACAGTTGTACGAACCAGTGGATTCAGAATTAGTCACTTACTACAAAGAAGCCCAGGATGGACAAATTCTGGAAGAGGGCATTACCGAAGCTGGCTCGATGAGCAGCTTCAATGCGGCGGGCACCGCCTACAGCAAACACGGAATCAACATGATCCCGTTCTTCATCTACTACAGCATGTTTGGCTTTCAACGCATCGGCGATCTGATTTGGGCTGCTGCTGACATGCGTGCCAAAGGTTTCCTGATCGGCGGAACAGCCGGCCGCACCTCGCTCAACGGCGAAGGTCTCCAGCATCAGGATGGACATAGCCTGCTTAATGCAATCGCTTTCCCAACCGTGCGATCCTACGATCCAGCCTTCGCATATGAGGCCGTTGTAATCATCATGGAAGGTCTGAAACGCATGTATCAGGAGGGTGAAGAATGCATCTATTACCTGATGGCAGAAAATGATCCCTACGACCACCCGGAGATGCCCGAAGGGTGCGAAGAGGGGATCATCAAAGGAATGTATCGATACAAGAGTCGCGAGGTGGACAGTGCCCGTGCTCGGGTCCAACTGTTCGGTAGTGGAGCCATCCTCAACAGTGCTCTGGCTGCACAGGAAATTCTCGCCGAAAAATACCAGATCGCGAGCGATGTCTGGAGCGTTACCAGCTACACGCAACTGCGTCGTGATGCAGCGACTTGTGAACGCTGGAACTTGTTGCACCCTACGGAAACACCACGCAAGAGTTACCTCGAAGAAGTGCTGGACGGAGTGGAGGGACCGTTTATATCCGCCAGTGATTATGTACGAGCGCTCGGCGAACAACTCTCACCGTATATCCCAGGTGACTACTTTGCACTGGGAACCGACGGGATGGGACGAAGCGAGACTCGAGAAGCCTTGCGACGTCATTTCGAAGTGGATGCTGAGTCGATCACGATTGCAACGCTAAGCCGGCTCGTCAAAGCGGGAGTCTTGACTCCCAAAGATGTCCATGACGCGATCAGTGAATTGGGCTACGACGCTGAAAAACCTGATCCCTACTTTGCTTGATCCCTACTTTGCTTGATCCTCGGCATGCAGCCTCTGCATGCCGTTCAAAATTTCCAACCAAATATCACATTGTCAAATTCCAGAATCTGAATGTCTACTGAAGTAAAACTGCCCGAACTTGGTGACGGTATCGAAGCGGGTGACGTCCTTGAGATCTTTGTTGCTGTCGGTGATGTCATCAGCGAAGGCCAAGATATCGTTGAAATGGAAACCGACAAGGCAACGGTTCCAGTCCCTGCCAGCGTCGGTGGTAAAGTCACAAAAATTCTTGTCAGTGAAGGCGACACCGTGGCGATAGGTGGTGCCCTTCTTGAAGTGGAGGCAACCGCAGTTTCCGCACCTGTTGCCCCGAAACCTGATGCCCCGAAACCTGATGCCCCGAAACCTGATGCCCCGAAACCTGATGCCCCGAAACCTGATACCCAGCCTGCTCCTCCAGCAACACCGGAGCCAGTAGCAACAACTCCAGCACCTGTGGATCCAGCACCTGTTGAGGTTCAGCCAACAGCGTCAGTGATTCCCGCCGGACCAGCAATCCGCAGATTCGCGAGGGAAGTCGGGGTTGATCTTAGCCAGGTCCCCGGCAGTGGTGACGATGGGCGAATCACTCGAGAGGACGTGCTTTCGGTGGTGCGTTCAGCCAGTCAGACGGCGCGTGCTACAACCACAGTCCCGGCTTCCACGGCAACCGCGGCACCAAATCCAACAACGGCAGCCAAGCCACTTCCGGGGACGGCCGACGTTGATAATTTCGGTCCCATTCGTGTCGAACGGATGAGCAAGATCCGCAAGACAATTTCCAGGCAGATGCATGCAAGTTGGTCCACGGTTCCACGTGTCACCAACTTTGATGATGCCGACATCACCGACCTTGAACACCTGCGTCAATGCAGCAAGGAAGACTACGCGGCTCAAGGCTTGAAACTCACCACCATGCCTTTCCTGATCAAGGCTGTTGCGACGGCCCTTCGCCATAACCCGGCGATCAATGCCGTGATCGATCAGGAAAACGAACAGCTTATCTACAAGGACTATGTCAACATCGGGATCGCTGTCGACACAGATCGTGGCTTGGTAGTGCCGGTGATGAACAAGGCTGACACCATGGGGATTCCCGAAGTGACCCGCGGATTGGCCGAAATGGCTGGAAAAGTACGTGGCGGCAACTTCGGGATCAACGACCTGAAAGGTGGCACATTTACGATCAGCAACCTCGGAACCATCGGTGGCCAGTACTCTACCCCGATAGTCAACATTCCAGAAGTCGCAATCTTGCTGGTTGGACGGAGCCGAAAGCTGCCCGTTGTGATGCCAGATGATTCCATCCAACCTCGCCTGGTGATGCCACTGAGCCTGTCATACGACCATCGGCTTGTTGATGGTGCCACTGCTGCCAGATTCCTCAATGACGTCATTGGGTATCTAGAAGCGCCAAGTCGCCTCTTGCTGGCTCTCTAAGATCAAACCTGACAGTTCACTTTAAACGGCTTGCTTGGGAATGGTACCGAGACAAGCCGTTTCTGGATTACATCTGGTACATTCAGCCGAACCTCGATAACGCTGCCAACTTGCACATTTTCTCCCTCGACGAGCCGATAACAAACCGGCGTCAAGAGCGAAAACAAGGGCAAGTTTTGTTGGCAGCGTCTTCGCATCCACTGCTCTGAATACTGAAGTCTTGAATACTGCAGTCGCGATTCCGAAGTCGGCGATCAGGTTAAACACAAGCCCGGGATAAAGACGCCGCCTGATCTCATTTGCTAGAATCGTGCTTAATCCACCAACAGAAGCATGAACGATCTGACCATCGATATCTTTCTATCCGATCACTGGCTGGCAATCAGCACCATTGCTACGGCGATGCTGATGATCTCGGTCGCTTATTCGATATCGCACGCTTTACGAAACGTTCGCACGTCGCAGGCAACCGTGGCTTGGACCGTCGCTTTAATTTCCTTACCCATCATCACCCTGCCGTTGTACTGGGTACTCGCGAGAAACAAGTTCGAAGGTTATCGCGAAGCGATTCGCGAAGTCAGTTCCCGACAACACCATTCTGAGTCGACTGTTCAGAATGAACTACATACGGCAAGTTGCACACGTAGCACCACTTTGAATTCAGCAATCGAACAGGTCGCTGATGTGATGGATACGCCGTTGAGCAGAGCAGACGCATTTGAATTGCTAATCGATGGCGCAGCATTTTTCGAGTGCATGTACGCTGAGATCGCAAAAGCAAGTGACTACGTGTACATCGAATTCTTCATTCTTCGCGATGACGACGTCGGCAACAAATTGGCTCAATGCCTGATCGACCGTGCCCATGCAGGTGTGCGGGTACGAGTTCTATATGACGAAGTGGGATGTTTGAGATTATCCAATTCGTACCTCTCACGACTGTCACAGGCAGGTGTCGAAGTTCTCCCATTCAACACTCGACAGGGCTGGGTAAACCGATTCCAGATCAATTTCCGCAATCACCGCAAACTCGTCGTTATCGATGGCAAAACGGCAATCGTCGGTGGCTTGAACGTTGGATCCGAATACCTTGGATCATCGGGGAAATCCGGCCGTTGGCGAGACACCGGACTCAAAGTTGCGGGGCCCATCACCAACAAGATCCAAGCGGTCTTTGCCAGCGATTATTACTGGGCAGCCAGAAAGAACCTGCCAGAAGCGAGATGGAGAATCGCCGACAACAAATCTCCCGACAATCGGTCAGAGACTGGCAAGGACTTCAATGCTGTCTGTTGTGCAACCGGACCAGCAGACCTGCGTCCTCGCGCCTCGATGATGTTTTCCGCCGCTGCACAAGCGGCCAAATCAAAACTGTGGATCTGCACACCCTATCTGGTCCCAGACGAAGCATCCATCGTTGCGTTGCACATGGCCAAGGCTCGCGGTGTCGATGTGCGTCTACTGATTCCTGACAAGGCAGATCATCTGCTGGTCTATCTCGCCGGATTTCATTACGTGAACGAATTCACAGAGGCCCAGATTCCAGTTTACCGGTACCATGATGGATTCATGCATCAAAAGTGTGTGCTGATTGATGATCAACTTGCCCTGATTGGTTCGACCAATCTGGACAATCGCTCGCTCCATTTGAACTTTGAAATGATGATTGGAATCAGCGATCAGGATTTCATTCAAACGGTTGACAAAATGCTGACAGAGGATTTTGAACAAGCCTCCCAACAAGATGGAAGGAAAGCACGTTGGTGGTACGAACGTGTCGGTACCGCCGTCGCCAGACTCAGCAGTCCAATTCTGTAACCCTTCCATCAACACCGCGAGTTCGTAACGGACTGTCACTCCAGCGTTTTGCGAAGGAACCAGACATCCACATCTGGATGTTCTGGATCGCGAGTAAACCCATACTTACGGTAAGCGCGAATAGCCGATGGGTTGTCGGTATAGACTTCAAGGGTCAAGCGACAGCAGTCGTGTTCGTCAGCGACTTGCTGAACTGCCTTGAGAAGCACGGCGGAAACACCCTGCCCACGGTGGGTCTCTGTGACAATGACATCATGGATATTAACGAGCCGACGGCTTTTAAACGTCGAGAAGCCGAAAAAACAATTGATCAGCCCGACTGGCCTCTGCAGACCTTCCTCGTAGGCCAGAATGCTAAAGGCGGTAGAAAACCCAGCCAACCGCTGAGGCAATCTGTCTAACTCCGGTGGGTCATGCCCCATCTCATGCTTTGCATACTCACTGAGCATGCAAATCAAATCACGACAATCATCCGGGTTCTGGTAGTCTACGCGTTGAGTGGTGACTGGCATCGATTGGGGCTCTCGTCAGGGTCAGATGATCTTTTCTCGAATTCAATAGCGTAGAAAACATATCGTTCTGACAGTAGGACGCTGCCGCTATAATTCGTCGACGAACATCCACCGATTCTGCCCGCTGCCCCCACTCTCAAAGTGATTGATGCGATATTTGAAACTTTTTATCGGCACATGGATTTTCAGTATCTCGACGATTTCCCACGGAGACGAAACTTGGTCGAGATTCCGCGGAAATTCAGCGACCGGAATCGCAGGTGAGGGGATTCCGACCACGTGGAGTGACTCTGAAAATCTGGCGTGGCGAACAGCGTTGCCAGGCAAAGGCTCAAGTAGTCCTGTGATCCACGGCGATCGAGTTTTTCTAACTGCGTACTCGGGTTATGGCCAGTCGGTTGAGTCACCAGGAGAACGGAATCAACTGACACTTCATGTGCTTTGTCTTGCGATCGCTGACGGTCGCATTCTCTGGGACCATGAATTGACCGCAGCAGAGGAAGAACAGACAGTCAGCAAACGAATTGCTGATCACGGTTACGCGTCGCCGACTCCCTGCGCCGACAAGCAGTATGTCTTTGCCTATTTCGGTCCATCTGGAGTGGTCGCTTTGACTCACAACGGCGAATTCCGGTGGCGGACCAACGTGGGTACAGGCACCGCGGGCTTTGGCGCGGCAGCAAGTCCGATTGAGATTGATGACCTTGTTATCATGAACGCTTCGATTGAAGACGATGCCGTCTACGGTCTCGAAAAGGCAACCGGGAAGGTACGGTGGCGAACCGAAGCCATCGAGCGTGCATGGACAACGCCAACGATCGTCACGCTGCCAAATGGGAACAAGGAATTGATCCTCAATCAAAAGGGGGCCATTCTCGGCATGGACCCAAGCACTGGGGAAAAACTCTGGTCCTGCGAAGCCATTCAGGACTACGTCGTTCCGTGCGTTGTCGCCGATGGCGACACGCTGTACTGCAGTGGGGGCCGAAGCAATAAGACGTTTGCAGTGAAGGCGGGAGGACGAGGTGATGTGACGGGGACAAATCTGATCTGGGACGTTTCGAGAGGAGCAAACGTAACGAGTCCGATTCTCGACGACGGCTACCTTTATTGGTCTCACGACAAGGCGATCGCACTATGCCTGCGTGCTTCCGACGGGGAAGAGATGTTTCGAGAGCGAATGCCCACCCGAGGCAGAGTATATGCATCCATCGTCGGCGATGGCGAACGCCTCTTCCTGACCACCCGTGACGCTGGAGTCCTCGTTCTGGCCGCCAGTCCCAATTACACGGAACTCGCCATCAACCGACTCGGTGGTGAAGAAGAACGGTTCAACGCGACACCTGCCATCACTGGTGACCGTCTGTTGCTCAGAAGCGACCGCGCTCTGTACTGTGTACAAAAGAAAAAAACTGACTAACCCCAACGGAAGGCAGCCAACAATCTGGCTGAACATCAGCAATTATCCTGTTTTTTCGTAATTGCGAGTAACCTGCGAGGTTGTTGCAGTAACTACCAACAATGAGGGCATCGGAACAATCCTCCCCAAACCTTCATGATCCGACCGGCGCTGATAAAATACAGGCGTCGCCTACAACCGATCAAGGACTCGGATGCCCCCTCGCGAGTCCACTTTGTCTCCCGCCCTGCGTCTCTTTCGATTCCCAATAGTAAGTTTCCATGAAAATAACATCCTTTGTTGTGGCTTTCATGTTCGCCACCGGTTTGATTTCATCCGCCGCCAACAGTGCAGAGATTCAGCTCAAGAAAGGCGACCACATTTGCTTGGTCGGCAATGCGCTTTGCGAACGCATGCAGCACCACAACTATTGGGAATCCGTCCTGCAACAGCGCTACCCGGAGTTGGAATTGCGAGTGCGGAACCTTGGCTTCCCCGGCGATGAGCCATACGAACGCATTCGTTCCGAAAACTTTGGCGAACCTGACAAGCACTTGGCCCACAGCCAAGCTTCCGTCGTCATGTACTTTTTCGGTTTCAACGAATCGTTTGACGGTGACAAAGGATTGGCAAAGTTCACCCGCGACATCAAAAAGCTGGTCGAAGAGACCAAAGCCAAGGACTACGGAAAAGGTACGCCACAAGTGATTCTGGTCTCACCGATT
Source organism: Rubripirellula sp. (assembly GCA_028823035.1). Taxonomy (GTDB): domain Bacteria; phylum Planctomycetota; class Planctomycetia; order Pirellulales; family Pirellulaceae; genus Rubripirellula. The sequence continues at coordinate 23,467 of JAPKCI010000003.1, forward strand.
GCCTTCGAAAACACGGGAGACCGAAACCTGCCCGATGGAACCGAACACAATGCGAGGTTAGCCAAGTACACCAAGGCTCTTGCGAATGCCGCCGAGGAGGCAGGTGCCGGTTTCGCTGATGTGTTCACACCCACAAAAGAGTTGTTCAGAGCAAGTAAAAAACGCCTGACACTGAATGGCGCACACTTGAACGACGAAGGTTACGCAGCGTTTGCACCAATTCTGGATACGGCACTGTTTGGAAAAGGAGGGCCGACATCGGTGGACCCTGCTGTCAAAGCCGCAGTCGAGGACAAGAGTTTTCATTGGTGGCATCGATACCGATCCGTCAATGGCTTTTCGATTTATGGCAGCCGTGGCAAAGCTGGCAGCGACGGGACATACAACAACACAGATGTCATGGAACGAGAACGTGCCATCCTCGATCAAATGACTGCCAACCGTGACGCCCGCATATGGTCACTTGCGAGCGGCGAAACAGCCCCCGCGACTATTGATGACTCCAATACGCTTCCCTTCATCAACCCCAAAACCAACGTAGGTGGTCCTGATGACCCCAATGCAAAGCGGGGCAAGCTTGGATCACTTGACTATCTCACGGCAGAAGAACAGCAGAAGCTGTTTGAACTTCACGATGGTTTTCAAATACAGCTGGTCGCATCTGAAGAACAGTTCCCGGAATTGGCGAACCCTGTCGCACTGAATTTCGACAACAAGGGTCGGTTGTGGGTTGCCACCATGGCTTCCTATCCACACTGGAAGCCGAAGACCAAGATGGATGACAAGATATTGATATTCGAAGACCACGATCAGGATGGCGATGCAGATGAATGCAAAGTTTTCGCCGGAGGTCTGCACCAACCAACCGGATTTGAGTTAGGCAATGGTGGTGCCTATATCGCAGAACAACCGGACATTCTGTTCCTGAAAGACACCGATGGTGATGATGTCGCTGACGTTAAAGTCCGAAAACTCTTTGGCTTCGACACGGCTGACTCACACCATGGAATTTCAGCATTTGAATGGGGACCTGGTGGAAATCTTTACTTCGAAGAGGGAACCTTCAAGTATTCCCAAGTCGAAAGCCCTTACGGTCTGACCCGTCTGAGCGAAGCCGGCATCTGGAGATACCATCCCAAGAGCGAAAAGTTCGGCGTCTTTGTCAACTTCGCATTCGCGAACCCGTGGGGACATGTGTTTGATCGCTGGGGACAAAACTTTATCGGTGATGCCTCACCCGGAAACAGCTACTGGGCCGCACCCCTGAGCGGCCGGATAGATCATCCGCTGAAGCATCCCGGCGGTAGCCAGCACCGCCGCATAGCCAAAGTCACTGGTGGAGATCCCAACTACAAGTTCCCAACCTTTTATCCAAAACGCACACGACCGCTTGCCGGGTGTGCGATCGTCTCAAGTCAACACTTCCCACCCGAGATGCAGGGGAACTTCCTCGTTACCAACTGCATTGGTAACCGCACAATTCTGAATCACGAAGTACGTGAGGATGGATCTGGGTTTGTCGGCAAGGAAGTCGCACCGATTGTTTCGTGCAAGGATGGCAATTTTCGTCCTGTCGATCTACAAATCGCACCGGACGGATCGCTGTACATTGTGGATTGGCACAACGCTTTGATTGGCCATCTGCAACATAACTTGCGAGAACCAAACCGCGACCACTCGCATGGTCGAATCTGGCGCGTCACCCATAAGACCAGACCCCTGATCGCACCCGCCAAGATTGATGGCGAACCGATCGCCGACCTGCTTGAACTCCTGAAAGTTCGAGAAGACCGAACTCGATATCGAGCCAAGCGTGAATTGGCCGATCGTGCCACGGATGAAGTGCTGCCCGCACTGACCGCATGGACAGCGAAACTGGATGCTTCCGACAAAAACCATGAGCATCAATTGCTGGAGTCACTCTGGTTGCACCAAACTCACAATGTCGTCAATCGGGAATTACTCGAAGCTCTTTTGGCTGCAAAAGATCATCGGGCAAGAGCGGCAGCAACTCGTGTTTTGTCTTTTTGGCTCGAGGATGTTCCCAACCACAAGCAGCTTTTGGAAAAGTGCATCGCCGATCCCCATCCGAGAGTTCGCCTTGAGGGTGTCCGTGCAGTTAGTTTCCTGAGCGGTGACGAAGCCATTGAACTCGCCTTGGGCGTGCTCGAAAGCGACATCGATGACTACACCCAATTCACACTCGACGAAACCATGCGTCGTCTGGAACAGTAGTCGCCGCAGGATTGACAAATCAGCAGGAACCCAAAGCCTGCTGACGGTCCGCGAGCGTGATCTGTACGGGATCACGCTCGTCATCGACGCGTACACAACCTCGAATATTTCGTCGGGCTTCCCGCGCCATACGCAACACACTTTTGATTAACAACATGCGTCACATTACTGCATTTTTCTTTTTCATGACAACGCTGGTGGGTCCCGTCTGGAGCCAGCAGCATGGACATGAAGACCATGCCGTGGACAGCACAGTTACCAAAGTCGAAGCCCCCAAGGTGTTCCTTGACAAGAGTCCTCGAATCGTTGCCTATCAACTCAAGAGGCTCGACAATCAGCGTCTACTGATGGTCCAACGCAAAACAGATGACGCCAAGTACATCCCTGTCTATGATTCAATTCTGTCGAGAATTGGCATGTCACCCCAGTTCAGGCAGGAGGCGCTGAAAGCCCTCGTCACACTCCAGAAAAGCAATCCCGTCACAGTGTTGATGAATGCGATCGGAAAGCTCGATGCAGAGGATCGCGAGGAAAACCGCACTGCGAAACAACTTGCTGTGATGCTTCTGGGGCTGAACCAAGCACCGTTGAAAGAACATTCCAACATCCTGTGGGAAGCGATCAAAGTTGATGACGATCTATCGCCATCCATCGCTGCTGCTGCGTTGCTGATGTCCAACCAATCCGAAACTGACTTGGGAAAATTAACAGGCGGACAATCGGGGCAACTGGCCTTCCTGAAGGCGATCACTCTGATCCCAGACGCCAAGCAGCGATCCCCATTCCGCCAACGTGTTCTGGGTTTGCTCGATAGGTCTGGAAATCAACAGATCAAGAACGCTGCTATCACCGCAATTGGTTCACTTACGAATAATCAAGCCGAGTCGTTCGTGCTGCTCGGTCCCCTGATTACTGATGACAGCTTGCGAGCATCAACCGTCCGCTCGATGCTGAAAATCCCGATAAAAGAGCGGGATTCCGAGACGAGCATGCAAGTGACCCGTTTTCTTGTCGACCTCGCAGAAAAGACGCCCGCAGCGGAACGCACCAGTCCGACGTTCGTCGATGCCATGCAACTTGCAGATCAACTTATGGCAATCATTCCCTCTGACCAAGCACGCATTTTTCGGCAGCGACTCAGCGCAGTCACCGTGCGTGTGGTCCGAATCAAGACCGTCGAGGAAGAAATGCGTTACGACATCCCCTACTTTGTGGTGGAAGCGGGCAAGTCGGTTCAGATTGTTCTCGAAAACCACGACTTGATGCCACACAATTTGGTGATCACTGTTCCCGAAGCTCTAAAAGAAGTCGCTCAACTTGGTTTACAGGTGGGACCCAACAACGGCTGGAATGGCATGCCGTATGTCCCTGAGTCGGACAAGGTGCTGCATGCCACGCAAATGGTTCCATCCGATCAGCAAATCACACTGACCTTTGACGCCCCCACTGAACCAGGTGAGTACCCCTATGTGTGTACCTTCCCCCAACATTGGTATCGCATGTATGGCGTCATGGTAGTTGTCAATGACCTTGATGCTTGGTTGAAAAATCCAGTGGAGCCAGCAAATCCGATCGGCAGCAACAGATCTTTTGTACAGGCGTGGAAGGTCGACGAACTCAAGGATGACCTTGATTCGGGCATGCGTGATAGATCCCCTGAAATTGGCAAACGGCTGTTCGCGGAAGCTTCCTGTGCAGGGTGCCACAAGGTTCAAGGCGAGGGCGGGGTAATTGGACCCGAACTGACCGACGTTTTCACCCGGTGGAAAGGTGATCGAGTCGGAGTGCTCCGTGAAGTACTTGACCCATCTCACAAAGTAGATGCGAAGTACGTTATGCAACGGATCCTGACCGCCGACGGGAGAACAGTGACCGGTGTTCTGTTAGCCGAAGATGATGACAAGGTAACATTGCTGTCCAACCCGGAAGCGAAAGAGCCAACAGTCATCGCGCAGGACGATATCGAAGCAATGGTTCCATCATCCGTGTCAATGATGCCCAAAGCATTGATGGATCAGTACACCAAAGACGAACTTTTTGAGGTCATGGCCTACCTCGAAAGCGTCGCACCCGCATCCAAACCGTGATTTCACTGCAGGCTTTTGTCTGTTCACTCAAGAGTTCGTTTCGCCAGCATCGGTCTGCAGTAAAGTTCAAAATGTGAAGGGCAGGGCAGAGGAGACAATGGCTAATTTTCCGTTAGCCAACGAACCTGAAAAGGTCTCAGAGGAATGCCATCTTCTTTCCAAAGTCGCTCCAACGCCAGTTCGTCATATCCAAACGTCTCGTCAACCAGTCCCGGTGGCACCACCCGGGGCTGATGTGTCAAGTTAGCAACAACGGCAAGACGCTCGCCCGAGCGAGCCACTCTGACGAATCCAAGCAAACCGTCCCCGGAAAGCGGCAAGACCTGCATGCTGGCTTGGGGGTGAAAAGCAGGTTGAGCAACGCGCACCGACAATAGTCTTTGGTATCCGTCAAACACACGGCGTTGCAAACACTGCGGGTCGGCGAGCACCGATTCCAGATCCTGTCGCACGTACTTGTGTCGATTGATCCGTCGATTCTGTCCCGAAACTTCAACAGCCTCTTGATCATTGGGGGAGCCTACAAGACTGTGAAAGTAGACGGCAGGCATCCCCGGCAGGGCCAGCATGATTGCCTGCGTCGCCAAAAAACACCTCGAGTGTTCAAAGGGTTCCACGACACTGGAATCCGCAACCGCCTCCAGATACGTGATATTCAATTCGTAGGGACTCTCTGTACCATCCGACTGTCGTCGCGTGCTGACCCGTCCCCCATGTGAAAGAACAATCGCGGCAAGTCTCTCAACTCGCTCCTGAGAAACGATTCCCTCGAGCGGTCGTACTCCGATGCCGTCATGCGAGGCGGTAAAATTAAAAAAGGTTGTGAGATCACTTGGTGGTTTAACAGTGGCAAGCCAATCACGCAGCACCGACGTGTCTGCATTGTGAATCGCATCAAGCAACAGCGGCGGCAGACTGAATTGATAGACCATATGCGCTTCATCACCACCACCACCAAAATAGCTGACATTTTCCGGGTGCGGCACATTTGTTTCGGTAAGCACCAGCGTACCGGGTACTACCTGATCCAGTACATGACGCATCAATTTGACTGCCGCATGCGTCTGTGGAAGATGAATGCATTCGGTGCCTATCTGTTTCCAAAGAAACGCAACCGCATCAAGTCGGATGATTCGCGAACCTTTACGCGCGTACTCGACAAGAGTTTCCAGCATCAACCGCATGACATGCGGATTGGCGTAGTTCAAATCCACCTGATCAGCACTGAACGTCGTCCAGATGTTCCTGATTCCCGTCGCTGACTCAAATTGGGTCAGCAAAGGCAGACTGCGAGGCCTGACTACCTGCGAAAGATCGCTGGCAGGATCCTGGTCGATGAAAAAATCCTCGTAGTCGGAATCGCCCTGCAAATAACCCTGGAACCACTCATGCTTCTGTGAAGCGTGATTCAAGACCAGGTCAAACATTAGATCGAACGACACTCCGAGATCCGCAATGTCATCCCAAGTACCAGCATCGGGGTCAACTGCGAGATAATCGACAACCGAAAAACCGTCATCGCTTGTATACGGACAAAACGGCAACAAATGGACACAACGAATCAGTTGCTCCAAACCATGGTCCAGCAGGAAATGCCGCTGCGTCTGCAACGGGGTCTGCCCCGGCGATTGCACCTGGTCCGCATAGGTGATCAGAACAATGTCTTTCTCCGACCAGAGTTCACTAGGGTCTGTGGATGGTTGAACAGATTCCAGTGCGTTAATCCCCGCTACCAAGACGTCGGGAAGACAACCATAGATCTGCTGAATCAAGTCAGCGGTTTTTGAATCAATCTTCATGTCGTACTGCCATTGCGAGGAGGAAACCTTCATCCTCGGTCAACAGCGTGTGACACACGACATCCAACCGATCGATGGCGGTCTATGGGGTGCCAAATCCCCAACACTGGATCGCGTGATTTGCACCACGTTCAACCGTGTCGGTAGGCACCGGTAAACATCCCGCGTTTAAAACTCTGGTGAACTACAAATCATCCTGACCAGTAAAGTTGGTCACCAGAGCCCGTAACTTCCGCCTCAACACACTGTAACTGAAGAACGCTTTACCGATCTCAAAATTAAAGTCGACCATTTCTTCACGATAATCGGGATCGTCAATGATCCGCTGGACTTTATTGACAACATCTTTCGTCAGATAACCATCCATTGCAATCACTTTCGCACCCTTCGGTTCGATGTCAGCAACGAAAATCGAGTAACGATTGACAAGTACTGGTTTTCGGAAGTAGAAGGCTTCCAGAAGAGCGTTACCAAAACCTTCGTAAATACTCGGGTAAGTAATGAAGTCGGCCTGAGAATACGCATCAGCCAGCGTATAGATTCTCTGTCCTTGTTCTGTTAAACCGCGTTTGTCACCAACTTGGTGATCGCACAATCGCAAATCTACGCTATGCGATTCAGCCAACTCTTTCAACACGCTCAGATATTCACTCCCCTCATCTCCGCTGGCGTGCGAGATCACCAGTTTGCAACGAGTATTCTTTAAGGCTGACACCAACGAGATCGCATGCTCGATTCCTTTGCGGGGAACAACACGCGTTGGCTGCAGAAACAGAATATCATCATCGTTGATACCAATGTCTGCTCGAAATCCTCTGGCGTATTCATCGGCTGGTTCGGGTTCGTTTTCAAAATCTAATACATTGGGTACTAAAATCGATGACACACCCCGTCGATGCGCCAAATCCTCTTGAGCGAATGAATTGATCGTCACATTCTGGATTTGAGGCAACGCCGGCGGGAAAGCCATCCACAGCAAATCCGTGACCGCCGAGACACTAAAGCGATCACGTTCCCAGTAGAAATCATGATGGTGGGCAATCGTGGGGAATCCGGTCTCGGCAATGAAGTGCGTCAAGGCAACGCCCAGCGGAATGTTCATGGGAATGCACAAAGCATTCTGTACGATCAGCAAATCAAGATCATATCGCCGGGTAAACTCGTAAAGCGTTCCTTTCAAATAGTCTGCCAAGGCGTAAATGCGATGTGTGACATCCGGCGTCCGTGTCCGCATCCCAAAGACACGACGATTGATCCACTCGATGTCAGGATGCCCAAAATAGGCGTGTGGTACGACCATCGACGCATCCTCGTCGCGATCGCTCAATCCGGAATACCAATGGCTGACATGCCGATGGTCCCATAGGACCCGTGCCCATTTTGCACTTTCAAGTGACACACCGTCGGTGCCTGAAAATCGTGTACCGACAAATCCGACTTGAACACCCATGGAGCCAATGAAACCTGTTCTGTGTCAATCGCGGGCCGAAAACATACGCACTGCATAGGCTTTTAACTGATCTGAAGGCATTCTGGCAACTGCATCAAATCCGTCAGTACAACATCAGGATGCAACACCTGACACCGGTCGTCCTGCTGACGCGGCCGACAACTTCGTCGATCCCCGGCAAACCAGGCAGTCCGCAATCCTGCCTGTGAAGCAGCCCAAATGTCGTTGAGCATGTCATTCCCCACATAAATTGCCTCTCTGGGAAGAATATTGCGAGCTAACAATCCTTTCAGCAACACGTCAAACAATCTCGGTCCCGGCTTGGCCTGTCGATATCGATTGGAAAAGACACACAAATCGAGACTGAAACCACATTCTTCCAGCCCATCCTGATTCAACAAATCTTTCACCAGACTGGGGGTGAATATTTGTGCATTACTAACAATTCCGAGCGGTAGCCCCGCTGCCTTCAACTCCGTCAGCAGTTGGCTTGCGTGCCGCATCGGCCACGTAGGGTTCGCCCAAGCTTCGTACTGGGTAGCAAGTCGAACAATGGATTGGATGTTCGCTGCCCCGCCAGTCCAACCACACTTGGCCAGCAGATGTCGCCAAACTTCCACAATATCGACTTCCGGATTGGGACAGTCCGGCCCTTGTCGCTCGAAGTTCAACTGCTGAATCGTCTGCTGCAACATCTCGGCAGTGGGGACAACGTCAATGCCCTGCGTGATACCGAGATCCTCAATCGCATTGCGGATCAAAGCACTGCGCCCGGTCGCGTCGGCGGACCCCACATCTCCGCTTCCGCTAATCACCAATGTCCCATAAACATCAAATATAACCGCCTTGATACCACTGACTTGCTTCAACTTTGATTCAGAATCGGTTTCAACAGGACGCATTTCCTCACGATGCTCAAGTATCCCCTCCATCCACTTATCAATTGCCATTAGCGAAGTTTCTCCGTGCGACATGGGTGATAGGGACGAAATGCACTGATCAAGTCAATGCCGCATTCCGGCATGGTGACTGCATCCTCAGGACTTCCAAAGTCCCGCTGCGCAGAACCGCGTTGGGCTGCCGGGTTCCACACGCCGTGACCATTGATCATCCCTTCATAGAGATTCAACAACCTTTGCCCGGCCTGCTCGGCACTGTATTGTTCCTGCACAACTCTCGCGTTGGATTTCAGCACTGAAACGCTAAAGTCCTGATTTAGTTGCGAGACCAGCGTTGCCGAAAGTTGTTTCGCTTCGTTCTCGAATCCTGCATCACGACTCATGCGTTGCAACACCTCAATCTGACGCCGGGGAATCAGTTTGGCAAAATCGATCGCTCCGGATGGCTCATCTTTGAACGGGTGGATGTGAGGTTGAAAAGCCTTGGGCAGGTTACTCCACGCCTCGGCCTCAGCCGACTTTGTCTCTGTTCGACATTCGTCAATCCATGACTTGTCACCCGGTATGAGCACGGCCTCATAAAAACTGCCGAGGTTCATTCCACACTTTTCAAAATCATCGGCAACGGTATTCAAGCGCCGCGCAATCACTCCCCGTCCCATCAACCATGGCTCGAGAAAAGCCATTCCAAATCCTTCTGCGACACTTGTGGAGATCACATAATCAGCCGCTAACATATTCTGCAGGAAAGGAATGCTCGGGTTTTCTCCCGCATCGAACACTGTCTGTTCCGAAACTTCAGCGGCGACTTTTTTCCAACGGTGGTAAGAGCGTTTCTCCTGCGGCGTCGCGGGCAGCAGTGTCAAACCGAAAAATCGATTCTCACCGGCCCACCGCGCCAGCATCAGCAATTCGCCGACATTCTTTCTGCGGATTCCACGCACTGGATAAAGGGACCAACGAGCATCAGCTGGAAGTGAAAACGCTTGCAACAATCCAGCCCTAGCCTCTTCTCGCGGCAGTGAACTGCCGTGGGGCACGGTAACACCATTTGGAAGACAATGGACAGAGTCGCTGGCGACGCCAAGGCGGCACAACACTTCCGCATCAGCCCGGGTCAGCGTCGCATAGTGGATTGTCTCAGCCTGAGGATAAAGAAAACAGTCAACATCCCGCTTGCAATTCGCACCAATCGCCGAAATCAATCGCCCGTAATTTTCAGGTCGGTGATCCTCAGCAAAGTCATGAATCTGCAAGAGAAGACGCCACCCCTCGTCCGCAAGTGATCGAATCACAGCCGGGACAGCGGTGTTTTTTCCGAGGCTATGATTGTGCCAATGCAGCACTGTATTCTCTACGCCCACGCCCAGTTGAGCAAACTGCGTCTGCAGTGCATGCATCATCTGTTCGCGTCGCACTACCAAATCGTCTGCTGTGAAAACTCGGGTATCGTAATCAAACGCATCAACATTGATACACTCAACAGCATTCCGCGTTTCGGAAGACAGTCCGTCACAGCGATTGCCCGAAGCCAGAATAATGCGTTCGAAACGCCCAGTATCGCGAAGAGCGCGGACGTTGTTCTCGACCACCTGTGTTACCCCTCCACGTTCAAAATGACAGTGAAGAATAACAACAATCACAAGCAGATCACTCCTGCAAAGGCTGCGTCCAAGACGCAGCTACACCACCGAACAGCTGACTAAAGGCAACGCAACAAACTGACGAGGATTCGCAAGTCCGATGATTCACAAATGCCTGACAAAAATCAAATATCGCCTGCCTGATTCTAACGAAAAAGGTGCGAACTGCCGACAGTATCACGCAAATGCATCTCGCAGGAAACGCGAGATCCGGTGAAAAAGGGATGCATGTTGCACACTTACCCTAGCACGACCAGTCAGCCGAACGGGCAATGGTGAGGCGGTTGGCTCCAGGGAAACTCGCACCTCATAATAGGGCGTCGACGTCGGATTGACTGCTGAACGCTCAATCATACCGGGCCGCTGTAATTCTCGGGGAATCGCCTCACTGGGAGAGGCTGCCAGCTCAGAGACTCTGCCACGCACCTCTCCTCCAGCGTGATCATCCAACAACAAATTAACACGTTGCCCTCGTCGAATGAGCTCGATGTCCTGCTGTGGGACAAACAAAACAGCCTCGCGTGCACTGGCATCACCGACCACACATATCTTTGTTCCCTCCTGGAGCCAAGCTCCCACATTGGCTGAATCCAGCGGCGTACCGAACCAATAACTCGGTTCGCGATCATCCAATTCGGGTGCTGCACGTTCACCGACGGCAAAGACACGCCCGTCATGGGGTGAATGCAGCACCAATTGGCCAGCGACCAACTCACGAAGGTCCCTCTCTTTCTGCGCTTCGTCAAGCGAACGTTCAACCACTGGAATTTGAAGCCCGGCCTCAGGGTTCGCCGCACGCTGACGCCGCAATCCCGACAACCGAACCTCTAGCTGCTCGCATTCACCACGAGCCTCGATCAGTTCAAACAGAACTGATTCATTCACCAAACTCGCCAAAACCTGTCCTGCCTTGACGTCAGTTCCATTTTGAATCGTCTCTGCTATCCGTCCCCCATTGGTCACGTACACTGATTCAGCATTGGCAGGTTGGATCGTCATGAACGCGGTCGTTGTTCGTCGCAAAGGAATCATTCCCAACAAGACCACAGCCCCCACGAGCACGCAGACGATCAGCACAGGCCTTCGCGCAGACATACTGCGACGTCGACCAGAATTGGGCGGTGGCGTAAGTACGGAACGGACTATTTTAAAACCCAACCAACCAAGAGCTGACAAAGCGATCACACCCACAACATCCGCCATCTCATTTTTCTCTGCAAAGCGGTAAATCATCAGCAGGATCAACGTATAAATCACAACGCGATAGAAACCACTGAGAAGGCCATAAGTAGCGACCAGAATATTTCGTCTTGAAAAATCAAACGCCTGCGGCAAAGGAGATGCCCAGAAAAAACGCCGCGTCCATTCCCTTAAGAGTCCTGTCGCCTCCGCAGACAGATTGGGAATGCCGACTGCATCAGAAAGCATATAATACCCATCGTATCGTAACAGTGGATTGCCATTGAACAGAACGGTCGTCACGGAACACACCACCATTACTGTGACGCAAACGTCGCGTAAAGGGCCATCAACCGTAAACAACCAGACAATGGTGGCGATGGCAGCCAAAGTCAACTCAGCAAGGATTCCTGCGGCGGAAACAAGAATCCTTTGCCAACGTTGAGGCAACATCCAGGCATCCGACACATCGCAGAACAAGCAGGGTACACCAACCAGAAACATCAAGCCGATCTCGCGACATTCACCACCAAATCGTTTGCAGGCCATTGCGTGCGCCATTTCATGCAATACCTTTGTAATGGACAACACACCCAACAGAATCAAAAGTGCGGTTCCCGACTGCAAACGCCCCGCAGCAGTGGTCAAGTGTTCGGACAGCAAACCAACATCCGACACCACCCCAACGACTGCGACCAGCACCAGAACAATTACAAACAGCATCGCGACGGGGGAAAAAACAAATGCAAAAAAGGGGGCAATGGCATCGAGCATTCGATCCGGGTTCAAACCGGGCAATCTGATAGCCAGCGGATTCTTCCACCATGCCTGCCGCCCCTCTGCTTCGGCCACTTTTTCAGTGGTCCCGCACCGGTCAACAAGCAACAAGCCTTTCCTTCTTGCATCTGCAAAAAAACGGACGAGCGTCTCTACCGACATGTACTGTGGTGCGAACCGAGACCTGCATTCGGATGCAATTTGCGACATTGAGCGGTTGCCATCAGCCAGCCCAAGAATCTCGTGTTCTTGTTCATTGAAATACGAGAATGCTCGTGACAAGGGGTCTTTCACCACCCACACTCTTTCACTCCCCATCCAAACACAGCGCTGGATAAGGTCAGGTCGCAACATCAATTCAGAAGTGTTGACCGTCACTTGGTTATTCTCAGACTCAATCGCATTCCAGGCAGAATATCGAGTTCCGCGTTATCGAACTCGACCCAAAAACGGACATCTCCACTGACCGGTTCAAGCTCGCGACTGATGAACTTAATCACACCCTCTCGCTCGACCATGCTATCTTCACTACGCCGAATCGACAGCCACACTTTCTGCTCCACTTGCATGCCATCCATCTGACCCGCGGAGATAAAGCCCTCTGCACGAAGTCGATCCAGACGAATCACGCGAATCACAGGATCACCAGCTTTGACCCAGTCTCCCAAGTTGCAGTATCGCTCGACGACCACACCATCAATGGGGGCTACGATTCCCTGAAGTGACGAGGCCAGTTCCGCGAGTTGCAACTGGTGGCGTTGAAGATCAACCTGCAGTTCCTGAACACGTTGATCGACTTTGGCCTGCGCCAATTCAATTTGGTATCGTTCAACGCCCAACTGATGGCTATTTGCAGCTTCGGATTCTGCTTCAGCCTGCAACCCATCAATGATGCGTTCAAACTCAGCCTGTTCGGTTTCGAGGACGGTGCGTTCAAAGCTCAATCGCAGGTTATCAATTTCGGATTCCGAAACACTGTCAATGAACTGTTTTCTCGCTTCAGTTGCCCGATGGAGTTCATTTTCCGCAACGAGTTCGGCCTTCTTTGAGGCCTGTATACTAACGTCATTATCAGCCATACGATCCGCGATTTTTTTCTTGAACTCATGCTCTTTGGCGAGTTGCTTCTCCTGTGCCAATTTTTTCTCGGCGAGATCGGCGGCTAACCCACTACGGGCATTTTCATTCGCGATATCCAACTGTGTACGTGCCAGAGCCACTGCGAGCTTTAGCTTTCGATCATCAAGCCTCGCAAGCAGGTCGCCAATCGACACCGCATCGCCTTCCCGTACAGACAGTTCGGCGATGGCGCCATCCTGAGACGCGGGTACATCAGCAGCATCAATCAAAACAACCTGCATCTCATCAACAGTGATAGAGTCCTCTGCCATAAGAACCGGTGCGGACAACAGGCTGATCAACACAATCAACCATGAACTGACAATAGATTTGGACATGCTCTTCATTTCATGCTTTGAAAACTGACTAGAACCACGGATTACTTCGATACCACTGAATGAGACTCCGCAACGCCACAAATCCCAGCGGATACTGCCCGCACTCGATTTGAGCGATCACCGTCGCACCATCCCGCAACTCACCAACCATGCCTGATTCCATAGAGAAGGTAGCCGGCACGATTGAATGCCCAGTGGCATCGACATTCGCGACATCAGCTATTTCCTCGATTTTTCCTTCGTAGGATTTGGTGGGGTCCGAACGAAGTCGAAAGGTACAGCGACATTCTTCCTCCTGCTGTTGTCTCAGTACATAATTCACATTCTTTTCTGGGATGTCCAAATCGACAGTCCACCCTGCTGACTCGGAGATCACATCCAGCAAGTATTGCCCGTGGCTCACGGGCCGAGCCTGCAGGGATTGTGTCAGGTCCCATCGATCCACTAACCCATCGATGGGACTGATGATTGTCAAGTTGGCCTGTTGTTGGCGTAGCAGTTCAAGTTGCGCTTTGAGTCCTTCGATTTCCTTGCGAATTACCTGCTCGTCGGCCGCAACCATCGCCTCTCGCTCTCGATTGGATGCCGCACCACCTCGGGAACGCATCGCTGTCAGTGAGGCCAATCGCGTCTGCGCTGTTGCCAGCGTGCCTTCCACGGTCCTGCGCTGCAGGTCGAGAGCAGGACTTCGGAGCCTCACCAGCACATCCCCCTCGTTGACGCGGGAACCGTTCTCAACAGGGATATCCGAAACGATACCCTCGGACGGGGCGAACAGGCGACTCTGCCTCGTGGCCACAATGCGTCCTTCCACCGACAGTCGTAATTCCATCGGCACAAAGCAGGCAGCAAACACGAACATCACAAGCAAACTGCTCAGCACTGCAATCCTTCGACGGTTTCGGACATTCATCATTCTTGAAGCCACGAATCCCCAACCGGAGTCCTCACGCCTCAGTGCCCCGCGAATTGCATCCTCGAGCGGCCCAAGAATGGTCTGCACCTGTTGTGGAATGCTTTCCTGCTCCGCAGCAGCAGCTTGGAACCGCTCTACCACCAAGGCTGCCACAGGATTTTTATTGTCTTGCTCACAGATCATTCGGATGTGAATCTCGCGACACCCCGACTGGTTGCTGTAGGGTTCAAAAGCGTCCGCGACTGTCGATTCAAGTTGGACTGCGGACCCAATCTGGTAAGAGAACGTTTGGGCCGAGGATGTCACTGTATTCACCAGACGCTCCATCAAGCGAACCTGACGTGCCCGCCTTGCCACCTCTTGTCTGGCCGATGTGGTCACCAGCCGAAAGCGGTGACCGCGATACTGCAGCAAACTCACCCGGTCCATTCGACAGGCCGATGCAAGCGTCGAGGCGATGGTTGCAAACGAATCACGCAAACCAATGCCCTGATTCAGATCTCGAATCAAAATATCACGTTCAGTTCGTGTGTCCACGCGACGTCGAAGTTCGGTCAATTCATCCCGCAACACGACCGGGGAAGTCAGGTCAAGCAGCACCGCAGCCAACTCACCCAGAGGTTCCCGAAACCCAAATTCCACGGCTTCGCCGAAGCAAAAATCCAGTTGCAGGCAACGCTCGTTCTGCAATCGCTGGCTAACTCGCAATCGAGATCCAAAGTCACTGTCTAACCACTGGCAGTGGGATGAAAAATCGACTCCATCATCTCCGCATGGAGCAAATTGAGAACCGGAATTTGATTCGCCTTCCGCATCCGCATGCAAAAGCACGCCACTTCGCGCAAGCAGTAGCAAACCATCGCTTTCGACAACAGCGAGTGTGACGGCCGAAGCGTGTGTGGTTAGCCTCAGACCACTAACCAGATCGTCAAAAAATGAATCGGGATTGGTATTTCCGCGAGCAGCAATTTCCACCCGTTCGATCAATGCCTCGGCATCTTTCCAAACGCTGTCGCTGCGATTCTGTGGATCGGGCATGGACACTCGTTGACAAACTCTTCACCAAGACTTTGGTAACACTTTCGAAGAGCAATGACCCACACTTTTAACGAAGATCACTGCTTCCCCCGTGGAACACAGCTTTGTTTCACGGAGGTTCTTTGAGAGTTACGACATTTCCGACCGTTTTGATTGAACTGACCGCGCTAATTTGTACGAAAAATCCGACTGGTGCAGTATGTTTCGATTGTGACGGCATCAAAGCGATACCTCTCTCTTATATCAAAGCATGGCTTGAAAACACGGTGAACCAAATCCCAACACCGTCGAAACTGCGAAAAAAGTGGCAAACGCCAGTCTGCGTGCTTTTCTCAGCGATAGCGCTGTCGGGCTTACCTGGTTGCCGCAGTTACCGCAACCTTCCTGAAACCATCGGAAACCGGACAGAGCTCGTAGATAGCCTAATGCGAAAGGTGGACTCTGGTGCCCCCGCGGAGCGAATAGCGGAGCTTCCGGATGCCCCCCTGACGCTCAAGCGACCAGAAGACTTCGATACAGCGACCTATCGGAACATGACGCTGGATGAAGCAATCCGCCTCGCAATTGAAAATGGTGAGGTCCTACGAAAATTGGGAGGAATGATTCTGACAGATCCCGAGCGGATCTATACCGAGCAGACAATTCCTCTAGCTGTAACCGATCCTCAAACGAGCATTGAGGCTGCGTTATCTGCCTTTGATGCCAACCTGTATGCATTTGGAAAGTGGCAAAACAACGACCGCAGATTTAATAACCAGTTCTTTGGCGGTGGCGCAACGGCTTTCCAGCAGGACACCCATGACTATGTTCTGCAAATGTCCAAGTACACTGCCACGGGTGCACAATTAGCAATACGCAGCATCACTGACTACGACGCCAACAACGCCACCGGCAATATTACTCCCAGTGCATGGCAAACCCAGTTCCAAGCCGAAATGCGTCAACCTCTCCTGCAGGGCGGAGGTCTGACTTTCAATCGAATCGCTGGTCCCAGCGCAGTCCCTGGAAATTACAATGGGGTTCTGATCGCAAAAGTCAATAACGATCTGACTTCAGCTGAATTCCGCCAGCAATTGCGGGACTATATCAGTGATGTGATCACTTCTTACTGGGATCTTTACTTCGCCTACCGCTCTCTTGATTCAAAACGCGATGCATTGCAACGAAGTCAAAAAACGTGGCAAAGCTTTGATGCATTGAAAAACAACAATCGACGCACAGGCACGGACGAAGCGATGGCACGTGAGCAGTACTATCGGTTCAAGTCAGAGGTCAATGACGCAATATCCGGCCAATTTGGTGTACAAACACTGGAACGAAACTTGCGTCTATTGATCGGTATCTCAATCACCGATGGAACATTGATTCGACCAGCAGACGAGCCGAATGAAGCGCCACTGGTCTTCGACTGGGACTCGATTGCAATTGAGGCAATCCAACTTCGCAGTGAGTTACAACAAACACGTTTGAAGGTAAAACGTAATGAGATGGAGTTACTTGCGGCCAAGAACTTCTTGATGCCAGAACTTGATTTGGTTTCAACGTATCGCATTCGTGGACTCGGCAAGCGTCTGGCTGGTGACAACAGTGCCTTCCGCGAACTCGCTACCGCAGACTACCAAGAATACGAAGCGAGCCTGGAATTGCGACTGCCGGTGGGATTCCGACAAGCCCATGCTGCAGTCCGTAATGCCAAATTGAAAATCAGAAGACAGAACACATTGCTCCGAGAGCAGGAACGGAGAATACTCCGAGACCTGACCAATGAGGTCGTTGAATGCGATCGAGCGTATGTGCAGATGCAGACCAACATGAATCGTTATCTGGCTGCGGCAGATGCGTTACAGGGAATGGAAACCAACCGTGCAAACGGGCTTCCCATCAGCCTTGAACAATTGCTTGACGCTCAGCGGCGTGCCAGCGAAGCACAGACCAAATACTATCTATCAATGTCCCAGTACGCGATTGCAACCAAAAACGTACAATATCAACAGGGCACCCTTCTGCATGCAATTCATCTGATGATTCTTGATGATCCGCCACCACCGGTATCAATGGAAGATGTCTTGCTTGAAACCGTCTCTCCACCAGATCCGTCAAATCAGTGATTTGAACTGTTTGAGAGTCATGCTTCATAGGCATGATCATGACCCAACGGACCCCAAGCAGAACGTCGAATCAATCAATACCGATTGATAGGTCCATCAGCAGGGTCACCCCACAGGGGTTTTGCCCGTTATTTGCGGGACGTGCAGATCAGGCCACTTGTCAAATGGCTAAAATAAGCCAGTGCGCAGTGAGAATATTTCATTCCAAAACAGTCTTCTGAGAACTAAATGAGTCCCGAAACTCTCATCCGCCGCTGCCATGAGTTGATTGGAACGGTTCCTGAGGACATTGATGTTCTTGATGGCGAGTCACTGATTGGTTTTTTCCAGTCATTTCGCCCCGATGGATTGGCGTTAAACGGACTGTTCGACGGATTACCAGAGGCCGCCGAACTACATCATCGCCTGGATCAACTATTCGTCGCTGCGGGCGCTGATCGACGTGCCCAGGGCGGGCGAGATGCCTATTTTGTCATTCGCAATCCCGCACCACTGGATCCCGAGCGAGCCGACCAACTTGCGGCTCAATGGCTGACTGGCATTCGGCAGTTTGCCGAGTCACTTGGTGAAGTCGGCATCGTCAACTCGCTCGACCCTCGACCAACCGTACGCGTACTGGAAGGGATTCCTCCCAAACATCCGAAGGACAATGCAGAAAGGTCGCGTTTATTACTCGCTCTACAGCAGGATACTGCGACCCTCGTAGAACAGCTCGATACTGGTCCGTTACCCGCTCTGTTGCGCCCCGCCTACTATTTCACAGCTTGCGACTCAATGCTGCGAGACTATCTGATGTGGCCATTCTACAAGCACGGTACTGGACTCGCCGATCCACTCCAGCCTTACTTTGAACTCTGGAAGCACGGGGTAAAGTACCGAATCTTCGGAGAAACACAGGTCGATTTGTATCTGCCGCGACAACATGGTTGAGTTCGACTGCTAAACTTGGAGAGCGTCTTTTTTCGCTCTCTGATTCGAGGAATCCATGTTACGTTCCACTACTGCTATGACGTTTGCAATTCTCTGTTGCTCGCTTTCATTATCCGCCTTTGCGAATAACGAACGTCCCAACATTGTGTTCATATTCGCCGATGATCAGTGCTTTGAGACTATTCGCGAATTGGGCAATCAAGAAATCGAGACTCCCAATCTTGATCGTCTCGTCAGACAAGGAACAACCTTTTCACACGCATTCAATATGGGTTCATGGAGTGGGGCCGTGTGCGTAGCAAGTCGCACGATGCTGAACACAGGTCGGTTTGTTTGGACTGCAAATGCAGTCCATGCAAAATCAGAGCAGGAACGCGAGCAGGGACGTTGGTGGAGTGAGTACATGAAGCAAGCAGGGTACCGCACTTACATGACTGGCAAGTGGCACTGCAAAGCTAATGCGGACAAGGCGTTTGATGTTGCTCGGGACATACGCCCCGGGATGCCCAAAGCCACCGCAGCGGGCTACAACCGGCCAGCGGCAGACGGCAGTGACCCCTGGTCCCCTTCAGATCCAAAATTCGGTGGTTTCTGGGAAGGTGGAACCCATTGGAGCGAAGTGGTAGCGAATCACGCAACAGATTTCTTTTCTGACGCTGGCAAGCATGAATCACCGTTTTTCATGTACCTCGCATTTAACGCCCCGCACGATCCTCGACAATCGCCTGCGGAATATGTCGCCCGTTATCCCGCCAGCTCGATTCTGATCCCCGATAACTTCCAACCGCTTTACCCCTACGCAAGCGAAATCGGCTGTGGCCCAAAACTACGTGACGAGCGACTCGCCGCATTCCCAAGAACTCCGGAGTCTATCCAGGTTCATCGTCAGGAATACTACGCGATCATCACACACATGGATGCCATGATCGGACGAGTCCTCGATGCCTTGAATGCGTCAGGAAAAGCTGACAACACATGGATTTTTTTTACTGCCGACCATGGATTGGCAGTAGGCCAGCACGGCCTACTGGGGAAACAAAACATGTACGACCACAGTGTCCGCGTTCCATTCATTGTCGCGGGACCTGGTGTCGCAAAGAACCAGCGGATCAACGAAGCGATTTACCTTCAGGACGTCATGCCAACGACTCTGGAACTCGCGGGGATCGAAAAGCCGAAGCATGTCGAGTTCAACAGTCTGTTACCAATGCTCGCAGGCGGGCAAAGTCCCTATGACAGCATCTATGGGTGCTATCTGAAAAAACAGAGAAGCATTCGAACTGATCAATACAAGATGATCGCCTACCCTGAGGCAAAAACGCTGCGTTTGTACGACATCAAACATGACCCCTTGGAAAAGAACGATCTCGCTCAGGAACCTGGGATGAAGCCAATCCTTGCTGATTTATTCCGGCGGCTCATTGCCCTACAGGACACAATGAACGACGATTTAGATCTCAGTGCGTTAACGCCGCAGTGAACTCTTATCCTTCACTAATACCAGCGTATTCCATAAGCTCTTGGCATCTGGTAGCCAGGCCTCTAAGGTACATTTGAGCGGTCCCATCGCTGGAAGACAGTCGTCGTTCCCAACGCCATTAGCGTTCCCACCCATTGATAAGCATCCATGCTGCCATTTGATATTCAAAGCCGAACCCGTTTCATTTTTGGCGAAGGAACCATATCCAGATTAGGCGAATTGGCCTCGGAGTTCAGGCCACGTTGTGTTCTGGTTGTCAGCGACCGCGGAATCATGGAAGCGGGCCATGATTCAGCCGCGCTCGATTCGCTTCGGGAAGCAGGACTTGAGGTCGCCTCATTCCACGATTTTTCCGAGAATCCAACCTCTGCGATGGTCGACGCAGGAGTTCGCCGAGCAGCCGAAGTCAAACCCGATCTGCTGGTTGGGCTAGGGGGGGGCAGTAGCATGGACTGCTGCAAAGGCATCAACTTTGTCTATTCGTGCGGTGGAACCATTCACGACTATCGCGGCGTTGGAAACGCGACCAGCGACATGCTGCCGATGATTGCGATACCAACCACCGCCGGTACTGGTAGTGAGGCGCAATCCTTTGCCCTGATCAGCGATGCTGAGACGCACACGAAAATGGCATGTGGTGATCCGCGCGCCGCCTGTCGGATCGCAATTCTTGATCCGAAACTAACGCTTACCCAGCCGACAATCGTTTCAGCGTTGACAGGAATCGATGCAATCTCTCACGCTATCGAAACGTATGTCACCAAGCGTCGCAATGCGATCTCGACGACATACAGTCGTCGCTCATTTGGCATGTTGGCTCAGGGCTTTTCGCAGGTCCTGAAGAAACCGGAGGACATGGAAGCCCGCAGTTCCATGCAACTTGGTGCCTGCCTCGCCGGCATGGCGATTGAGACATCCATGCTTGGCGCCGCACATGCCACCGCCAACCCACTGACTGCCTACCACGGGATCACGCATGGTCAGGCAGTGGGCTTGATGTTGCCTGCGGTCATCCGCATGAACGGATCACAGTACGCCCAGTGGTATGCCGAATTGGTTCGCGAAGTTGATCCTGGAGTGAGCATCAACGAAGCGCCAAATCGGCTTGCAGAAATGCTCACCCAGTGGCTGAAAGAGGCAAATTTAGCCACGTCTCTCGAAGAATTAGCCATTCCATCTTCGGGAATCGAAATTTTCGTCGAGGAAGCTCTCAAGCAGTGGACGGGCACGTTTAATCCCATTCCACTCGATGCAGACCGTGTACGAGGACTCTACCACGCAGTCGCCTAGACGGAAATTCTCCTGTCCAGGCACTAGCCAACCCCCAACAAGTTTGCGGTCGGTGCGATCGTCGTTCACAATGGAGAGAGGACAGGAGGTCCCAAACTTTTCTTCGCACCTCTCCCCACAGGTTTTGGCCAATCATGTCTTCTGCCGATGAACAGACCTCACAACCTGGCACAACTCCATCCGAAGCCGGTCACGCTGTGGATGGACGATGGCAACTGGTTCGGTTCGAGGACCTCAAGAGCGCCCCCAGCAGCGCAGTGCCGGTTTCAGAAACGCAAGCGTCAGCAAAGCCTGTCCCAGCGACTCAACCGAAACTGCGACTGGAACGAAGACAGCAACTGGAACATCATCTGAAAGAGAGCCCCACCGACCTTGACGGGTTCATGGAACTCGGACGGATATATCGCGCGGACGATCGGCCGCTTGAGGCAAAACGGATCTTGGAGCAAGCAAAACAAATTTTCCCGGAAGAACTGGGATTACTTTGGGAATACGAAGAAGCTGTTCTTGCAAGATCACTTCAACAATATCAGGAAGTGAGTGAACTGGTATCTAGATTGGAAACACCGGAAACAGAACGCGAACTGAAGCGAAGCCAAAACGACTGGGCTCATCGGCGGATTGAGGTCTGTCAATCGCGACTCCGTCGGGATTCAAACATGCATCACTTACGAGTCGTGCTTGCGGAAGCAATGTACGATGCCGAAATGTATAAAGACGCAATCGTGGAATTGAACAACGTAGTGAACCATGACCAACTCTCGCCCTTGGCCTACTTGATTCGTGGTCGCTGTCTTTTGGCCTTAGGGAATAATGTACAAGCCATGGTCGCTTTGCGGGCAGTTGCATTCCGGCGGACTTTCGTCGCACCTCTTAAGACACGAATCATTGCGTTGAAAATCCTTTGTGAGACGGCGGAAAAGCTAGGCGTCGCTCTCACTTTGGCAAAATACCGACAGCACCTCACGCAGGCCAATCAGGAACTCGCTCAGCGAACCGTTTCTGGTGCTTAGTCACAGCACTCATTCTTCTAGCCACGAACGAGAAAATCGCCATGAATCAGGCCATCGCCGACCCCGAACAGCTTCGGCAGTTTGCAGCGCACTTGCATCATTTCTCTGAGGAGATGAAGCAGTTGTCAAGCAACTTGTCTGGTCACCTGAATCAGCTGGAGCAGACGTGGCGAGATGAGCAACAACGAAAGTTTGCACAGGAATTCACCTCGCAAATGCAGCAGATGGGACGCTTGATTAAGGCCAGCGAAGAACATGTTCCCTACCTGCTTCGAAAAGCAGAACAGATCGACGCTTACCTAGGACGTTAAAACTATTGTCACACAGCAACGTACGAAACATTGAATCACTGGAGACATTTCACGCTGGACTGATTCGCCTGTCCAGTGATTGGGAGCAGACGCTTCAGGAAATTCGAATGCTGATCCAGCGGGCAGATGTTTATTTTTCAGAGGACCGCCCCGGTTATTGGCAACACCAAACCCAGGTCGCCGAACGCGAACTGAACGAAGCCAAAGACAATCTTGCTCAAAAACGGGCGGCGACACGGCCCGGTGACCGTCCCCCAGCCACGGAAGCATCGAAGCGGGTGCAGAAAATTGAGCAACGGCTTCGAGACTGCCAATTGAAACAACAACAAGCCAAGGCATGGTCCATCGAGATTTCCCAGCAATGCGATCAGCTTCTCGGCCCGTTGGCAGACGTCGGAGAACACTGTGAAGTCCTGCTCCCCGCAGCGGCCAACGAACTTCGCCAATTGATCTCAGCGTTACGAAAGTACGCCGAACAGGGAAAGCGAGCCCTCTGACGAAGATTTGGTCTCACACACGCTGGTCACCACTGTCGAAATTGATCAGAATTGTCTCCCCCAAGCGAATTTTCAGGCACTACCCTTTGAACCTGAGAGCCAGAACATTCGCCACCTGAAGCTTACATTTAATCGCCCGATATGAATCATTGGTCATGACAACAGCAAATCTCAACATCTTTGATCGACTCAGCAGCCATCGTGACGCACCAACTCAGATGCTGGACCACATGGTTGAGCACTTCCGCGAAGCCCGCAGTCCGATGGAACTGTTCGAAGCTCTCAAAATGCGGATTCGGAATCAGCTTGGCCTGCCTTTGGTAACGAGTGAAAATGAGCCCTCTCGTCCCGAAGATGTTGAACGCCAACTCGAGGTGGGGTTATTGGATGCCTGTCGTGAAGCGGGCACAATGTTGATCGAAGAAGGAAAAGTGGGTGAAGGATGGATGTACCTTCGGCCAACAGGAGACACAAAGCTTGCCAAGGATTTGATTTCCAAAATCGAAATCACAGAGGAAAATTATGATGAAATGATCCAGGTGCTACTGCATGAGGGCATCGATGTGGCTCGCGGCTATCAGACAGTCCTGGACCAACAGGGTACTTGCAACAGCATCACTCTCTACGAGCAGGCTCTCGCCAATCGAGGCAAGGATGACCAGCAGACTGCCGCGCGTTGCCTGCTGAACCACCTTCACTCCGAATTGACCGAACTTGTGCGAGGTGACATTGCCCGCCGAGAAGCTCCTGCGGGAGAAGATGAATCATTGGCCGAAATGATCGAAAAACGTCGCTGGATTCTTGCTGATGGTGGCTACCACCTCGATACTACCCACCTTTCATCAACCGTAAGAATCGCAACGGTATTAGAAGATGATGACAGCCTCCGCAAAGCTTGGGACCTGACGCAGTATGGCAGGCGTTTGGATCACCAATTCCAGTACCCCGGCGACGAACCGTTTGTTGACTTTTATCCTGCTTACACTGCCTTCTTTGCGATCCTACTCGGTGAAAACATCGATGCCGGCCTGAAGGTTTTTGAAAGAAAAGCCCGATCCGTCGATACCGTTGAACATGGTACAGCAGCCGTCGAAACCTACGTCGATCTGCTTGATCGTATCGGACGACATCAGCAGGCCATCGACACAGCGATTGAATTGGCGCCCAAGGAATTACCACCTCAGAGAATCGTCCCGATGCTTATCGAGGTCGCTCAAAGAGCGACCGAATCAGGAGAAAACGGAGGTTGGGATTCAATTCTCGAATACTGCCAAAAACACAATGACATTCTGGGCTACGCGGCTGTGATTCATGCAGCAGGACGTGCCTAGACTGAGTTTTCGCTTGCACCGAACGTCAAAGATACATGCCGACAAAACCTTCGGCTGAATCGCTCTGCGACTGCACTGCCTGAATACGTTCTTCTGTCTTGGCCAAATCACCAGCGGCGATGTAACGGTCAAACTCGACAAGAACGGCCTGCTGCACACTCTCCGCAAGAAAGCCGACCACAGGCTCACTCAGCCACGCACAGGTTTCACCATCTAGTTTGACGCTCACGTCGACTGCCTTGGTTTGTCGATCATCCTCGCCAGTCATGACGGTTCCCTCAAACGCAAAGCTAACCCCACCTCGAGCGGGGTCATTGGTCAGATGATAGCTACAACGGCCCCGATGCAGATAGTACGTATTGTGCGAACCGTGCTTCGCCATAGCTTCCTTAACACGCAACACGAACTGTTCATACACGGGTGACGCATCAACAGGAACATCCAGCCGTGTCACACTCCGAAGCGGAAGACAATCAAACTCTATCTCGACCCATTGCCCGGACATCTGTGCTCTCTGGTTGCAAAATTCGGTACCGACTACTTCAGTTTCCAACGTGGTTGTCATGTCGGAAACTCTTCCGTTCAGCGAACCACTCGGTTTAGCAGTTTACCGGAATCTCGTGGCCTTAGCGATGGAGATCGCAGCGTAAGAATCCAGACAACCGCCTAATCAACTTGGGCAACGCTGGGTACCAAGCTCTCTGGAGTGAGCAGAACTCGCTGGGGTGAGCAGAACTCGCTCAAGATTGCTACGAGCAGAACTCTGACCTCGCAGCAATGGCAAGACCCAGCACTGATGCCAAATATAGCTGTTGGAAATTTGCTCAGTAAAAAGCGACAAACTGGGAATTCACGGCCCGAACGAGGTAAGAAACCTGCCTGTCTCGTTGCCATCCACGCGGGGTTACGGCGTCGCGGTCAGTGCATCAAGTTGACGTTCAATCGTCAAATGTTTCTGCTCTAGACTCTGCTCCAACTCCGTATTCTCCTGCTCCAAGCGATTCATTTCCGCCCTCATTTTTTTGACTTGCTGAACAAGCTTCTCGGTATGGTCCCGGATCGCTTTGCTTTCGATGCGGTACTGAGTCAGATCCTGCTCAAGCTTCAGTTTGATTTCCTGATTCATCACCAGCATCGTGTCTGTCTTGGCGATCGCTTGATTCAGCATTTCCTGCTCGCGGGTGAGTTCCACCATACGATCTTTCAGGGCGAGCACCCGTAATCGAATCCGGCGGAAAACGTACCCGTAGTCATTGAGTGGTCTAAGGTAAAACCAACCCTCCTCGATGCAGACACCTTCATCGATCAGCTTCTTTGCCTCTTCTTCTATAAGGACCAAAGTATCATCCTTTTTAAATTCAGCGTTACCATCTCCGCCTCGCTGCAACCTTGCATCAACTGCTCGACCATTGCCGTCGAAGAATCCACCCTCCAGCGCAGAGCGTTGATCTTGGCTGTCGACCTCAATCTTGTGGTTCTTCAGGAACTTAACTTTTGTCCAACGACTAAGTAGGGGGTCATCATCAGTCGCTTGACGCCCGTCGTCAACGTAATTCATCCGTGTTTGTTCTGGTACTACAAAGCCCGGTATGCTCTTGGCTGCCTCGTCAAGTAAATCACTCACATCATCGACCTGCCACGAATCAATGTCAGCCGTCGGATTACTTCCGAGAGCAACACTACCCGAAGTTAGGAACGGTTCGTGCCCATCCAGAGGCAGCAACTCGTACAGTGACCAATTACGAGCCTTGCCCTCTTTCATGTAATTCAGTTGATACTGTTCAAGATTTCCTGTCGGGACCAGCGCGACTTCAGTAGGGCTGCTGGCCTCAACGCGAAAAGCTCCTAAATAGAACTTGGGGACAAGAAGCTGGTTCTTGTCGGCTTGCTCTGCAAAGCAATAGACCAACATATTGGGCGGAACCAATGGCTGTGCAGGTACTGCTTCATCTGCAGGCTCGGCCCCGGGTATACCATCGATGCCATTCGCAGGAGAAGGTGCAGCGCCCAACAAAATCCGCACAGGCGCATAGGTACTGTTACTTTTCGATTCCAAATTACGCCAGAGGCGGCCTGATTCAATTCCCAACTTTGCAAGCTGTTGTTGAAGCTCGACAAGCCCTCCACTGAGCGACGAATCTTCCTCTGAAAGTTCACCGAATTTGAGCTTCTGCTTCTCCACCTTAAGGTTGGCCAACTTTAGTTCCAGTTCCTCCTGAACCTTGTGCCAAGCTGAGCGACTTTTCAGAACGGCAGCGGTGGGGAATAAAAAGGTGATCGCTAAAAGCATGGTTATCACAACAGCCACGATATTGAACCAGCGCCAATTCGATGCTGCTTTCCAGACCACGACGAAAAAGCCGATCAAGATGAGAAACAGCACGCTCGCCAGAATTATGTCGGGGAGACTCATGTTCGCTTTGCAATCATCACGGCAAGAGGTGGAAGTACTTCCTTTTGAATCGGCATCAGCACACCTGTATCAACGCGCTGTTTCGCATAGGAAGAGCAAAAAATGCCTATATAAGATATTAAGTTGGGCTATTTGCAACGTCAAGGATTTCTCGGACTCCGCACCGAAAGAGCGAGTAATTTGCCCCACCAAACAGACCCACCCCCCGGTTAACGGAAAAGCACGAAGTTTGAAGGCTAATTAAGTAGAGCCGTTAAGGTCAGCGTAGTCGACACCACTGGAATGCATGTCACCGGCCCCCCTACCACCTACGAGGCATATTGCTGGATTAATCGTTCGAACCGGTCGAACTCAATACACAGGGGTGCTGGGAATCCGGTTTCTAGCAATCTTAACTGCCCCAACAAATCATCCAGATTTAGCGGTCTAACAGCTCATGAAACACTTTTGCAGGCTGAACCCAGGCCCAATTGTCCTCGTTTCACTGATCTTATGTACCGTTATTGGATGCCACCGGCAATATTACCGGAAACAGGCTGATAACGAAGCCTATTTCCTGCTTGATCAAAAGGCGGCAGCCGTTGCGCGACCGCCCAACGTGCCGCTCAGGATTGACGTCGATCGGCGGAGCCGAATGTTCAATCCGTTCGATCTCGATTTCCAGCCAATGCCGCTGGATGACCCCGCCTCCTATAAGTACATGCAATGCGTCGATGGCCGCCGAGGCTATCCGTTATGGGAAACTGCCGGTCTGACCAACGGAGCGGAGAGTCCCGACTGGTGGCAGTTTCTGCCGCTGAACGATGACGGCGTTTTGGTCCTCAACGCGGAAAATTCAACTCAAATCGCTTTGCTTCAGTCACCTCTATATCAGAGACAACTCGAGCAGTTGTATTTCGTCGCTCTGGAGGTCAGTGGCGAGCGTTTTCAGTTCGACACCCAGTTTTTCGGGGGAGCCGATACCTCAGTGGAGACCGACCGTGGTGGCCCAACTGAGCTCGCGTTGGGTGACCGCAACATGAGAATGCAACGCAATTTTGCGACGGGCGGAAATCTGCTCGTTGGCCTCGCCAATGAAATCGTTTGGAACTTCGGTAACTCAAGTGCCAACACGACCTCAAGTGTTCTCGATTTCACACTGTTAATGCCTTTGCTTCGTAATGCTGGGCGAGACAAGGTGATGGAAGGACTGACGCAGTCGGAGCGGAAATTATTGGCGAGCGTGAGAATATTTGAACGATTCCGACGGCGTTTTTATATGAACATCACTACCGGAAGTGCAATTGAAGTAAGCGTCCAAACCGCTACTGGTATCACTCAAGTTTCACCACGGGGAACGGTCACCGCAGGGGGGTTTATCGGCCTGCTACAATCTCAACTACAAATTCGAAACTCGGAAGAAAACATCACGCGTCAGCGCGAACTCCTGCTGCTTTTCGAAGATAGCCTGATCGAATTACTGACTACAATTCCAGAAAGCGCAGCGGGTATCGTCCAGCTACGCCTTCAGGTCTCCCAAACGCGGGATCAGCTTACCTCGTCCCTGCAAGGCCTCCTCAGAGATCAGGCAGCGTACCAATTCAGCATCGACCAGTTTTTACGGACATTGGGACTTCCACCTTACATCTGCGTCGAGTTGGATGATCCCTTCCTCCAAGAACTAGAGTTGATTGACCAGAAACTTCTGAAACGTCGAGAAGAACTCAGCGTGCTACGTGCGAATGTTGGAGAATTGAACATTTCGATTCTGGAACGAGGAGAATACAAAATTGACCCGGACACCAGTCTACCCGTGTCCCAAATCGAATGGACACCGGACTTGGCAGAGACTCTTCACCAGTTGCAGGCGGAGCTTGAACCGCTGGAGGATTTCCTTCGCGACTTGATCAACTCTGACTTATCAACCGTCATGCAGGACATCGAAAAGTTCAATCTTGCTGTTCCGCAACGGGTCAAGCAGGCTCAACGCCTGAAAGAGATTTTCCTTGCTGAACAGAGCAGCATTTGTGGACTTTTAAATGTGTCAGATATCGACGAGTCTGTTTTTAACACAACCAAGCTTGAAGGCTTGCAACAGGAATTACTGAAAGACCACGCTAAGCTGACACAACGCCTGAACGAATACCTCTTGAAACTCACAAGCCTGCAAGAGTCGTTTGAAAGTTTACAAAACGAATCCCCCGGCAAGATCGAACCGCGCGAATTAGCCCGAAAACTGCGTGACAATGTCATTCTTGCCTCGCAGAATCTCGTCGCTGACCTGGGCGACGATGTTTTGGTCCTGCAGCTGATGCAAGCACAGGCCAGAACGGAAAGCGTGCTTCTGCCTGAGATCGACATCACTCCCGAAATCGCATTTGAAATTGCCAGACGCAATCGACGCGACTACGCCAATGCCCGAGCCGCGTTGGTCGACTCATGGCGTCAAATCGAGGTCGTGGCAGATGATCTGGAAAGTGAACTGAATGTCGACATTAGAGGTGGAATCGGGTCGACAGATGTGAACGGGACAGGGCTGACGAAGACCGGAAACCTGGACGTGGCACTTCAATGGGATGCACCGATCACACGCCTAGTTGAACGAAACAACTACCGTCGAGTCCTAATCAATTACGAACAGAAAAAACGCGATTACTACCAGTATGAGGACGGCATTTGGCAAGTCTTGCGTGCCGAATTGCGTCAAGTGATGAGTGACCAGCTGGCGTTTGAATATGCACGAAAGCAAGTTGGCATCGCTGCTAATCAGATTGAACTCAATGCTGACCTGAGAGATCTTAGCGAAGCGAGGGGCAATAATGGAAACAATGCTGGGGTTGCCCGTGATACCATTCAGGCCTTGAGTTCCTTGCTGCGTGCTCAAAACGGATTGCTGAACGTGTACGTCAATTACGAGACCCTTCGGCGAACTCTGGAACTTAATCTGGGAACGATGGAGTTGACACCAGAAGGAATGTGGATCGATCCCGGTAAGATTTCGGCGGATACGTTACTGAAGCTACCCGGCACAACTCTGGATGGTCTGATCGATTGTGGCTGCAACGACTGTGGCCTTCGCTACAACCCGCTTCCTCGGGAGCCAGAATTCTCAGCTCCGGTGTATCAAATCAGCCACGACGAACCGATCAAGATCAATGGAATTCCGATCGAGGAGCTGCCCGTCAGGGAAAAAACAATTGGTGACGCACCGACGCAGGCAATGCCAATCCAAACTCTTGAATCGAATGACATGCCTCTACCTGCGGAAATGCCCGTACCGGACAATGCGGACTCAGAGAATGCAATCTCAGCGACTGACGAAGCGAAAGCGTTGAAAAAAGAACGAGATGCCGCTGCCGTTCCTGCGTCGGCAATCAATGCACCGCAGGACATCAAACCTGTACGAGAGATAAATTCTCTGCTTCCTGCTGATCTCGTACCACCCGCCACGACACCCTAAGCACGGTCGTCAGATCCTGAACTGGACCGTCAACCAGAGCAATTCGGTTCACTCCTGAAGCAAGGTGAAGCTCAAAGCCTGACGGTGAACCTCTAGGCCTGTCTGACACGTCGCCTTCGCCAGTCTGCCGTTCAACGTTACAAACGCGTTACGGGGAAACGAGTTCTACTCACGTATGATTCCTTTCAGTGCCCAGTACATCGCTGGCACATACAGTTTAGAAAGAGGAGTCAAACGATGGTCAAACAAAAGTGGTTCAAGTCTCTGGCTAGCATTTTTACGTTGGTCGCATTTGGTTCGACAGCGTACTGCTGCCAACCTGATGGAAACAACAGTGGCAGATCCTCTGCACTTGTACTGGTAGAGGAGATGCAGGAAATCACGACTCACGATGAACTGACGGGCGATCAAACAAAGCAGCTTGATAAAGTCACGAAGGAGTTGAGGAGTCTTGGACAAATTGGATTAAACACAGCTGCCAACTTCCGGGAATCTGAAGCGAATCGGGGTGCCAGCAAGAAGAAACTGGAACTGATCGACCTGCAACTCGACAAAATTGCTGCGCAAAAATCTTCACGAGACTCCCGACTCTTCTGGCACAAGTCCCTCGAGGCTGCCAAAGCTGATTCGGAAGCACGTCACCGCCCCATTCTGAGTCTCCGATTACTCGGAAATCTGGATGAAGATTTGAGCTGTGCCAACAGTCGATTCTTCCGAACAATCCTGTACCCCGACCCCGAAATTGCTGGTTTGCTGCGAAGCAGGTTTGTCTTGCACTGGCAATCGGTACGCGAGGTACCCATCGTGACAGTGGATTTTGGAGACGGCCGCAGATTGCGACAGCCCATCATTGGTAACAGTGTCCACCTTGTGCTTGGAGATCAAGGAAGAGTCTTTGATGCCCTGCCAGGCCTGGTCACCCCCGTGAAATTCGTTACCTGGCTCAGTTCGGTATCAGGTCTGCACCGCCAACTCCGCCAAATGGACCCACAAACCAGCGAACAGACCATTCAAGTATGGCACCGGAAACGTGCTAATCGCAGGCGTCTGGAGAGTGAACTGACCATCCGAATGAATCAACCGGTGAAGGACCTGAACCCCTTGGATCCTCGCTGGACGGTAGCAGCAACGGCAGTGAATGTGACGACTGGTGGACGGGTACTGGAGCTACTGAATCACCAACGCCCAGACGCTGCCGCAGCCATGCGGATTGCCCCGCTAAAAATGGCTGCGGAAATCCCTCTATTGCGAATGGTTGATGCGATCGAACCCCGAATCGCACACGACTCCTTTTTCAACCTTTACGGACTGCAGCCAAAAATTGATGACTGGTACACTCAGAATCCCGGAACAGGTGACTACCAGAGATTAACGGAACGCATTTACGAAGAGATTTTCTTAATGCCGTTGAGTGATCCGTGGCTTGGACTATCGCCCGAAAACGGGTTTATCGCACTCGATTCAGGAGGCCGTCTGGCACCCGGCACACCGAAATTATCAACCACAACATCGTTCAACCCGGCTCGCAATTAGAAAACGATTAAACTCAGGTATCACCCCCAACGGCAACTGACATGTCAGCACCCAGCATCCTGACAATCGAAGACGATCCCGCGATTCGACGCGGCATCGTCGATTCATTAAAAGCAACCGGCCATATCGTGTGGCAAGCCGACCGTGCTGACGAAGGGTTTGAAAAAGCCATCGCTAAGCCGTGTGACCTAGTGCTCTTGGATCTGGTCCTGCCAGGAGGTAATGGCTTGGATGTATTAGCGAAAATACGAAGACACAAGCCAACCTTGCCCGTCATCATTTTGACCGCCAAGGGAGAAGAGCAGGATCGAATAAAGGGGCTTCGGTTGGGAGCTGACGATTACGTTGTCAAACCCTTTAGCGTCGACGAACTATTGGCTCGTGTTGAAGCAGTCTTGCGTCGTTCTCCAGCACGCGCTGCCCAAACCCCATCCCTTGTACTCCCCAACGGAGAGATCCACTGGAACAGTCGTGAAATCAAGTCCGCCGATGGTGGAACGCAAGTTCTCTCTGAACGAGAATGTGCACTATTGGATTACCTGAGCCGAAATCCTGGTAGAGCCATCGATCGCAATGAGCTTTTGCAAGGTGTATGGCAGATTGACGCCAAAGGTGTCACGACGAGAACCGTTGACATGCATATCGCCCGATTACGCGAAAAGCTTCAGCATGCCTGCGGGGATTGTGACGCCATCAAAACAATCCGGGGCAAGGGTTACATGATTGATTCCCAGTTGGTCGAAGCATCATGAGAATCAGACATATTTTGGGGCGCAAGTTCTCTCGTCCAACCACCATTTGGTGCCTGTTCACTCTGATGCTTGTTTGCATCGCGATTGGACTCATGAGTCTTTCACAACACGCTCTTCGCCTGAGTCGCGACCAACAGGCAATTCAGCAGCGGGAAACTTTGCAGCAAGACACCCTTGTTGCGTTATGGCGACTTGACTCGCGGCTCGGACCATTTCTGGCGACCTTGCACGATCCGATCACCAACCTCACCGGAGACGAATCCAATAGCACCTTTGTAAGGCTGCGTTTTCGCATTCAAGGGCTGGAAAGCGAGTCCAAAGGTCCGCAACAACATGAGTTCGCACCATTGAATTTCAGCGTTGAACACGACGAGGAACAGCTACTGGCAAATTTGACCGATGCGATTTCGGCGAACGCGGTCGTCGACGCGGTCAATCAGTTGCTGCCCGGAACGGACCCGCCCAATCAAGCATCCCTGCCAGCCTATACAAACGAAGTCAACCTCTACGCCAGTAATCTGCAGGATGGCCTGCAAATCCCCGGAACTTTGCAAAGCCAGATTGACGCCAATCTTCCCAGCGGGGGTCGCGAATTACTGAACCGAAACATTGCTGTTCAGCAACAGTTCGCACTGAATTACTCCGATGGCCGCTCATCACAGAACCCAGCATCCCCCGACGAATCGGCTTTGAACGATCCAGAGTCCCAATTCAGTCAATGGACTGCACCTGAAAAACGACTGATGACCGTCTGGGTTGATGACCAATTATTCGTGATTCGTTCCGGACAGGACTGGCCAAATGAACTCGAAGGTGTATGGATTGATTGGCAACAACTCGAGAAATCGCTCGCGTCCGATATTTTCGACTTGATACCTGATGCCAAATTTCTTCCCGTGACAAAGGAAGACACGCTCAATCCTGCTGTCACCCTCGCTGCATTGCCTGCCCGACTGGTCGCTCCCAGCACATTCCAATCGGTAGAATCCTGGTCACCGACGCACAATGCATTGCTGATCGCCTGGTTCACGCTTCTGGCGGCTGCCCTGATCGCTGCAATCTCTCTTCGGAACTTGATCAACCTGAGTGAGCGTCGGGCGACTTTTGTATCAGCGGTCACGCACGAATTGCGCACCCCATTAACAACGTTTCGACTTTACACGGATCTTCTTGCCAGAGACATGGTGAGCGATCCTGCTGATCGTCAGGAATATCTGGAAACACTCAGGCAGGAATCAGATCGGTTGACGCACCTGATCGACAATGTACTTCGTTACTCAAAACTCGAACGAATCTCCAGTAACCTGGCTAAGGAAGTCATCGTCCTTGGAGACTGGATCGATCGGATTTCTCCGCGACTTGCAGGACGTTTGAAGCAATGTGACATGACACTCGTCATCGATCCCGCACCACAAGGTCCTTGGAAAACTGACCCTCCAGCGATGGAACAAGTCGTTTTCAATCTGATCGACAATGCTGCCAAATATGCGAAATCGGCTGCCGACCAAAGAGTACACCTGAGTGCAACCATCGTCGGCCAAGAGATCGTTTTGATCGTATCAGACCATGGCCCGGGTGTTCCCCACTCTTTGCAACGAAAGATTTTCCAGCCGTTTAGCAAGTCAGCCGAGCAAGCTGCTGAAACTGCCGCCGGCGTCGGGCTTGGACTCGCACTGGCACGGCAAACCGCGACCGCTCATGGCGGTACTCTTTCGTACCAGCCGACCCCAGGCGGCGGGGCAACCTTCGTTCTAAGCATTCCAACCGGGGTCTCTGGCGACTCACCAGCCTAAGTTCACCCGAACGGGGCAACGGTGAAGGACAACCGAAGGAGTACGCTACCCAACTTCTTTCGAACACCCTGCGACACATGCCGATGCAGAAACTGGGTGGCAAACTCTACATGATTCGCACAGCTCAGCTTGCCGGGTTGTCCGAGCGAGTCGTTCCGATTTTTCAAACCGACCATCGCAATGTGAAAGCGAAACGTTCTGAAAGCGAAGCACGCCATTGTGAATCTCCGAAAAGAAGATTCGAGCGGGATTTGCGGATCTCGTTCCCATTCCGAAAGTCGTCTGCTGCAGCAGGTGGTCTGAACTTCTGATGTGAGCAAAAAGTCAGCACGCATAAATGAACGTGCCTGATCACATAAGACAGATCACATCAGCCCAAAACTTTTGCTCTCAATCTTGTCAGCAACTCAATTGCCTGACCAATTTCGGCCATTTGCCGTTCAGGATCTTGCGGGATTTCGCGTTCAATGGTCAACGGTCCAACGTAACCGATTTCCTTTAATGTCTGCAGGTACTGTTCCATCCCGACGTCACCTTCGCCAAGCGGCACCTCTGCACCCCATGTATCACCCGGCTGATCGCTCCAAGTTCCATCTTTGCAATGGATACTGCGGACATGTTCTCCGACTTCCTTTAGTGCCTCAATCGGCTCACCCGTGCCGTAAAGAATCATGTTGGCAGGATCGAAGTTGATTTTCAGATTCTCGCGGTCAACCTGCTTAATGAACTCAAGCAGCCCCTCCCCCGTTTCCTGTCCAGTCTCCAAATGCAAAAACTGTCCGTGACTGGCGCAATGGTCACAAAGTTGGCGAGTCACGTCGACAATGTCTCCGTAGCCATCAGCCGCAGGATCATGTGGGATGAAACCCAGATGCAAGGCGACAGTGTCGCAGCCCAGCCAATTCGCAAAATCCGAAATCTGGATCATCTCTGCGAGGCGACCCTGCCGGGTCTCATCAGGCACCAATCCTACGGTTCGCACTACCGTGGGAATGTCCGCATAGCTTTCACCCTCAAAACCACCAAACACGGCAGTGCAGCGAACCCCCATTTCATTTAGCTGGGCCCGAAAAGCTACGGCTGATTCCTGATTGCGTTTTTCAGGACTTGGCGCATGCAATTGAATCGTGGGAACTTTCAATTGTGCGATCACATCCCAGGCAACGCCCAAGCCTGCATCCACGGAAGCAAAGACGCCGATTGGCCAAGAATCCATTGTCATTCTCTGGTGTGTTAGTTCTAGAGTCAGGAAACAAACTGCTAAAGGTAATGGATCACAAACCTACCGATCAATCACAGGCAGGCTGCAAAATCACCTCAAAGCCGAAATCGTCGCAAGTCATTGCGATTGCGGCACAAAATTTCCGCTGAATACCGTCGGCGAAAACACTGCAAGCACTACTCCCAAGACGAATTCTGTTCCGAACGTCACTCAGTCAGATTCCCAGCGTACAGCCAGAGTCCGGGCAGCCAGCAGAAAAGCCACTCCGCTGAACAGCAATACAGCGAGCTGTGGGGCAAGAGCATCCACTGGCAATTCCCGCCAAAACACTTTTGTGTACCCATCAAGAGCCCAGGCGTTGAAGGTCCAGAGACCGTATTGCTGCAACTGATCACTCATCAAGTACCTCGGCACCATTGAGCCGCCGAGAGCACTCATGGTCAGAATCAAGATAACCGAAAGACCGTTCAATTGCCCTCGCGTCTTGCAAAGCGTTGCCAAGAACAGACCGAATCCGGACGCAGCCAGAGCTGTAACGACGGTCATCATCAAAAATCCATCAAGATGTCCGACAAGATCTACATTGAAGACCAACTGGGCCCACAGAAACATCACGCCTACCTGCAGCACACCCACTGCGGTCATATAGAACCATTTACCCAGCAACAACTGATCCATCGACATTTGCGTGGACAGTAAACGATCGAGCGTCTGATTTTCACGTTCTTCGAGTAATGCGCCCCCACCACCCGTCGCACCGAACAGCAAAAACATTACCGCGATCCCGGATGCGTACATGCTGACAACCGGATTTGCTTTTCCTTCACCCATCACATCGACAATTTCGACCTTCCGACTGAGTGATTCCTCGATTCCAAGCATCTCAGCATCTGGATCGTTCCCTACATTTGTGGCGGCAATGTTCTGCTGATCACCACTCTCTGACGCGTCACTAACCCCAAGTTGCGACACCTGATACTCGGCTTCGGATAACATGATCGAACGATTTACAACGGCAGAAACAACCTGCGACGCAACCTGATCCGAAGCATCTGCCAACAGTTGTGCTGCCAATTGGTCAGCCTCTTTGCAAAGAACAATCGCCATCGTCGCCGTGCCATTGCGCACCAATTCCTGAGCCTCCGAGCGGCTCAGTTGACTCGATTCTTCCTCGCGGACGAAACGTAAACTTTCCTGTTTTTTCAGCGCTGACATGATCAGACGACTGACCACTGAATCAACTTCGTCGACAGTGACGACTTTGATTTTCGGTGTGGTCCCCCGACCCAAGCCACCTCCAAAAATCACAGCAAAGATACTGAAGAAGGCGATTGGCACAATGAATGTCAGCAACAGTTCCACTCGATTGTGAAGCAGGCGACGGCAACTGATTTGCATCACAGTCAAAATCATGTTTGCAGATCTCTCAATACCACTTTGTTAATCGCGTAGTTCGTAACCGGTTAAATGCAGAAACACATGGTGAAGCGACGGTGCCTCGACTTGCACGTCGACGATTCCGTAGCCCCTCCTCCGCACAAGCTCAATCAGCCCGAGAAGATGAGTTGAGACATCATCAATTCTGGTGGAAATTCGATCTTCACCTGTGGTGCCAATCAATGCTGCATCTGCTGCTGCTCCAACCCGTAATGGCGCGGTGAGTGGACGATCGATTCTCAAACGTACCCAACGCTGGGTACCGACAGACTGCTTTACCAGTGCTTCGATCGAGCCATCTGCGACCACTTGTCCTTGATCAAGAATCACAATTCGGTCGCTTCGCTCTTCAGCCTCATCCAGATGATGTGTGGTCAATAAAATGGAAGTCCCGGACTCGCTGAGTTCATCCAACATCGTGAAAATCCGCTGTCGGCTCTGCGGATCGACTCCAACGGTCGGCTCATCCAATAACAGGATTTGCGGTGCATGCATGACACCACAGGCGAGATTCACGCGTCTCTGCATGCCACCTGAGAACGTGCCAACGAGATCATCAGCTCTCTCCCCCAGACCAGTCCATTGCAACGCCCAGTCCAAGCGATTGCGAAGCTCACTACGGCGCAGACCGTAGAATCTACCGAACGCCACCATGTTTTGACGCGTCGTTAAATCACGGTACAAAGCGATTTCCTGCGGCACGAAACCGAGGTGTTTTCTCGCTTCCACGCTTTTCAACGGCTTCCCACCGAGATGAATCTCGCCGTGGTCAGCTCGAGTAAGACCTGCCAAACAGCGAATCAACGTGGTCTTACCCGCGCCGTTAGGGCCCAGAAAAGCCAAACGCTCGCCTCGCTCGAGGCAAAAAGTCACTCCTCTTAATGCATGCAAATCCCCATAAGACTTCCTCAAGTCATGGATTGCGAGTGCAGGTGTCGGTCGGGGGTAATTCACGTTCAAGTCTCATCGCCGGATCGTCACGATCCCAGTCGCCACGACAGACGCACTTCGGATCAACCGCTAAGTTCCTCTTTTTCCGGTTCAGACCGCTACCCCGAAAATCGACGACTTGCCGAGCCATGCGAGCCACAAATTCTGGCGTGACACGGTAACAGGATCTGGACCTCAGCCACTTCCACTGAATGAACGAATCCGAATCCTGAGTTGCTCGAAAACCGAAGAATTATGTGTTCTAACGCCAAATCAGTTCTTATTTTGCGGCTCGAATAGTCGATTTACAGAGGTAAGGCTACTTTGTGCCGCGATTACCCCTGAGTTTGACTGCCGAGGACTTCCCACTGTGACTCATGTTTCGACGAACCGCGCCGGCGACAAAAGCAATCGACCAGTAATACTGGGAATTTGGAGACTTGGGGAAAGCATTCACGAGAGTTCCTCAACCAAACTTTCGCTTGCCCAGCCCGCTGATGCAGTGGGCAGTCCGCGTTGGGACTACGTGATCAAGCGAGCTATTGATGGCTCGGAGCAGCTTGAAGGTCGTCGACAAATCCTTCAGTCGATTGCCGCAACCACGGGTGCCAATCATCCAAACCTGATTGCTCTGCTGGATGCATCAACCACATCTAGTTCTCCCTATTTGGTGATGCCACGATTGGAAGGTGAGTCGATGCAATGGCATCTGGAATCGGAAACCCAAAAACCGCTTCCAGTCGCTCTTTGGCTCATCCGGCAAGTCGCCCAGGCTCTGGATGCCTTGCACGGTATCGGTTGGATTCATGGTGATGTGAAACCGGAGAATGCTGTTTTGGGTCCTCGAGGACACGTCACTCTGGTCGATCTTGGGTTTGCCTCCAAAATCCACACATCGCCCAACCACCACTTCCGAGGCACTCCGACTTATGCGGCGCCTGAAACTCTGGCAGGCACCATGGCGGCCATGCCCGCCATGGACATATTCTCACTTGGACGGGTTCTTTGGCAATGGATCACACGCACCGAACAGGTAAGTCAGGTTTTACTGGAACCCGTTGCAGATCTCGTTGAACAAATGGTATCGAGGGAACCAGATGACCGCCCTGCGGCAGCAGAGGTGGTCCAACAACTTCTGCGACTGGAGATAGAGACGCTCGGTCGCCACATCGGCCCCTCAAGATCGCTTCCCCTGTCACCTTTTCGAAGAGCTGCTTAAGCATGCTGTTGTGAAGGGGACTCGGGGCGTATCGGGTCGCTGCCGAGAAGAACGGCTATTTCAAAAACTGATCGGTAAAACAATCTTCAGGCTTCACCAAATCGGCCTCTGTTGGATCCAACGCACCCATTTGTTTTACCAGCTCAGTCCAGCGTTCGAGAGACATGCGTCCGAACGACTTTTCCGCATCCCCGGGTGGAATTGCCAAGTGTCGCATCTGCTCACTTCCATATTTCAAGACATCCGCTGTCATACCGTGATCATTTGCCTTCAGAATGGCGGCATTACCTTTCACAGGATCTTTCAAGTAGCTCTGCCAACCGAGTTGAGTTGCCTGCACAAAACGGCGAACCAGTTCTGGCTGTTCCTTGATCATTTTCCCGGTCGTGATGAGTACGCTTGAGTAGGGATTCCAGCCCAACTTACTGACCATCAGAACCCGAACCTTGGCTCCCTGCTGCTCTGCCAACAGTGGTTCGGCAAAGCTATAGCCCTGAATCGCGATCTTCGGATCAGCGATCAGCGATGCTACCGTCCCGTAGTAGGGGACTTCCTGAACCTTATCCAAAATTCCCTTGGAACGCATAAACTCAAGATAGGGTCGACCCACCTGGCACTGGAGCGTCAATCCCGCAAGATCTTGCAGCGACTTAATACCACTTTCCTGTCTCACGATAATACACCTCGGATTGTCCTGCATCGCGGCGAGCACAGCGACAACATCGAGTCCCTGTCGACGATAAACAACAACATCATCGGCATTGGCAAAACCAAATTGAACACGGTCCAAAGCCAGTTCGGACGCCACTGGGGCTGCTCGCCCACCGGGTCTGATATCAACCTGCAAACCGGCTGCTTGGTAAGCTCCGTCAGCAGACGCTTGAAAGACCCCTCCATGCTCGGATTCGGGATACCAGTTCAACTGGATTGCAACTTTCGAGTCTCCATGATCACTTCCTGAAGAATCGTCACCCACACTACTGGGGGTTGTGGACGACTGACTACAACCGACCATGACCAGCATGGTCAAACCACAGAAAAAAAAACAGGCACGTCTCATAGAACTAGAACCTCCGCGTGAAAGGGCTGCTGGCACAGTATCATCATCATCGTTTGCCCAATGGAAGCCCCTTTCATTGGGCAAGGATCAAAACCAGACCGCTGCCTGCATTTTCAGCCGAAAAAACCAAGCGACAGCAGTGATCTAGTCTCAGTTGACCGCTGAAGCAAATCTTGTCCAACGTCGTAAAACCAAAGCCGAGACCAACTGAACCGCCCCGAACATCAACAGTCCCAACATGGCCGATGCAAAGACGGCCGATACCAATGCATCTGTTTTTACCATGACAGTCCATCCCGTCATGAGACTTCCCAGCCCATTGTAAGTAGTCCCGTTGCCGACAAAGAACTCGGCAACAATGGCGCCAATCACGGCCAGACCACTACTGGTCTTCGTTCCCAGCATCAGATAACTGATGGATGACGGGATCTGTAAACGCCAAAGACGCTTCCAACGTCCAGCACCATAAAGCCGAAACAAGTCAGCGGAATCCTGCTTTGTTCCCAGCAGGCCGCCCGTCATGCTATTGACGATCGGAAACAAACAGACGATCGCGGTTACGATCACCACGGTGCGAAAGGTGTATCCACTCCAAATGATTAGCAGCGGGGCGATGGCAACAATCGGCACGGTTTGCAACAGAATGACATAAGGGAACAGAGCCAACCGGAGACTTCGTGACTGGCTGAACACGATTGCCAATGACGATCCGATCACGACAGAAACGAGTAATCCGCTGATCGCTGCAGCTCCCGTCGAAAGAGTCGCGAGAAACAGTGTTTGCCGTTCCGCGACAGCAGCTACCCAACATTGCCGTGGAGTCGGCAGTAGTGCTTTTGGCAGTTCAAAATGCCAAACCGTGAGTTCCCAAACTGCCAGTGCAAGACAAGCAACCATGAACACCAGCCCAACACTCGTCAGTGTCTCACGTAACCGGGAAGGAATTGCTGGCATCTTCATGCTTCCCCCCGCAAAGCGTGACTCACACAACCGTAAAACTCGCCAAATTCGACCGTCGTGCGTAAAGACTCACAACGTGGACGAGGAAGCGGATTATTCAGTACGGTCTGCAATGCGCCCTGACGCATGACGGCAATGCGGTGCGACAACAGCACTGACTCGGCAATGTTGTGAGTCACCATGACAGCTGTGAACCGCTGTTTTTCCCATAATTCCAACAGCAGTTGCCCCAACTGAGTTCGCAACATGTCATCGAGCGCAGCAAAGGGTTCATCAAGCAGCAAAACATTGGGGTCAGTGACCAGTGCACGGGCAATCGAGACCCGCATCTTCATGCCACCAGACAACTCAGAAGGGAAACTGGACATTGCCTTCTGGAGGCCGACAGTGTTCAGCAGGTCGGACGCCAACTCACGTCGTCCCTGCGCAGAACCTCTACCGATCAATTCCAGAGGCAGGGCAACATTCTCGAGCGCCGTTCTCCACGGCAGTAACGCTGGTTGCTGGAATACAAACGCGATCCCACCCTCATGACCCACCACCGGCGGCCGAAGACTCACACTGCCGTGTGTTGGCAGTTCGAGATTGGCCATCAATCGCAGCAGAGTGGTTTTGCCGCACCCGCTGGGACCGATCAAGGAAAGGATTTCGCCGGATTCAACCGTCAATTCGACTTGATCGACAGCCCGGGTTCCGCCGGGATATTGAATCGAAAGCGACTCACAGTGAATCGCAGAGGCATTATCAGCTTCGTTCACCGGGTTCTGGATCTTTTCCATGCTGCGAAAACGGATCGCTCAATCGGGTGTTCACTCAACCTCGGCCCGTTTCGCGGCATCACCTAGGTTGCCGGCTGGCTTCAGTTCGAATCGCCTGCCATCAACCTCAAGAATTGCGTAGCGAGGTGTCACATCGACCACAGTACCTTTAAGGCTGCCGATTTCAAAGCTGTCACCTATTTTCAGCCGCAATGTCTGATCGCGGGTTCGAACATGCATCCATGCCGTCCAATCTTCACGTCCTTGCACAAGTGCAGTCAACACGGTCTGTGAGGCATCGTCAAATGAAGGTTTGGCTGGCGGATCTGCCGGGGGTGGTGGCGGATCGACAACACGTACCGTGATTGTTTGCTCCGTGGTCCGCCGAGGATAACCACTGTCGATGGCACGCACCAGCAATTCAAATTCCTGAGTAACGTCGGAATTGACACGCAGAGTGCCACTTCTGGAATCCAGACGAACGAAATCAGGAGGATCATCCCCCAACTCCACTCGAATATCATGACCCTCGGGGTCTTTGAAGGTCAGCGGAGTCGGCGAATCCCGCCCTACAAACGCCTCAATCGATCGTCCACCACTGTACCGTGGTGGCTGATTTGGGGGTTCGTAGAGATTGCGATTCATGATGACTGCAATGTAGGCATCCGCATCCGCATCAACACGGTATGACGGCTCCATACGCTGTGGCAGGTCATCTGGGGCATTCACCAACGCGATGACATCAACATTCATGGTCACATTGAATCCACCGCTCTTGAGTGGCGCGATCGTCAATTCGCGGATTCGATGGAGATAATCCTTGGCATAGAAATCGTGCATCATCCCTATCAAGGAAGGGAGTTTTGTGGCACCCGTTATCCGAAACTCAATCTTCTGGTAAACCTCGCCCATCGAGCGAGAACTTGTGAAATCAACCATGACGTTGTCCATCCCCTTGTCATGTACAAGTTCAAGTAACCATTGCTGGTACTGGCTACGTGCGAGTTCAGGATTGCTCGGTAGGGACCGTGCCATGTACTCGCCCAGTTGTCTGTCAGCCAGTGCCCCCTGCATAACTTGGTCGGTCAACTCCTCCTGCTTGCTGCTCAACTGACTGACCTGTGCCTCGCGTTGTGAAACAGCCGACTGGTAACGGCCGTAACCGGTCCAAATCAGGTACAACACCAGAATCGCGCCAACGAGTTTGACGAGGTTTTTTTCTCTTTCATTCATGACTTCACCTCCGGTCGAATCTCCACGACGATTTCGCTGTCAGAGTTCGTTTCTGGTTCGCTTTCTGGTTGAGTTTCTGGTTTAGTTTCTGGTTCGCTTTCTGGTTGAGTTTCCGTGTCGCTTTGGGCTGATCCCGATTTACCGGGATCAGCTATTCCCGGTGTACCTTCAGCATCCGGTGTACCTTCAGCATCCGGTGTACCTTCAGCATCCGGTGTACCTTCAGCGTCCGGTGTACCTTCAGCAAGGGATGCACTTTCTGTTGCTGGCGAACGATCTCCACTTTTCTCGCTGACGTCTCCCCCGTCGGAACCTTGCGATTCCCCGTCACCTTGTTCTGCCGTCATCTGCGGTTTTTCTCGCTCGTCACCAGCTGTTGACTCGGTGGCATCGGATTTTGGAATTTTGGAAACCTCCTCCCGGCCCAATTGTGCATCAGCCTGCTGCGCGAATTCGCTAATCCCTTGGTACCTTTGGTCACGCACATAACCGGGCGAAAGCCGGATCACCTCGGCGAAGTTCCACCGGTACGTGTCAGATGTTTTCTGTTCACTCGCACCATCACCTTGCACGGTGCGGAATTCATCGCGAATGGACTCCTCGAACTCGTCAATGACCGCAGGCTTCGTGACAGCGCCTCCCACAGATAACATCCCACCGCCGTTTCTCGAGTCACTGACCGCGGAAACGCGGCGAACAATCAGTTTGTCCGACGACGGTGATTTCTCGGCTAAGCGGCGAATCTCGTTTAGCCAATTGACATCGCCATCGAGGTATTTGTCGACAACTTCTGTTCTTGCAATACTCTCTGTGGCGGATTTAACCTCCTTCTCTTTCTTGCTGTTCGCCGATCTCAACTGCTCGA
Organism: Rubripirellula sp.; assembly: GCA_028823035.1. Lineage (GTDB taxonomy): Bacteria > Planctomycetota > Planctomycetia > Pirellulales > Pirellulaceae > Rubripirellula. Next base: position 67,521 of record JAPKCI010000003.1, read on the forward strand.
TTTCTGCATCGAGAGAATCAAGTTGACGATAGATCATGAAACCGAGCAGGGCAGCCAAAACCGCCGAGATTCCGGCGATCATGTATTTGCGGTAAGGGTTTTCGACCTCTTCCACCCGCTCCCGTGGATTGAGAAAATCCACCAAGCGATCTGCACCGGCCTCGTCAGCTACCAGCAAACCAACCAGAGGAGCCAACCGCCCGACATGATCGGGCATGTTCGCCTTTGCGTTTCGATCAACATCGACCAGCGAGAATGGATCAAGCACCTCAACTTTGCTACCTGAGGCTTCGGACAACATCTCGACATCTTGCGAGTGAACCTCGGCACGCCCCCAAAGCACCACGCGATCAAGCGTACCACTCGAGCCGCAGGCAACCAGACTTCGCCGCAACTCACCCGCAAGTGCTCGGCCCCTTCCTGCCTCGACCGAAGGCATTCGAACCGTACGAACGAAGATGACTCGTCCCCCTCGAGCCACGACGATTTCAGCATCATCAGCAAGCAGATCAATGAGGACAATGTCGTTACTACCGGATCGTCCCTGATTTAGCAGATAGAGCGCTGCCGCAGCCAGCGGTCGCAGCGAAATCCGCTTCGTGACCAAGTTCACGGCCTCGCAAATTCCTTTCAGGCTGTCAAGCTCCTGAGGCTCCAGAGCCGCGGCAATCATCTCCACACCGGATTCACTACGATTGGTGACCAGGTAGTCAACCACGGCGTTGTCCCCCGCGGTCGCAAAACTCCGAATGGCCTGAAATCGAACCATGTCGGGCAATTCTTCCTCTGGCACAGGTGGCAAATGCAATTCTCGCAATTCTGCCTGACCACGCCCGATGGCGACCAGAGTTTCGGTATTTTCAAACCCCTGATCGGCGAGTGCTTCCTTGAGGGTATCAAGGACACCCTTGCCTTCAATCGGTATCACCCGGGCATCAGTGACTTTGACGTTGCTGCCCATGCACTGCGCAGCCACCAACCGCAACTCACTCTCATCCCAATCGATTGCTAATTTTTTTACCATCGGTTTCTCAATTTATGCATGAAGTTGATCGCGTTAGTGCCACTTGTTCTCATGACAAGCTGAACCATCGAACCCAATCAATGCTTCGTTTAACTCTCATCCCTGCTTCAATCAGTCGCTGCCGTCCCTGCACTTCCTGTCCCATCGCCTTCGAGCCCCGTGAATGACCTCGAACCCAGTACTGACAAATCAAATCCTCTTCCCAGATGACTCAAATCCCGCCACAACACGATTTTCGGGTTGACCGTTGTGGCATCAATAATCACCTCGGCACGGTGTGCTACTCCACTCTGCTCGTAATAGCCAACAATTTGAGCCCGGAACACATCTCCGCCGCAGGTCACAAGCGGAATCAGTTGTCTCATTTCATCAAGTGACACCAATCCTTCAACGAGAGGCCATGTTTCAAACTGGCGGTTCAAGTCATCGGAACTGACATCTCGTGTTTCGATAATCGATTCGACTGTTTCCTCGGTCAGCAGAGGAATGCCATAAAGCAATTCAGCAGGACACTCATTTAGATTAATCCGACCTGGCATAACTTCGACGTCTTGTGTCGTCAAAGAATCCATTAAAGCCGGCATGTAGAGCCCCATCGAGATAATATCTTCAGAAAAAGGGGAACTATAGGATCGAGCGTTATCACCATTCCCAACCGTCACGGTCGCGCCAACTAAATCCAGAATCTGGGTCAAAGAGGTCCCACCGCCACCACTGAGATCAAATTCACTCATCACGTCGGCTGTCCACGGCCCAACTACCTCCGCCTGCTGCGAATCCGCGCCATTCCCAGTCAACAATGCCATGCTGGAATTCGACTGACCAGCTATTCGGTAGGCTGCGATGAACGTGGCGTAATCTTCATTCTCCAACGCCCCTGACAATTCTTCAAAGAGCAACTCGAGATCGTCCTGATTCACGTTGACCCTGAAACTTCCATCGCGGCGTTTGCTTGCCTCGGAACCGTGTACAGTCAAATAGGCAGCCCAACCAAGAGAACCAGCGGTTTCGACCGTCACGCCAAAACGCTGTTGCTCATCCGCGTCAAGAACTCCATTGCGATTGACATCCGCACCGAAGAGCAGAGTCGGGGTGACCCCTCGTACCAGCAACAGTTCTTCGACACTCAGGACAGGTCCGTTTTTGGGAACATAAGGCGTCGGCAAAGTGGTGTAGTACTCTGCCTCGGCTCCGTACGGGCGCACGTCCTCGTCTTCGTCCAGCCAGTCGAGTATTGCGTCAGCGACATCCTCGGTCATGCTTGGCAAAGTCAACAACAGAGACACCGCAATATTGTCGCTCGTCACCTCATCCTCGGATTCGCTTGAATCGTCAACCGCAGTCAGAACGGAGGCCAGCATTCCTGCCGAACTGCTTTCCAAAACTGTCAGCGCGTTGACATTCAGTCTGGCTGACTCGTTCTGCAAACCGAAGCGTAGCCCAGCAAGATTGCCGTTTTCATCAAGACCCGGCGCAAGAATAGAAAAGTTTGAAGGGGTCGCATTGTCATCACCCATTGAGACATTGACAGCCTGGAACATCTGCGGGTTGTTGTAGACACCACCAAAATCAACCCGCATCTCAGGCGGTTCTGCAAGCAATAACCTGACCGCTTCAGCACCCGACTCAACATTCACCCGTGTCTGCACGATGTCACCCGACAAGTACGCGGCATCGTCGTAGGCGAGCATCAAGTCAGTGAACGAGTAAACTGCCATGGTCGCAATCGCAATCACGACCAAGACGAGCACGAGAAAGAATCCATGACGGACGGGTGTTCCGGTACGATTCATAGCCCCGCCTCCGTTAAATCTTCTTCCTCTTCCTCAAGCGGCACAGCCATGGGCAAACGAACGATGTGCGAGAACGTCCGCATCGATTCGGTGTCGAGCGTGGACATCGTGTCAGTATCCTCGGTCGCCGCCAAGGCTGGATCAATCATGTAAATCCGTACCTGAACGGCGAGTGGCAATTCACCCAACTCATCACTGCTCCATTCCAGTAGCCACGTCAAACCATCCCAGTAAGAGAATTCGATTCCTTTGATTTCGGGGGCCAGCAACTCACCGGTCTGGTTCAGCGTGTTGAGATTTCCCATTGTGGCGGCTTCTACTGTGGCAGCCCGGTCAAGCGATCTACGAACCAAGCCACCGGGTGTGAGGCTCGCTGCCTCCGGATCGAGTTCGGCCAAAGGATCCAACACACCATCTATCGCGTCGTCAGCCTGCACATAATACGCCACCGTTTTAAGATCACTGGGAATATCCTGAAGGTCAGTCGTCGTTTCGTCCAGCATCAGAACGTACTCCTCAAGACGCGGCAGGCGGCTCAAGTCGAGTTGGATCTGGTACTGATTGCCAATGAGACCCGGCGTTTGCAAAACGGCTACGCCGCTAGTCAGGTCAAGCGTGGTGGTGTCCAGGCTTTCCACTGGCTCTTCGTCCATACTGATTCCTGCCGCGGAAAGATCCTCTTCGCTCTCTTCACCACCACCTGCTCCTTGTCCAGAGCCTTCTTCTTCTCCGAAGCTTGCAGCGAGAAGACTCTCCAAGCCAGACATGTCACTAGGTTCACTGTGTAAAGTCGCCCGCAGGTCATCTTCGATCATCTGCATCACAGCAGAAGCCAACTGGGTCTGCCGAACGTCCATGTTTCGCACGTTCATATCGACAGCGTAAAACTGGAACGCAGATCCAACCAAGGCCATCAGCACCACCGACATCGCCAAGGTCAGCAACACCTCCAATAGAGTAAATGCAATGCGTATGCGCTGCTTGATCCTCATCAGGCTGCCCCCCCACCGGCCGCTGCTTCCTCGCGTGCGGCCTCTTCCTCAGCTTCCAATTCTTCAAGTCCCAGTGCAGGGTCAATCATCCACCGCACCAGAGAGTATCGGGCAAGGGGCTCCCCACCATCGGGGTTCTGTGCCTCTACTAAAACCCGGATCAACAATATCCCCGCCAACTGACCTGGCTGCACTTCGACTGAAAATTCGAAAGAAGTCATGGACTGTGAATCGAAGGAATCGACCGGCGCGAGAGGCTGGCTCTGCGGCGTGAAGCCCGCAGTGCTGTTCAACAACACCTCTGATAGTTTCCCCTGACAAATCATGCGGGCGATGGCCAAGTCACGCCCCTCCCTCGCAGCAGATATTCCGATATCGACGATTCGGCTGAGGATCGCCAACGATCCGCCAAGAATTGCCAGAGCCAATAGAATTTCCAGCAGAGAGAACCCGCGACGTTTCAACGGTTTTCGCCTCGCACCTTGGCGTTTCTGTTTTCCTTGTCGCGCAATCATGGTGCCAACACCTGACTGACAGTTGCCTCGCCAGTGATCCCACGGATCTTCACCACAACTCGCCCCATCGTCGGATGAATCAGGCTGATCAGTGCTGTGCTTGTGGACCCATCAGGGTAGAAAAGCACCGGACGACTCCAGCCTTCGACCTGATCGGAAATCGTGAGTTGCTCGATCTCGGCAGACCGAGCTGCGGAAACGACGCTTACACCGCTGAGGGTGATTCCTTCAGGCAATTCAATCATTTCAATCGCCGATTCATCCTGCTCCACGACAACCGCCACCGCTTGATCGGCACCGGCGAGCAAAGCAGAACCCCCACCCGTCTGATCGATCGCTTCTGTGGCGTCAATTGCAGAGTAGAACGGCTTGGCCCGTAGGTCATTCCCTTCAATCATCCCCTCAAGCATGATCACTCGACCCGAGCGCATCGCTTCGACCCGCAATCGGGCGACGCTGCCCCGAATTTGCTCACCAGCACGAACCAACCGACGATCATCCAATAACATTCCCCATTTTGGCATGGTCAGTGATGCCATTGCGGCAAGGACAGCTATGACCAACAGCAATTCGAGGAGCGTGAAGGCAGATCGGCGTGGCAATGGATAACTTCCGCACAGGGGTTTGTTGAACATCAAAGACACCGCTCCTTCGATCAATCACCACCTGCAGCATCCCCGCCCGCAGTCCTAGTGGAAGATTCCTGATCAGCCCTCAATCGTGAGGTCATCGTCGGTGTTCATTTGCTGATCGAGACCTGAACTCCGAATCTCGAAACTGCCACCGCTGACGTTATATTCTAGATCGTTCTCCCAGGAATCCTTCGGAATCTCTTCGATGATCGCAGAAACCCATTTCGCCTTCTTGGCAGCGTCACTCGGGCCGTCCCGAAGCATATCGAGGCTCTCTGGAAGACTATTCATTCTGATCTTGTACATTTTTACGGTGTTTTTCAGCTCGCCGAGAGTGATTTCCGTGGTTGAAACATTGGTTCCATCCTGAACCCCACTGTAGTTGGTAACGCCGATGCCAATGATCATGACCAAAATCGCGAGTACCAGAAGCAATTCGAGCAAAGTGAAGCCACTGCGTGCTGAGTGGGAGGATCGGTGTGATCGTTGAAGGTTACGGTACTGCATTGCCATTGCCGGACTTTTCGTGAAATAAGTGACTGGTGATGTGACGATAATAGTTTCGTCAACGTAAGTATAATAACCACGCTAAAAAGGGAAGGTTCCGATTTCCTTCTTGCCTCCCAGCCAGTCAACGGCTGGGGGCAGTAATGTACAAACCGACACATTTCAGCCGAAATCCCAGTTCTTGGGGGCTCCGCATGAAGCGGACAATCCGCAAAAGTCCCGGAAACCTGTGACTTGAGCGGGAATTCTCTGTAAAGAGCGGTAGAATTAGAGAGTAAAGCAAATAATATTAACGAGGGCTCCGTTTGTGTCCTCAGCGACCTGATATTGGTCGTGTTTCCTGATCCGTAGTTCCTTCATCGCAAAGAACAAAAATGGTGGCTCGCGACGATTCCTTCATCCGCGGCTCTTTAATTGCCTGCCTGATTTTCCTTGTCCTGTCGCTTGGCCTGAACTTTTTCCTCTGGCGGCATAGCGACACGATTGCAGCTCAGGAACAGAATAAGAGCGACACGCTTACGACGGTCCAGACCAAAGTGGAGCAGATGGAGACGCAGGCAAACCGGCTTAAAGCCATGCTGGGTATCGGTGGTTTCAGCGAGGCTGAAATCGAGGAAATGAAACAAAACACCTCTGACGACCCCGATATGCAGGCGATTGAGACACAATACGCCACCAACATGTCATATTTCGGGTCCAGCTATCAGGGTGAAAAAAACTATCCGGAACTGCCCGAGTATCTGGTCAAAGCCATTCGCGCTCGAAACCTAACAGTCGTCAACTATGAGGTGAACGAGAAGGATATCCGCTCCAAAGCTAAAACGGATGTGACGAACGCGGAAAAACAACAGGAATTGGCCGAAACGGAACGAGACGATGCCAACAAAAAAGTCATCAAACTGAGCGATGAATTTGATCAGGACCGAAATCGGATGATCAAGGAAAAAGAGGACACCAAAGACAAGCTTGTCAAAACCGTGGATGACTTCACCACCTTTCGTAAGGACAAGGTCGATGAAACCAATAAGTTAACCCAGAAAGCGAGACAGCTACAGGGAACGATTGAGACCCAGAAGTTCCAACTGAATGAATTGCGGAACGACCAATTCGAAACCACGCAGGGGGAAATTCGTTATGTAGTGCGTGGTGGTAACATTACCACCATCAACCTCGGTTCAGCGGACGCCCTCCGACCTGGCATCACATTCGGCGTGATCGGCGGCGATGAAACGCGTCTGAAAGATGCCAAAGTCAAAGCCACCATTCAGGTCACAAAAATCCAGGGGGCTCACTTGGCCGAAGCCCGCGTTGTAGCGTTTCCGGAAATCCGTAATCCAATCATTCCCGGAGACAAGATTTTCTCGCCATTCTGGGCGCCAGGTCGAGTCATCAAAATTGCCTTGGCGGGGAATATTGATATCGACGGTGACGGACGCCCCGACAACGAAGCTCTCAAAGGCCAAATCCGGGCTGCCGGGGCAGTCGTTGCCGCCGAGATCACGCCGGCAGGCGGCATCAGCGGCAAGCTTGATGCTACTATCCGTTTCATGGTCGTCGGTGACGATCCAGAGTTAGGCAGCAGACCGACCGATGATGATGACAACAGTATTGCAACCATTGCCGCCATGGGGCGAATCAGGGCTAAAGCGGCCGAACTAGGGCTGACGGTCATCCCGGCATGGAAACTACAGAAGTACCTCAGGACTCTCAACGATACGCGCACGACACCGCTGGGATCAGCCACCCGAGCCGAGGACTTCCCACCCGATCCTCGGGTCAGTGGCAGCCGATTGCCGAACATCGGTTCTGATCTCTACCGAACGCCGAATGAAAAACAGCAAAAGGGCAACAAAGTTCTTCCTCCCTGATCTTTATCAGGCGTAGAGTCGCAACACGTTTCACGCGACATCTCTCTGAGATGCCGCTTTTAACAGACTGTTTACTGAAACGCTGATCCCGCTCAGCGTGCCGTTATATGCGCGGGCGGGGCTGTGCAAAAGAAGACGATGCTTAAGTCTTCGTACAGAGATTCTTTACTTGCTGTGCTAGAACACGGGATTCCGACTGAAATCGCTCAGTCAATCGTCGCAGTTCATTTTCGAGTCTGCTGGCAGCCACATTGGAATCGCCCATTGGTAGTGTTCCTAAACGCACTGCATCCTGATCGTGGACATTGCTCAGAGTCGACGCTGCCAGCGTCGATCTGACCAACAAATCACTCAATCGTGAATGTGTTATCCGGGAATCAACCGGAATAATTTGTGGAGAAGACCACGTCGTTCTTGTTTCAGGAATCTGATTCATCAACTCGTTCTCAATCGACTCAAGCCGCATCGGAAAACTTTCCGGGTCAACATCAAACGCCCAAACCCAGCGTCGCGTTTCCACCCGATAAATGAAGTCGAACATTCGCTGCTGTCGCTGAAAAACATGATCAAAATCGTCGGCGATGGCTCGCGATACAGTCGCACCCAAAGAAACCGTTCCTGCGGCGATGCGATTCGCGCATCGAGGCATTGATGCTTCATGAGACAGCGTGACAGCCATGACGGGCGATTCCACTCGCTTTTCTGCAACACGATCCGCCTGATCAAATCGCTGCAGATTGCCGTCGCGATACCGAGGTTTTTGAAGAGGTCTACGCCTACCGAGCCGCCAACGCGACCAAGCCAAAGCGACACCTCGGGGCCCGCCCGATGCTGTTTCGAACGAAACATCCGTTCCCTTTCCAAATCTCGAACTTATCTCAAGATCTGAAAAGTGGAGTGAAGCTAGCTGGCGGGAAATCAGCAGACCAAGTCCCTCGCCGCCTCCCGTCGAAACACCCCGTTCGGCGATACGCTGTAAGTCTTTTCGTTTGATACCACAACCACGATCAATAACGGACCAGCGGATCGCACCACTGCCACGCGAACGCTGCAACTGCACCAGGACCACACCATTCTCTGGCGTAACACGAATTGCGTTTGTAGCGAGATTCACGACAAGCCTGCGCAGCATGGCAGGATCGGCATAAACCATTGTTTCGCAATCAAGCATAATGTCCCAAAGAACTTCGATTTTCCGTGGCAACGCCCACGGGCGAAGCGTTTCGTCGATGGACTTGCGGACCTCAGAAATCGTTACCCAACTTCGATCTACACGCGGCGTCCCAGTTCGCAAACGTTCCAACTGAAGCATTTCACCAATCATCTGAAACATGCAGTCGCATTGATCCATTGCCGACGTCAAATAGGCACGTTGATCAACTGAGGCAGCACCTAAATCGCCATCACGGATCAGGCGTATTGACTCGCGTACTGTCGTCAGCGGAGACCGCAGATCATGAGCCGTCTCGCTCATCAAGCATGCAGCCTCATCAATGGCAGTTCGAGTACCTGGCCGCTGGCCAGTTCTCGAACGATGTCCGGTTGGATTGGGAAGCGAAGCTTTGGACACAGTAGAAACCCGTCAGATGTCTGGATACTCAACCCCGAAAACCGAGCGGAGAGATTCCTATTGTGAATTCGACTTCCTGAACTCGACACGATAACAAATGAACAGTGACTTCATCGCGGTTGGGCGGGATACCCGACTCTCGTGCCTGATGTGACGATCATAGGAGCCCCCCCTCTTTGTCAGCGAGATCTGAAAATCCCCAAATCCCCGCATTCCGCAATGCCGGAAAATCCTCACTGCCCGTCAAGGTTTATGCAAACACTGACAAGCGACACAGTTGCCACCTTGAAACGAGGACCCTGGTACGCTGACTGCAGGACATCATCAGCAGCTGCCACCAAGACAGATTAAGAACAGCAACTGCCACCAATTGCGAGGCATATCCTGCCTGGCTGCAGGCTTTCAGCGTCAGGTTTGTGCGGACTTCATTGCCCGCCGTCTGGCAGCGATACGACGCACCGTTTCATCCAGAGTAACACCCATCAAAATGACCAAACCAATGATCGTGAACTCAAGTCGATCGGGTATTTTCAGCAGCAAAATCAAATTATTGAGCAACATCATCACCGCTGTCCCGGCAATGACACCAAAGATCGATCCTTCTCCCCCTCGAAGACTGCAACCACCCAGAACCGCAGCAGCAATCGCGTAGAGTTCGTAGAAATTGCCAAAGCTTGACGGTGAGATGGACCCTGAATCCAAGGCAAACAGAATGCCACCTGTAGCGGCAGCCACCGTGCAGATCACGTACGCCAGAATGGTAATTCTTTCCGTACGGATACCGCTGTAACGGGCCGCCTCCTCATTGCTGCCCAGTGCCAGCATGTACCGTCCCCAAATCGTCAAATTCAGAAAGATGACAGCCACCCCTGACGCAGTCAAAAACACAAAAAGCGGGTATGGGATCCCAAAAGTCTGAGAACCATCCGCCGTGCTCCACTCGAACAGCGAAAGTTTGCCTGAGCCCAGTGGACTGAGTGTTTCCTTGTACTCAATTCCGAAGCCAACAGGGTTATCATTCACCAGCCAGCGGGAGATACCTCGATAGATCAGCAGACCACACAAGGTCACCACAAACGGTTGCAGGTGCACACGGGTGACGAGCAAACCATGCAACAAACCTAAAAATCCGGCGATCCCAAGAACAGAGATGATCGCAAGCGGAATTGCCATCCGTTGCCTCCGCTCCGTCGGCATTGCCATCCATTCCTTCGAAAAACGGTCCCCGAGTGGCTGGCTCAAATCGATTCTGGTGACATCCCCTGAATGTGATGCGGAATGCACCACCAAATCCTTCTGACCCAGCGTGGGATGAAAGAATGAAACGCGATCCCGGACAGACAAACGGAAGGAAACGCCGGCCAGTTCGACCCACGCAGGTTGATCACCAACAGCCTGCCCAAAATCCAGCACGTCGAAGGCCTTGGCCACCTGACCCGAATCCTCATCTCGCAAGAGCCCCTCAACTGTCATCACCGTGCCGATCCCCAAGGACTTACCCTCACGATCTTTCAGTTGAACGGCCTCGATATCTTTCACTGTCAACAACGCCGGTTGTCTTCCTCGATACATGCGCAATTTGTCACCTACGTCATAACGACCGACTGCATTTTCATGTACCACCAGACTATTATTTTCCTGCGTGGCAAGATGAACATCGAACAAAGCAGCGGGACGATAGTCGACCTGCAAAAAGATTCCGAGCAGGCATCCAGCGAGACAGACGATCGAACCAACGGAAAGGTCGATGCCCCCGGTGATGATGACGAACGCAACCCCAATCCCCAGCAACCCGTACATCGAAACCCGTCGCAACAGATTCTCAATGTTGTTGGACTGCAGAAACGTGCTGCTGAAAATATCGGTCCAGGGATCCGACGTCATCAGAACCATGAACACGAACAGGATCACCAACAACCCAAAAATACCAAGCGATTTTGCATTCATTAATTTGTTACCGTCGACGCTGCGTTTGCATTACCCGTTGCCAGTTGCATGATGGACTCTTCCGACAAGTCGGCCCTCTGGATCTCACCCGTAATGCGTCCTTCGTGCATCACAATTGCGCGATCACTCATCCCCATAATTTCTTCCATCTCACTGGAAACAAACAGAACCGCTAAGCCCTCTTTTGCCAGCGTTTCCATCAAATGATAAATTTCCTGTTTGGCACCCACATCGATCCCGCGAGTTGGCTCATCGAGCAGCAAGATTTTCGGCTTCATTGAAAGCCATTTACCCAACACAACTTTCTGCTGATTGCCTCCAGAAAGGAATCGTGTAATCTGCGCATCGTTGGGTGTTTTGATCCGTAGATCGCGAACCATTTGAGTGGCATCCCGAATCTCTGTTGCACGATTGAGGAATCCACCGGCAAGTCGATTGCGAGACAAGGCAGCGAGACTAATGTTGTGTCGCACACTCATATCGATGACTAATCCATTCAGTTTGCGATCCTCAGGAACCAGTGCAATTCCAGCGTTGATAGCTGCCAAAGGTGATTTCAATTCAATCTGTTGACCCTCGACGATGACCTTTCCAGCGACGGGATGCTCGATTCCGAAAAGCGTTTGCAACATCTCAGTGCGTCCCGCTCCCACAAGCCCCGACACTCCGACAATTTCTCCTTCGCGAATCGAAAACGTGAGTTCATGCTCAGGCCAAGTAGCCGTGCGGAGTGATTCAACTGACAACACCACATCGCCGACGGGCACCTGTTTCCGAGCATAAAACTGCGAGATATCACGTCCAACCATCATCCGCACCATATTGTCGTGGCTGATTTCACCGCTACTCAGCATGCCAGCATTCTTGCCGTCACGCAGGACGACCACGCGATCGGCCAAAGCCCGCACCTCACCCAACCGGTGCGAGATATAAATGATACTGACCCCACGTTGGCGAAGCTCCTGTACCACTACAAACAGTCGCTCTGCCTCGGCACTTGACAAACTGGACGTCGGCTCGTCCATGATCAGCACCCTGGCGCCAACCGACATCGCCTTTGCGATTTCGACCATTTGCCGCTGTCCGATTGACAACTCGCTCAATGGGGTCGTCGGTTCAACCTGCAATCCGATTTGCGAAAGAACCTGCTTGGCATCCGCATTGAGTCGTTGACGGTCAATGAAGCCGAACCGACTGGGTTCGCGGCCCAGATATATGTTCTCTCCAACCTGGAGGTTCTCAGCGAGATTCAATTCCTGATGAATCAAGGCAACTCCACAGTCCAGAGATACCTTGACCGAACTTAGCTGCACAGACTTGCCCTCGATCAGAATTTGCCCACTATCAGGCAACTGCACCCCTGCGAGGATCTTCATCAACGTACTTTTTCCAGCGCCATTTTCACCAATCACGGCAAGCACTTCTGCATGCTGGACCGTCAAGTCGACATCATGCAGCGCTCGGACACCCGGAAACTGCTTCCCGACTTTACGAACCTCAAGAAGTGGCGTATCGGCCTCAGCCATGGGAACGCCGCAATGTGTTAGAAGATGATCTAAGCAAGAGGTTTACAGTCCTTTCTTTGCTTTCAGATCGGCCCAAAACTCATCAACGTTCTCTTTCGTGATTGCCCGAGGTGGGATATCCAGATACTTGCTCTCCGGAATTGCTCCCTGGTCGCCATTGAGCAATGCGGTCAGCACACGCACCGATTCATAACCGTATGCGTACGGATTCTGCACAATCGTTCCAGTGCAGGTCCCATCCTTGATCGCCTGCAGGGTGATGTCATTCTCATCGAATCCAATGAGTTTTACTTTGCCAAGCTTATCGGCCTTTTCCAATGCCTTGTGGCAAGCAGGTGGGTTGTATTCAAAAAGCCCCACCATCGCGTTGATGTCCGGATAGGTATTCAGTGAGTCTTCCGCTTTAGCTTGTGCAACCTCAGGTTTCCCCTGATCGGTGATGGTTCCCAAAATGGTGTACTTGTCACCACTAATTTCACCGTCAACCGGGTCCCATGAATTTGTTTGGGTTCGATAATAATCCATGTCTCGGTCGCGTCCCAACAACACATCAATCACACCCTGTCGCCGAAACTTGCTGTTATCCTGCTCAAGCCGTCCAATGAAGAGCATTACTTTTCCACCATCGGGCAATGCCTGCTTGATCAATTCACCACATGCACGTCCGGCTGCATAATTATCCATCCCGATGTACATCAAGCGATCGGCGGCAGGGGCATCAGAATCATGTGTAATCAAGGGAACTTTGGCAGCGATTGAATTAAGCCAATCAACCTGATTGTCTGCATCGATCGGGCTAATGGCGATGGCCTTTACACCTGCGGTCAGCAAATCTTCCACGATCCGCTTCTGCTCGACAGCCGTTGCCTGCGAAGGCATGCGAACTTCAACATCGACATCGAAGTCTTTCTCAGCATCATTACACCCGGCCTCGGAAATCTTCCAGAAGTCCGCGATTTGGTTGGTGACAAAGGCAACACTTTGGGTTTTGCCGCTACCATCGGATTGCGTCCCGGTGGCAGTTCCGGAATCCTGAATCACTCGCAGTTCACTATCAGAAGACTTGTTGCATCCAATGAAAGCGGTAGCCAGAAGCATAGTTAGGAAGCAGAAGCGTTTCATGTCAAAACTCGATAGTGGGGTATTTCAAACGAGCAGGAATTATCAGACCGAACGGCCACAGATTTTAGCCTCCAAATTTTCGCCAAACAACAGCCAAGCCGCTGCAGGAGGCAATTCTGGACATACTAAGGTCCAATCGTCCTGTGCTCGAGTCGACAGCCATGTTCAGCAATTTACCTCCAAATTGGCCGACATTCGGGCATCTTGCCTCGCACCTCGAGTTCACCGCAAACGGTGGTTCAGCACAGGCTGATTTTCATGTCGATTTCTGACTATTGGGTTGATGCGACCAGATTTATTCCGCGTAGTGCAAAAGAGGGCAGCACGCTACACTGCCTGCATGAATCAAACAGCCGAAACCATTGTCGAGTCTTTTGATGAGCTCGATCTCTCACCCGTGATGCGACGGGCCCTGCAAAAGGCGGGGTTTAGTACGCCTTCCCCCATCCAATCGGAATTAATTCCTGTGGCCATGGCGGGGGATGATGTCATTGGACAAGCTCGAACCGGCACAGGGAAAACGGCTGCCTTTGCGATTCCAATCCTTGAGCAACTCGATTCACTAGAAGACTGCCAGGACCCTCAGGCCATCATCATCGTCCCCACCCGGGAACTTGCCGACCAGGTCGGTCGCGAAACGCAACGACTGGCATGGGGCGTCGATACCGAGGTCGCGGTTCTGGCTGGTGGTAAAAACATCAATGGACAACTGCGACAACTCGAAAACGGTGTTCAGATCGTTGTTGGCACACCTGGACGCTTGCATGACCATTTGCAACGCAAGTCGCTGAGAACCAACAGTGTCTGGTGTATTGTTCTGGACGAGGCTGACCGGATGCTGGACATCGGTTTCCGCCCACAAATTGAGCGAATCCTGCGGAAGTGTCCGCGTGATCGCCAGACACTGCTGCTGTCAGCAACACTGCCACCCACAGTTCGTCGTCTGGCAGAGTCCTACATGGTGAATCCCAGCGTGATCGACTGCTGCCATAATGAAATGGCCGTCGAAACGATCGAACAACGATATTTCACGGTCGCACATGACCGCAAATCCACTCTACTCGATCACTTGCTGAAACGCGAAAATCCTGAACAGGCCATTGTGTTTTGTCGAACCAAGCGGGGTACCGATCGCTTGTACCGCCAAATCAGCCATACCCATGATTCTTGTGGCAGCATGCACGGAGACATGCAGCAACGTGAGCGGGATCGTGTGCTGCAAAGTTTGCGAGACCGAAAACTCAAGATCCTCTTTGCAACAGATGTCGTCGGCCGCGGGATCGACATCACCACCATCTCTCACATCATCAATTACGACGTGCCTCAAGATTGCGATGACTATGTACATCGCGTTGGCCGAACCGGTCGTATGGGACGAGAGGGCATCGCGTATACCTTCATCGTTCCCGGGGAAGGTGAGATTCTGACAAGCATCGAACGCCGCATCAACAAAGAACTCAAACGAGATTCCATTGACGGCTTCGAAGCAGTTCCTCCGCCCCCCAAAGCCCCAGAGCCAGCGGATGTCGAAACTCCTGCCCGCAAGCGACTCAACCCCATGCACCGAAAAGTAAAACGACGACGCTAGGCTTGCGTCATGTTTTTCATTTGTGGATGGCTGTGCGTTGAACGCTGTGGATGGCTGTGCGTTGAACGCTGTGGATGGCTGTGCGTTGAACGCTGTGGGTTGATAGACTTGGGTTGATAGATTTAGGTTACCTTTCGGTATCCCTTCCTCGACCTCATGACCCACCAGGCTCGCTGTCCCATCAGTGAGGCTCAGAAAGCCGTTGCTTCCATGCAAAACTTTTTCTCTATCCCTGACGTCGATACACTTCGTACCCATGCTGAAGGTCCAAGTGGCAAATTGCCATTGAGCGATGAGATCCTCCGTCACTGGAGCAGCGGAGATTTGTTCGGCCTGACGCAGAGTGTAGGCATGGGCTTTGATCCACGCCGAGTACTCGGCGATCAGTACCTGATCCTCAGTACACAAGGTGGAGTCCGAAACCCCGATGGATCCCCGGTCGCATTGGGATACCACACAGGTCACTGGGAAATCGGACTATTGGTGCAAGCGACAGCAGAGCAGATAACGGAACACGAAGGTGTTCCTTTCGCCGCGTTTGTCAGTGATCCCTGCGATGGTCGCAGCCAGGGAACCCACGGAATGTTTGATTCGCTACCGTATCGCAATGACGCCGCAATCGTCATGCGACGACTGATTCGATCGCTCCCACAACGAAAGGGCGTGATTGGCATTGCGACCTGCGACAAGGGCATGCCCGCCATGATGATGGCGATGGCAGGCTGCGGTCATCTGGCAAATGTGCTGGTGCCAGGCGGAGTTACCTTACCGCCCACCGTCGGGGAAGACGCCGGTAAAGTGCAAACCATTGGTGCACGTTACAGCCGCGGGGAGATGTCCCTCGAAGAAGCTTCCCTGGAAGGTTGCCGTGCTTGTGGAACCCCCGGTGGTGGATGCCAGTTTCTGGGAACTGCAGCAACCAGCCAAGTCGTTGCAGAAGCATTAGGGATGACCGTTCCGCATGCGGCGCTCGCGCCGAGCGGGCAACCTATCTGGACACAACTGGCCAGAGACTCAGCCGATGCCGCTCGTGAAATGGTTGCTCGCAGTGAAACACTCAGCGACATTCTGACCAAGGATGCTTTCTTCAACGCGATGCTGATCCACGCTGCTGTAGGTGGCAGCACCAATCTGCTGCTGCATATTCCCGCGATCGCAGCAGCCGCAGGAATTGAACGCCCCAACGCGTCAGCATTTCGCGAAATCAACCAACTAGTGCCTCGCTTTGTGGATTGCCTTCCCAACGGCCCCGTCGGACACCCGACGGTCCGATTGTTTTTGGCCGGTGGCGTCCCTGAAGTGGCGTGGCATCTGCGTGAACTGGGGCTACTTAAAGCAGATGCCAGAACCGTCAGTGGGATGACATGGAACGAACTTCTGGATCAGTGGCACGATTGTGATCGGCGGCAGATCTGCCGCGATCACCTCAGAGCAGTCGATGGCGTCGAACCGGAAGATGTCATTCTCCCGCCACAAAAAGCAAAGCGTCTCGGCCTGACAAGCACCGTCTGCTTTCCAGTGGGTAACCTTTGCCCCGAAGGGTCCGTAATCAAGGCAACTGCCATCGACCCAACAGTGGTCGACGAAGACGGCGTCTATCGAAAACGGGGACCCGCTCGTGTATTCACCTCAGAACGCGATGCGATCAAGGCAATCAAGGGCCAGACAGACAAAAGCATCCAGGCCGGTGATGTGATCGTTCTGATTGGTCGGGGCCCCATTGGCAGTGGGATGGAGGAAACGTACCAAATCACCTCAGCCCTGAAGTATTTGTCATTCGGAAAAGAGGTCGCCCTGCTCACCGACGCCCGATTTTCGGGAGTCAGCACCGGCGCTTGTATCGGTCACGTAGGGCCCGAGGCATTGGCTGGCGGCCCCATCGCCAAAGTCCGCGATGGAGACATGATCGACATCGAGATCAATCGAGAAACACTCGAGGGTCATGTCAACTTCGTCCTTGAGGATTCAAACACGAACCAATCAGCTGATCAGGTGTTGTCGGATCGATCTCCCCACCCCAAACTGCAAGTCGACCCTGACATGCCGGACGACACCCGTCTTTGGGCGGCGTTGCAACAAGCGAGCGGAGGGACTTGGGGCGGCTGTGTATACGATGTTGACCAGATTATCAGCAAACTCGGTGGTTTCGAATCCAACTGACAGGCCCAGTGCCACCCGGATACCCATCGCCGGACCAGAATGATCCGAATCTCCTGCATCCTCGGCTGAAAACGCGGCTGTCCAGAGCCGAAATGCATGAATAGCCCCGCGGCATGCCAGCCCACATCATCCGTAGCGATGGGGCCCCGCGGCTACGAGCCTCTGCAGGTTCAGGAGGACCAAAAGGCTAACTCTAACGCCTCAAAGATCGTTTAGTGGAGCCGATTCGCCCGCCAACAGCTGACACCTTGCGACTTTGACGGAGGCCGCGATAATCAATTTTGCTCATATCGAAAATCATCCCCCTGTCTCGTAGGTTATCAGTCATGGCTTTGGTTCCTCTTCGCGTCGTCCTCGATCACGCAGCCGAGAATGATTACGGCGTCGCCGCTTTCAACGTCAACAACATGGAGCAGATCCAGGCGATCATGGAGGCAGCCGAGGAAACTGATTCGCCTGTGATTATTCAGGCTTCGCGTGGCGCTCGATCTTACTCACAGGATGCGTACCTGCGCCACCTGATGGTGGCAGCAACGGAACTGTATCCCCACATTCCAATTGTGATGCATCAGGACCACGGCAACAGTCCATCGACATGCCAGTCCGCCATCGACAATGGATTCACAAGTGTGATGATGGACGGATCACTCGAAGAGGATGGCAAGACACCGGCCGAATTCGATTACAACGTCCGCGTGACCGCCGAAGTGGTCAAAATAGCACACGCACAGGGCGTAAGCGTCGAGGGCGAACTCGGTTGTCTTGGTTCCCTGGAATCAGGAGAAGGCGAGCAGGAAGATGGTCACGGAGCCGTGGGTGAATTGAGCCGCGAACAGCTCTTGACCGATCCTGACGAAGCAGCCCGCTTCGTAGAAGAAACAGGTGTCGACGCTTTGGCCGTTGCCATTGGGACCAGTCATGGTGCTTACAAGTTTTCCAGCAAGCCCACCGGTGAGGTGCTGGATATGACTCGAATCGAAGAGATTCACGCAAAGTTGCCCAATACTCACCTCGTGATGCATGGCAGCAGCAGTGTTCCCCAGGATCTGCAGGACATCATCAATCAATACGGTGGTCAAATGAAGCAGACTTATGGCGTGCCCGTCGAAGAGATCCAACGTGGGATCAAGAGTGGTGTCCGCAAGATCAACGTTGATACTGACTGCCGGATGGCCATTACAGGTGCAATTCGCAAGGTCCTTCAGGAAGACCCATCCGCGTTCGACCCAAGGGCTTACCTGAAACCGGCACGCACCGCAATGAAAAATGTTTGCGTCGCCCGGATGACCGCTTTTGGTCAGGCTGGCAATGGTGCCAAACTTCGCGAAACGCTCAACGCTACCGCGTAGTTCCCGCAGGGATGATGATAGGCCGGCACTGAACCCCAGTATGGATGATTCACTGACCTGTGTCCTGGAAATCACTCTACGAAGCATTCACGCATCAGGCCTGCTCAAGGCCTGATGCTACTGCTCTTCTGCTGACTTCTTCAGACAGCACCGAACGCAAATGCTCTTGGCGTTCACTAGCAGCAGTCGTCGACTCAACCGTCAGTCGCCTTCAGCGTCAATTCGCTGGCGGAAAAATCTACCCACGATGCTTGGGACATGCAAGCAACAACAGCGACGTGGACATTGTGATCGCGCTTGCCTCGATGGCACTTGGCACAACTGAGGCTCCCTTGGACCAGCGACTTGGGGCCGCCGAAATTGCGAGACGATGGAATCGTATTGGCGGACATTGGATTGATAAGGCGGCCAAACAGCAAATCAATTCTGAACTCGCAATAGCTTCCAGTCTGCTGCCAAGTGCCACGCCAGAACTCACACCTGCCGACACAACTGGCATCAAAACCGGCAACCCAACAGAACAACAGGCATCATTAATTCTATGGACCAGTGGCACTACCAGACGACCGGAAGGTGTGCGTCTGTCGCAGCATAGCCTGCTTGCCAATGCAGCAGCCAAACTAAAAGCCGTTCCGCAAAATCAAACTGATATCCGTTTAATCGTTTTGCCACTATCCCATGCCTATGCTCGAACCTGTGACTTCGGTACCTGGCTATTGAGTGGATGTACCCTCGCGTTGAGCCTTGGATATCGAAATATGATTGAAAGGCTGCCTCATCTGAGACCTGACTTGATCAACACTGTCCCGGCAATGTCCTATCGGATGCTCGAAGAACAGCCCAATGGATTGGAAAACTTACGACTCCTGGGTTGCGGTGGAGCCCCGCTCAGGACCAATGCCTTCTCAGAATGGAGCCAACGTGGTGTCACCGTGATTCAGGGCTATGGACTGACTGAGACAGGTCCCGTCATCTGCAGCGCGACACCGGACGACGCAACACCGGGCTTGGTAGGTACTCCCGTCGATGGTTGGGAAACCAGAATCGAGAATGGACAATTATTTGTCCGTGGTCCGCATACGATGCTTGGCTACCTTGACCATCAAGAAGAGACGCAAAAACGCATAACAGAAAACGGTTGGCTTGCGACCGGTGATGCCGTGCAACAGGACGCTACAACCAACCAGTTGCGAGTGCTGGGGCGGATCGATGATGTCATCGTGTTGGAATCCGGGGTGAAGATTTTCCCCTCCGTCATCGAGCTCGAAGTCGAACGGATCGATGGTGTAGCACACGCATTACTACACCGTCGAGGCAGCGTACAACTGTGGTTGGACTTGGACGAGGGTGCGAACCTTGAATCGGTTCAGCCTGCGATTTTGAAAACTTTGGAATGCCAACTCGTTCCCATGAATTGCACGATTCATTGCTTTGAGCCAAGGTTGTCTTTTACTGCGAGAGAACTAACCGACAAGGGCACAATACGACGTGGTCAAATCATCCAACAGCGGTTTACTAATCACGCAGGATCATAGGCGTTGCTGCCCATGCCACGTCCTCGTGGAATGAATTTGCACATGAGAATGCCCAGTGCATAAAGAAACACCAAAGGCACCGCCAAGGCCACCATGCTCGTTACATCAGCGGGGGTCACGATCATGGCAACCACAAAGATGACGAGCACGGCAATCTTCCAGCTTTCAATGTACGCCTGTGTTTCAAATAATCCAATTCTTTGCAAAAAGAGCATGACGATCGGAAGCTGAAAGGCAATGCCAAAGCCAAGTGGCAATAGCAGCACAAAGTTGATGTAGTAGGAAAGACGCGGTTCGACTGCGACGTCCATACTGCCATTGAAAGCCAACAAAAACGTCAACACGTAGTGCAAGACAAGAAAGAATGCAAGGACCACGCCTGACACAAACAGAGTAACACTGACAGGCAGATAGATATAAACGTACTTGCGTTCATGGGTATGGAGACCGGCAGCGACAAATGACCAAAGATGGTAGAAGATTGCGGGCGATGCGATGATGGCACCCAAAATCAGCCCGGCTTTGACCCAAATCATGAAGGGCTCTTCCATCTTTAGCGAACTCAATCCCGTCTTGTTTTCCCGCAATTGAACTTTGGGTTTGAGCGTCTTTGGCAAAGAATTCAACATATTCGCCAATTCGGCGGGCTCCAGGACTTTTTCAACAGCAGCCTCCGAAGTGTCCAATCCAGTATCGCCTTGCAAATCCCCAGACTCAATCTCGATTGCGTCTTTCGTGGCAGAATTCGGGATCAGTGAGTCCATCGTCAATGACTGAAACTCTTCGGGCACCTCATAGATGACATCCCAAACCAGAGCGTTCTTGGCAAGGAACTCGTGCAACGATTGCACCGACTCATCCGAGGGATCATAACCAAGGCGATACAGATCACGGTCGGCATTGAATTGCTGAATTGCTCCCACCAAGGGTGCCTGAGCAAATTGCACCAAGCGATCCGCAAATAAAAGACCGATGATCAACCCACCTGCCAACCAGATGATGGAATGCACTAACGAATGACGTAAATCCTCGAGGTGTTCCCCGAATGTCATCGTCGAGCTATCAAACAGATCGTCCTTGGGACGCGACAACTTTTCCACGAATCAAATCTCGATAGTTGCTCTGAAGGGTGAAATGATACGATACAAAGTGGTGAGGGAATTTCGCAATCCCGGAGCGGTTCAGCTTAGAGACAGGAACGGTTGAGCTGAAATCTGGCGAGCTGAAATCTGGCGAGCTGAAATCTGTTGAGCTGAAATCTGGCGAGCTGATCCGCATCCCTTGCTCATTCAGCTAATGACCCTCGGCCCCTGTCAAGGGTCCGTGGCCTGTGCCAGTGTTCAAACGGATATCAAAATCTGTTAGCACCAGTGTAGCAGCCCGCCACAAAATCGCCCGCGCATCTGCCGTTATAACGTCACAAACCGAGTCCTGTCACCGACCAAAGCAGCAAAATGACCCCTTATCCACTTAGATTCAGTCCAGTTTTGAAGCAGACAATTTGGGGCGGACGCCGTTTGGGAGAGCATTTGAGGAAACCTATTGGATCGGAATCAAACTACGCAGAAAGCTGGGAAGTGGTCGACCACGGCGATGATCAAAGTATCGTCGAAAATGGTCTGCTGAGCGGACAGACACTCCGTCAGGTGATACAAGAACACCCGTCGTGGTTATTCGGAGAGAAATCGGATCTGAAATCGTTCCCACTGTTGCTGAAGTATTTGGATTGCAATCGTGTGCTGTCAGTACAGGTCCACCCCTCCGACCAATATGCATTGCACATGGCAAAGCCCGACTTGGGCAAAACGGAAGCTTGGTACATTGTCGCATCCGAACCGGAAAGCCTGATTTATGCTGGCCTAAGAATGGGCGTCGATCAGGACATGCTGCAGCAGGCGATTGTCACAGGCACCACTGAGGATGTCCTGCATTCCTTTCACCCCGCCGCCGGTGATATTGTCTTCATTCCTGCCGGAACGGTACACGCTCTGGGTGCTGGCCTGCTGGTGGCCGAAATCCAGCAATCCAGTGACACAACGTTTCGACTGTTCGACTGGAACAGGACCGATTCCAGCGGCAACCCCAGACCATTGCACCTTGCGCAAGGTATCGAAGTGACTGACTATTCTTCTGGCCCGGTCACAGCCCTTGCCAGCGACCGTGGTGCCACGGGCTGGCAGACCATCGTGTCATGCGACAAGTTCGTGCTGCGTTTGCTCGAAAACGGAGAGGCGGCAGTCGGGGGCGAAGCAAAGTTTCACATCCTGACGATTCCAAAGGGTACTGCGACTTTGCGTATTGAAGAGGAAATCACGTCATTGTCAGCTGGTGCAACTGTTTTGCTGCCCGCCGCCATGAAGCGGTGTACGATCACCGCCGGTGAGAACAGCACGATTATGGAGATGCATCTACCGGCCTGAAACGAATGACTCGGGCAATCGGAACACTCGTGAAACAATTTCCACAAAGTGAGTCGGGGGACTTGAGGTATCCCATGGAGGTGAACGATGCCCAACCAAGGAGCTGTCTGATAACACAGAGCTGGCCGATAACACAGAGCTGTCCAATAACACACCTAGATTCCTCTTGGCCCACTGTCCCTGAACTTCGTACGCTCCAACTTCCTCCTCACGCACGATTTGAAAGGATTCGCGACCATGGCTCGCAAAAGATACACACTCTTGCTGAGTACCGCGTTCGCAGTCGCGCTGATTTCGACAACAGGATGCCGGGGGTTCAACGGTTTTTTCACTCCTCCCGGCCCGATGAATAAGCAGCAGGCCAATGCTGTGGTTCACGATCCTTTTCCTCAGAATGACATCGGCCCCTACGACGCCGCCTCACGTCCGCCCAGCTATCAACAACCCCTCGCTGAGCCTGTGCGAAATCGGCTCATTCCCGACGCCATGCCTTGGCTCG
Organism: Rubripirellula sp.; assembly: GCA_028823035.1. Classification (GTDB taxonomy): domain Bacteria; phylum Planctomycetota; class Planctomycetia; order Pirellulales; family Pirellulaceae; genus Rubripirellula. The sequence goes on from JAPKCI010000003.1 coordinate 90,568, forward strand.
GTCGCTAAACCGCGAGTCGGAGTGACTGATCCGTCGATCTGGTGGCTAAGCGGCAAGCTTGAAGGGCAATTTGTGGCTTACTCTGCCATCCCAGCGTGTCAGCCACCAACGGTTCCGGAGAGTCAAAGCCTTTTCATCCGGACCCACACCGATTTTGGCAAACCAACGGTTTGGCTGCGAGGTAAGCCTGCATCACAAAGATGCGTTGGTTTGGTAGGTTGTTGAACACGCATTCTTCAACCAGACAACTCAATGCCAAAAAAGTCCTCATCCAAGTCCGCATCCAAACGACGCACAACCAAAAGCTCCGCAACGAAAAAGCGAGCCAAACGGCCTAGCAAGGTAGATGACACTACCCAAAGGCTGCAGCGGTTTCTGGCCTCAGCAGGATTTGGCAGTCGCAGGCAATGCGAGGATCTAATCGAAGCAGGGCGTGTCGACGTCGATGGACAGATTGTCACCAAACTTGGCAGCACCGTTAAAGGTTCGTCCCAAAAAGTGCGTGTGGATGGCGTTCTGCTCAAAAAACAGAAGTCTGTCTACTACGCGGTGAACAAGCCGGTTGGGGTCGTCACGACTAATCGAGATCCGCAGGGACGTCCTCGCGTGATCGACCTTGTCCCACCAGATGAGCGTGTTTTTCCCGTCGGCAGACTTGACCTAAGTAGCGAAGGCCTGATTCTACTCACCAATGATGGTGAACTCGCACAAAGATTGACTCACCCAAAATTCGGTGTCCGCAAGGTGTACCGAGTGACGGTGGCAGGCAAAGTCGAGACAGAGACAATGCGAAAAATGCGAACGGGCATGTACATCGCGGAGGGCTTCGTTCAGGTCGAAGGTGCGAAACTTCTGAAGTCACGTAGCCAGTCCACCGAAATGGAAATCGTCCTGCGTGAGGGTAAGAACCGAGAAATACGCCGTATTTTGGCTCGTTTGGGACACAAAGTCCAAACCCTGAGGCGAATCGCTGTCGGGCCCCTGCGACTGGGAGATGTGCCGCCAGGTGCTTACCGAGCAGTATCTGCTCAGGAAGTCGAAAAACTTTGGAAAGCGACTGAAATAGCAGTGGAAGATGATAATTCGCGTCAACACGGCAAGCGTGAAACCGCCAAAACGCGAGCATCGAAATCAGGCACCGCGAATCGCAAACCTGCAAAAAAGGTTGCCGCAGGCAAGAAGCAACAAGCCGCACGCTCAAACTCTGCCAGCAAAGCAAAATCGTCAGCGTTCTCCTTTGACAGCGTCCCTGCCATTGGCGCAGTCATCGGTGGGGATGCACCCGCGACCGAAGCACCGAAGCGTCGGAGCGGTCCGAAGCGGAACTCCGGTAGCAAAAAAACGGTCGAACGAAGCAGTAAGACAGCGAAAAAAACCACCACTAAACGTGATGGAACCAAGAAGCGTCGTACCACAAAACGGGCAACCAAGTCTGGTGATGGCACAGCATCGTCGAGTCGCAGCAATAATCGCCGCGGTGCTGGCAGGAACCTTGATGCCAAGAAACGAACGAGCAGTCAAAAGAAATCCGGCTCCAATCGCAAACGCAAAAAATGATGGCCAAGCTGCATGCTGACCACTACGCCGATTCAATGCACCAGATCGACACACCTCTGAAACGCAATGACCAAATCGGTGAGGGAACGTTTCTGATTCGAGTGGCAGCAGAACCGCTCGCTCGCACTCTGGTACCAGGCCAATTCGTCATGATTCGCCTGTCAGGCACCAATGCACCTCTGATTGGTCGCGCTCTGGCTGTTTACGACGTGATCTCGGACGAATCAGGCGTTCCCAAATGGATCGACCTGGTTTATCTCAAGAAGGGCACCTTCACCACTGCCTTGGCAGAATCACCGTTGGATACACATGTCACGTTATGGGGCCCGTTGGGTAACGGCTTTGCCAACCGAGCCTGCGATCGATTGATCATGGTCGCTGGCGGCATTGGACAAACTCCCATGCTACTGCTGGGGCGGGAAGCCTTGGGCACGCAAAATTTCGGTGACGAGGACAGAGCAAACGGCTGGTCACCAGTAGTCGAATTCATCTACGGAGCCCGTCGGGCCAGCCTTCTTGCTGGCGTCAGTGACTTTGAGCAGGCAGGCTTTCGCGTCACGCTGTGCACCGATGATGGCTCACAAGGTCAGCAACGACTTGTTCCAGATATTCTCTGCGAACGTCTGGAAGAGTTGAAGGATTCAGGAGAATCCATTCGTGTGGTGACCTGCGGCCCAGAAATCATGATGGAAAAAGTAGCAGAGGCCTGTCAAGCAACCGGTGTCGACTGCCAAGTCAGCATGGAAACCCCGATGGCTTGTGGTATCGGGATCTGCTTTTCATGTGTCGCACAGGTCCGCCAAGATGGCCCCGAAGAGTGGGACTATAAACGCACTTGTGTCGAGGGTCCGATCTTTGATGCGGACCAAATTTGCTGGTGAAAACCGGACCAATACCAGCGATCTCTAACGGTAGATTGAACCGCGAGTTGTAGGTTTTTCAGTCCCACTGGGATAGCCTGTGGCCGAGCCAGTGCTGCCTGGTGTGTAGCCACCAAATCCACCTGTGTTGCCTGCCGAAGCCGGTGCAATCGCCGAAGCCGGTGCAGCAGACTCAACAGCGGTACTGGCCGTCGTAAACGCAGGCGATGTCGCGGCAGGTGGAAGGATGTCGCCTGCAGTAGGGGCCGCAGGCGGATGTTCAAAACCGTTGATATCCGATTTCGGCGGCGCGATCTCTGCGACAGCAGGTCCATCCGTTGGAAAGGTAAAACCTCGCTGAGGAATTGCAGGCGGCGACTGTTGAGCTGTTGGATAACTACCGCTAGCAGGCGGCGCAAAGGTGGTACTCGGTACGGTGAATCCACTCGCGGCAGTGGCCGATTCTGATTGACCGCTGGACGGCAGATCCGAGATGGCAAATTCGGTTCCAGATTCGTCATTCTTCGGCGTTAACGCTTTATTGCCAAAGGCGTAGCCACTGGGTTGCGAAGCGGGCGCAGCAGGCGTTCTAAAGCCAACCGACTGGCTAGCAGTTTTCCCATAGATACCGTTGGCTTGAGCAGCGGCAAGATTTGGAGTCGTCGGTGATGCACTGAAACCAGGTGATGCACTGTAACCAGGTGATGCACTGTAACCAGGTGATGCACTCAAGCCGGCGAACCGAGCAGGTAGGGTCTCGGGTACTGGTGAACTGGGGGCCGTCGCCGGTGCCGTAGTTCCTCCTGCAACTGAAGCAATTGCCGAGGGCGTTGCAGTCGAACTAGGTGGTACTGGGAAAGTCGCTGTCGGACCGCTGCCCGCCAGTACTTCTGCCGATGGTTCTTTCTTTTTAAGCGTGAACAAATTTCGCCCTGACAGGGTACATCCGGTCGACATCATACCTGTGAGAACACAGGTAGTAATCATTACGATTTTTCGCTTGGTGTTTTTTAGCATCCTGCCAACCTCTAACACATGAACTCCGGACTGACTCCATTTGCATCATCGGAACCTTGCGAGCAACGAATCCACAAAATCAGCAAAGTCAACGTAGATTAACGCAACGTCACTGGACTTGCGGACGTTAAAACGCCAGCTGATGGGCTGTCAATGTCAGCTTGTCCACCTCGCTTAATTTTGCCCAAGAGATTGCAGTTTCACGCCGTTTCTTCTTTCAAACGCCTCCTTTTCTCGTGCTTCATGGCCGACATACGGAACCAAAATGCGACGGAGGACGGCTTTGGCACAAAAAAGCCCACCCGAATCGGGTGGGCCAGATGACCGGACGAATCCTGCTAGCTGGTGACTCTAACAGAGAAAGTATCCGTGTCAGGATGCGGAAATTTCCATCGAGGTTCCCATCGTCTGACCGGGAGCTGGCAAATCACTGTAGCCCTCCAAATAGATGTCAATCGATCTCGCGGCCCCACGGCCTTCATTGATCGCCCAAACAACGAGGCTTTGTCCACGCCGACAGTCACCGGCAGCGAAAACACCTTCTACATTCGTGGCGAACCGACCGTGTTCTGCCTTGAAGTTGCTGCGTGCATCGACTTCCAATCCAACCGACTCAGCAACGTATTGCTCAGGCCCCAAGAAGCCCATTGCCAGCAGGATCAGTTGTGCAGGCCACTCTTTTTCGGAGCCCTCGACTTCAGTCATCGACCAGCCACCATCATCAGTACGGCTCCACTCAACCTTGACCGTTTTGATCCCCCGCACCTTGCTGTCATCGTCAAGCAGGAATTCCTTGCTCAGCAATTGGTACTGCCGAGGATCATGGCCGAATTTTGCGGAAGCCTCTTCATGCCCGTAATCAACCCGAAAAACTTTGGGCCATTCAGGCCAGGGATTGTCATCTGCACGATCATCGGGCGATTTCGGTAACAGTTCAAAGTTAACGAGACTTCTACAACCGTGACGAATGCTGGTTCCAATGCAGTCGGTGCCGGTATCACCACCACCAATCACAATCACGTCTTTGCCTTCAGCACTAATGAATTCGTCGCTGTCGGAATCACCATGCACCATCTGTTTGGTGTTGCCTGTGAGGAAATCCATCGCGAACCTGATACCTTCAGCCTCCCGATTCGGAATCGGCAAATCGCGGGGTTTTGTTGCACCACAAGCAAGTAATACGGCATCAAAATCATGCTGCAACTGACTCGGCTCAATGTCCTTACCGATATCCACGCCAGTCACGAACTTGACGCCCTCGTCAGTCATTTTGGCGACACGCCGCTGAACTACTTCCTTGGACAGTTTCATGTTGGGGATTCCATACTGCAGCAAACCGCCGATTCGATCAGCGCGTTCGTAGACGGTAACGGCATGCCCAACCTTGTTCAATTGATCAGCCGCCGACAGCCCAGCCGGCCCACTGCCAACGATCGCCACGGTCTTTCCGGAACGACTTGTGGGTGGGTTGGGTTTGATCCATCCTTCTAACCAGGCCCGATCGACAATCGCATTCTCAATGTTTTTGATCGTAACCGGTGGATTTGTAATCCCGAGGACACAGGATCCCTCACAGGGGGCGGGGCAAGTACGACCTGTGAACTCTGGAAAGTTATTGGTTTTGTGCAGACGTTCGCTGGCTTCTTTCCAACGATTGTTGTAGACCAGATCGTTCCACTCCGGGATCAGGTTATCGATAGGGCAACCTGCATTCGACTGGCAAAACGGAACACCGCAGTCCATGCAGCGTGCGCCTTGTTCCTGCAGTTGTTCAACACGTGGCTCGGTGTAGATTTCGTCATAATCATTGATGCGAACAACCGGCAAACGCCAAGGAACTTTTTTACGGTCAAACTCTTTGAATCCAGTTGGCTTACCCATGATGATTCTGCCTGTAATGAAGGTCGATGATTTTATATATACGGTGACAAGTAACTGCGTTGCTCTCCGTACCAATCAAGCATTCGCTACTGCCTTTGCTTTCAGCTCGTTGAGGACGCGTTTGTAGTCGGTCGGCATCACTTTGACGCACTGGGACAAGAACTCGGACCAGTTCTGCAACGCCTGAGACCCAACGACGCTGCCCGTGAATTCCACATGACGCTCAATCAGCGATTTGACGTCGGCCTCTTCCTCGGAGTCGGTGATACTCTCCAAATCAACGGTTGCCAAGTTGCAGTTCAGGTTGAAGTCACCTTCACGATCCCAGATATAAGCGATGCCACCCGACATCCCTGCTGCGAAGTTTCGTCCGGTCGGGCCGAGCACCACGACGCGTCCACCCGTCATGTATTCACAACCATGATCACCAACTCCCTCGATGACAGTGTGTGCCCCACTATTGCGAACGCAAAAACGTTCCGCCGCACGTCCTCGGAAAAAGGCTTCACCCCCGGTCGCGCCATACAAACAGACATTGCCAATCAAAATGTTCTCGTGGGCAGTAAAACTGCTTTCAGCTGGCGGATAGATACCCATTCGACCCCCACTCAAACCTTTTCCAACGTAGTCATTGGCATCTCCCTCCAGATCAATCGTGATGCCATGAGAAAGGAAAGCACCCAAACTTTGACCTGCTGAACCAGTCAACTCAATACGGATGGTGTCATCAGGCAGTCCCTTTTGTCCGTATCGCTTGGCGACCTCATTGCTCAAGATAGTGCCGACAGTTCGATTGATGTTCACAATCGGTGTTTTGATCGTGACCGACTCACCGGACTCCAAGGCAGGCTTCGCCTGATTCAACAGCACCGTCATATCAAGCGATTTCTCCAGAGCGTGATCCTGTGCTTGGGAACAGATGACACCCACATCTTTGTGCGGCTTGCTGGCTGGCATCAACACAGAAGTCAAATCAAGACCATCCGCCTTCCAGTGCTTGATCGCCTTGTCGGTTTTCAAGACATCACTGCGTCCGACCATCTCGTCAATGGTGCGGAAACCAAGCTCAGCCATGATCTGGCGTGCTTCCTCAGCAACCATGAACAGATAATTGAGGACGTGCTCCGGCTTGCCACTGAACTTCTTTCGCAACTCGGGATCCTGTGTCGCGATTCCAACTGGGCAGGTGTTCAAGTGACACTTTCGCATCATGATGCACCCCAAAGTGATCAGCGGCGCGGTCGAGAACCCAAATTCCTCCGCACCCAGCAGAGCAGCGACCACTACATCCCGACCGGTCTTCAAACCACCATCCGTTTGCAGCACCACTCGGCTGCGAAGATCGTTCAGCACCAGAACCTGATGTGTCTCGGCAATCCCCAGTTCCCATGGCAGACCAGCGTGTTTAATACTGGTCAATGGCGAAGCTCCTGTTCCTCCGGTATCACCCGAAATCAGAATGTGATCGGCATGCGCCTTGGCCACGCCCGATGCAATCACACCAACGCCGACCTCACTTACCAACTTGACACTGATGCGTGCAGCCCGATTTGCATTCTTCAAATCATGAATGAGTTGTGCCAGATCTTCAATCGAATAGATATCGTGATGCGGCGGTGGACTGATCAAACCTACCCCGGGCGTGCTGTAGCGAATACGGGCAATATTCGCATCAACTTTGCGGCCGGGCAATTCACCACCCTCACCAGGCTTTGCACCCTGTGAAATTTTGATCTGAATCTCATCGGCATTGGCCAGATACTCGATCGTCACGCCAAAACGCCCGGAGGCAACCTGTTTGATAGCTGAACGCTTGGAATCTCCGTTCTCAAGTGTCTGGAATCGGATCGGATCCTCACCACCTTCACCAGTGTTGCTTTTCCCGCCCAAGCGGTTCATGGCAATCGCGAGGGTCTCGTGGGACTCGGCACTGATGCTTCCGAAGCTCATCGCACCCGTACAGAATCGCTTGACGATCTCGCTAGCAGTTTGGACTTCCTCGATAGGAACAGCATTCGCTGAAGAAAAATCGAATTCCAGCAAGCCTCGAAGCGCACATCGCAAACGACTGTCTTCGTTGATCGCCTCAGCAAATTTCCAATAAGCACTTTGGTCATTCTGGCGGGCAGCGATTTGCAAACTTGAGATGGACAGTGGAGACCACGCATGCTTTTCACCCTCAGCCCGCCAGTGGTACTCCCCGAGGTTGGGAAGTTGAGGCAGTCGACTAGCAGGATTCACAGGGAATCCCAGATTGTGTCGACGCATTGCCTCTTCAGCGATCACATCAAAAGAGACACCCTGAATCCGACTGGCAGTACCGACAAAGCAAGTATCGATCACCTCGTCTTTCAAACCGAGTGCTTCAAATATCTGGGCACCCTTGTAGCTTTGCAGCGTGCTGATCCCCATCTTGGCCATCACTTTCAGCATGCCCTTGCCGACGCCCTTTCGGTAGGCAGCAACCACTTTGTCATCATCCAGCGAGGGATCCATCAGACCATCGCGTCTAGCTTGCCACAGTGATTCAAACGCAAGGTAGGGGTTGATCGCGTCAGCACCGTACCCAATCAACAAACAATGGTGGTGTACTTCTCTGGCCTCGCCAGTTTCAATGGCCAGACCGATCCGCGTTCGTTTTGCCTGTTTGACGAGGTGGTGATGGACGGAACCGACTGCCAGCAGGGCACTAACCGGGACACGATCCTGACCGATGGAACGATCACTTAAAACGACCAATTCGATGCCCTTATCCGCAGCAGTTTCAGCCTCAGCGGAAATTCTGGCGAGCGTTTTCTGCAAACCAGCTTTGCCTTCGCTGCGGTCAAAGGTGATATCGATCACGCGACTCTTCCAACCTTTGTGGTTGAGATGCTTGAGTGCGGCGATTTCCTCATTCGTCACAATCGGATGATCGACCAATAACCGATGGCAATGCTCGGGGCTGACTTCCAACAGATTCTGCTCAGGGCCGATATAGCATTCCAGCGACATGATGACCTCCTCTCGAATCGAATCGATCGAAGGATTGGTCACCTGTGCGAACAGTTGCTTGAAGTAATCATAAATCATCCGTGGCTTGTCGCTCAAACAGGCGATCGCGCTATCGTTACCCATCGATCCAACAGGATCCCGCAACTCCGCAACCAGCGGCCGAAGCATGAAATGCATGGTCTCTGCGGTGTAACCAAAGGCCTGCATTCGCGGCAGTAGCGAGTCGCTGTCAAAACCATGTGGCTCGCTCTCGGGATGAAGATCCGACAAGCGGATTCTCTGATTCTTGAGCCACGCAGCGTATGGCTTGGCTCGCGCGAAGACGCTCTTCAATTCCTCGTCGGGAATCAAACGCCCCGCCTTAAAATCAACCAGGAACATCTTCCCAGGTTGCAACCTGCCTTTTTCCTTCACAATTGATGGATCAACAGGCAAGACACCGACTTCGCTTCCCATGATCACACGGTCATCATGCGTGATGTAGTAACGACTGGGCCTCAAACCATTTCTGTCAAGCGTCGCACCGATGTATTGACCATCGGTAAAGGCAATTGACGCAGGACCATCCCATGGCTCCATCATGCAGGAAAAATACTCATAGAAGGCTCGCTTCTCTTCCGGCATGGTTTCATGTTTTTGCCAAGCCTCAGGCACCATCATCATGATGGCTTCCTGCAGAGTGCGACCATTCATCAACAGGAACTCAAGCACGTTGTCGAACGTGCCGGAATCACTGCAGTGCGGCTCAACGACTGGAAACAGTTTCTTCAGTTCATCACCGAACAAGGCACTCTTGGCAGATCCCTCGCGGGCCTTCATCCAATTTTTATTGCCACGCAGGGTGTTGATCTCGCCATTGTGACTCATGAATCGCAGCGGTTGCGCACGGTCCCAACTGGGGAACGTGTTTGTCGAAAAACGGCTGTGGACCATTGCCAGATGGGTTTCGAAATCCTCATCCAAGAGGTCAGGGAAGTATGGCAACAGTTGGGCTGGCGTCAGCATCCCCTTGTAGATGATCACCTTGGTGCTGAGTGAGCAAATGTAGAACATCAATGCCTGCTCCAACTCTTTGCTGCCACGAAGCAGATGACTCGCCTGCTTGTGAATCATGTAGAGTTTTCGCTCGAAGGCGTCTCCTTCCACTCCACCGCCGGCAGCGACAAAAAGCTGTTCGATAATGGGTTCACTCGACCGGGCCGTAGGGCCAATATCGGCAGCGTCAGCCATCTGGGGAACGTTCCGCCAACCGATAAACTGCTGACCAGCATCAGCGATCAGCTTCTGGATCGTTTCTTTGCAAATGGCCCGCTCTTTTTCATCTTGGGGCAAGAACACCAGACCCGCTGCAAATTGCCCTGGACTCGGCAACTCGACCCCCAGATCCTGCTGAGCAACCTTGCTGAGAAACTTGTGCGGCAAGCCACACATGATCCCTGAACCATCACCGGTATTTGGCTCGCAACCACACGCTCCACGATGATCCATCGCCTGCAATATCTGATCTGCATCGATAACGTTCTGATGACTGGGAACGCCTTTGATGTGGGCGATGAAGCCAACACCACAGGCATCTTTCTCAAACTCGGGATCGTAGAGCCCTTGCGCAGGTGGTAAATGGAACAAGTTTTTCATGTTGCTTTTCGTCATTTTTGACTGTCGTATCCTGATTGGGTCCGCCGTTCTCCAACGCCTGAATCTCAACTTCAACTAGAGTTGGGCGGGCCGCGGTCATCCGCTTTGGCCATCACCCCAAATCACTCCAGAGATGTCAGGCGATGACCGATGTACCAGCTTCTGGCTCAATCGTGGCCGCTTCCACGGTCAGCTTCCCGCTGCCGGATTTAATTCGTTTTCCCGCCTCGAGTGGTCGCCCCAGTAGCAGAGAACCAAACTCACTCGCCGCTCGGCTAAGCCGACCAGATCGACGGAAAATAATGCCGAGTGGACGCGTCATGCGTAACTCCCGACATGCGACGACCCGTAATGAGCCATTCGCTGTTTCGCGACGCACTGCCGCTTCGGGCACGATTCCAATACCACGACTGGCTTGGATCGCCCTGATCATCGAGTCCGCATTGTCGAACTCCATGCACACATTGACGATGATTCCCGCATTACCCAAGCACCGATCAATCTCCTGACGTAGTTGTAAACCACGGTCGAAAGAAATCATCTTGATACCCGACAACTGGGAAAGTGACACCTCGTTCTGAGAGGCAAGCGGATGCTCCGATGAACAAACAAGCCGCATCGGCTCCTGCTGCCACGGTACAACTTGAATATCTTTGCTGCTGTGTGGAAAACTGACTAAACCAAAGTCAACTTCACCCTCTGAGGTCATCTGAAAAACCCGATCGTTTGACCCAAAGTCGGTCCGCACCTCAACCTCAGGATGCAGACGAGCAAACGCCTCGCTCGCCTCGGGCATGTAGCTCAGCCCCACCGAGACGATGGTTCCAATCGTTACCTGACCACTGAGCTGCCGACTGGTACTTCGGACCTCCTGCTCAAGCCGCTCATAACTCCGCAAAATCCCTCGTAGTCCGCTGAGGTAGGTCTTGCCGGCCGGGGTCAAAATCAGAGGCCGCTTGGAACGATCGATCAATTCCACGCCAACCGATTCCTCCAAATGCTGCATTGCCTGACTGACGGCGCTTTGCGTCACGTGATGCAGCATCGCAGCCTTGGAAAAACTGCGGTGTTCAGCAATGGTGCAGAAAAGTTCAAGCGTGCGGAGTTGCAAGGCGATCTCTTTACATTAGGTGCTCTTATACTGCGGTATCCAGACCGCAATTGGATTAATGCAAGGTAGGGCTCGGCATGGCTTCCGTCAACCCTCGGCACAATGATCAGGCCGCTATCGTGCCGCCAAATCGCTTGGGGAGCGTAAAGGCGTAGAGCACGGTAATCCCCCCGGCGCTAAGAATTACCCATGGAAACCACTCTTTCGGCCGCCATTGTTGGACATCGGAAGCCGGGACCGTGACCGGATTGATGAAGCTGCCCGCATTGGTCTCACCGGCTGAATAGAAGTCGGCACTATCGATCACGAGGCATTCCATGCCCACGATGATCGCCATGATGCCAACAGCGATGAAAATAGAACGCCACATTTGAAACTGCCACGAGGGAAAAAAACTGACTCCATCGGTTAGATCGGCAGCGGCCATTTCACCTCATCACCTCCTTTGTGGGAGCCGACAACACCGCAAAAGACGGTAGCACCGGAACTTTCGTCCCATCACACACCGATCAGCAAACTTGCTCCGTTCGGAACACCAGACTCCCAATTGGGATCATCAGGGTCGACGAATTGGAGGATATTCTACTGATCGCTGGGCCGTTGTGATAAATCCTTCACCGCTTCAACCAACGCAATCGCATGCTCTACCGGCGTTTCTTTGAATACGCCGTGCCCGAGGTTGAAAATGTGACCAGGCCGCCCTGCGACGGAGCGAAGCAATCCATCCACTGCGGTGCGAATGACGTCGGGGTCTGCCAGCAATACTGAGGGGTCCAGATTGCCCTGAACCGAACAGTCATGCCCAATCCTTTGCCACGCCACGTCGAGCGGAATCCTCCAGTCCACCCCGACAACGGTTCTTCGATCACCTCTCAGCAGAGGCAACAACTCAGGATTCCCCGTAGCAAAATTGATCACAGGAACCCCGGGGGTGATCCCGGCGATGATCCGCTTCATCCATGGCAACACATAGGTCGTGTAATCCTGTGGCGACAGACAGCCAGCCCAACTGTCAAATAGCTGCACACATTGAGCACCCGCGGCTATTTGATGATTCAGATAGACCGTAATCGCCTCAGAAAGCTTTTCCATCAACAGATCCCAGCCACCGCAACTGCTGTGCATGAGTTTCTTGCTGTTGACGTACTGCTTACTTCCGCCCCCTTCAATCGCATAACTGGCAAGAGTAAAGGGTGCACCGGCAAAACCGATAACGGGGATGGAATCAGGAATGTCGGCTCTGGTCTGCCGTACAGTCTCGTAGACAAAATCCAGTTCCTGAGGTGCACTCAAGTCCCGTACCCGTTTAACGTCACTCAGCTCACGAACCGGGTTATGAATGACAGGCCCGTCACCTGCGGCAAATTCGAGGTCGAACCCCATCGGGACCAAAATCGGCAGCAGATCCGAAAAGATAATCGCCGCATCGACTCCCAGTCGATCTACCGCGGTGCACATCACTTCGCTGCATAGCTTGGGCTGCCGGCAAAGCTCCAGAAAACTCTGCTTGGCTCGAACCTCCCGATACTCGGCCATGTACCTGCCGGCCTGACGCATCAGCCAGACAGGGGTTCTTTCGGTCGATTCCCCCCGACAGGCCCGCATGAACAGGCTGTCTTTGGAAGGATGTTCCAGATTTGCGATCGGCGGTGAAGCCTCACGACCACGTTTTTTCGATTCCACCAAACTGACTCCTCGCTGTGCTGCTTCGGTCACCAAGTGGCCCATTTTAGGATGACTTGGTTCCATATCGACATGAATGTCACACTCTTCCAACATTTGCGTGGTAGTCGGGCCAATCGAAGCGATCAGCGTACCATGCAAACCCTGCCGTAACTGGTCCACCAAATTAAGTTGCTCGGCCATTCTTAGCAGATTGACGACCTGGTGGCCGCTGGTCAGCAACAGCATGTCCCGTTCACCCGCGGCCAAGGCGCGAACATTTTCCTGCAAAGCCGTCGTATCCTCGGGAAATTCCCAACCGTAAACACGGACCGGCTCAACCGTCGCTCCCCGCGCTTCCAGCCCTGCGATCAGTGAGGCATTGGTGACGCCGTACTCCTGCAGACCAACGATCTGATTAGAGATGGACACGTGGGAGTCAATGGTCTGCAGCAATTCTCGCCAGGTATTGGGCTCTGGCACCCGATGCGTCGGCGTCAAACCGGCCTCTCGAAGTGCTGCTGCCGGCTTCGGACCGCGGCAAATGGTGACGACATCAGAGAGTGAATCCAAGAAACGCTGCCGGTCCACATGCCGTTCAATCGAACGCAGCAGATACCGAAACCCCACCCCGGTCATCAGGATCACAACGCTCACGTGTCCAGTCATTAACCGATAAGCAAAATCAATTGCACAACGATTCGGCTCGATCGGTACCTCTCGCATGGAGGGACTGACGTGGGAAACACCTCCCACCCTGGAGATCAAGCGTGCCATATCATCGGCACGTCGACTTTCCAGGGCAGCAATCTGCAACCCATTGAAATTGGCTTCAGCTTTCGCCATCGTTGCAGTCAACATCCGGTTTTGGGGGTCCGTTAGAGTGAACTCGTCATTGTAGGGAAATCTTGGCGGGTTACGATGTGCTTGCTTTTTTAAAGATCCCATTTCCTGACAGCCCTGAGCTCGTTTTGGTCAGACAGAACCGAGTTCCCAGACTCCCTTCGATAACGTCTCATGCCACGCAGCTCGATCAAGCGTCCCCCCGCCAACTTGGACCTCTCAGAAGTTCTGCGGGATATCGACAACCTGCCAGAGCTGCTCAGTAGTGCCAGTCTATTTGGAAACGAGGCGCCGCTCGAAATCGAAATCGGTTCAGGCAAGGGCTTGTTCATGTCGACAGCGTCAGCCGCCAATCCCAGTCACAACTTCTTGGGCATTGAAATCATGGCCAAGTATGCCGCGCATGCTGCGGGTCGCCTGCTGCGATCGCGTGCCAACATGCCCGAGTCAAAATACAACTGCATGATGATTAGTGGGAATGCTGAACCTTTATTTCAAGAACACATCGAACCCGGCAGCCTGGAAGCCGTTCACGTTTACTTCCCCGACCCATGGTGGAAGAAACGCCATCGCAAGCGGCGAGTGGTAAACGAGACGAGTATTCGTAATTTCTCGCAAGCTCTCCGCAGTGGCGGTCGGCTGCACTTTTGGACAGACGTCCTTGATTATTTTGATAACACCGTTGAATTGATCGCTGAACTGGCTCCAGAATTCGGTGTCCCCATTCCCGAAGAGAAAGCCGAGGCGACACACGACCTCGACTATCGCACCCACTTCGAACGTCGCAGCAGACAGCATCAGATCCCCGTCTACCGGGTGAGATACGAGCGACGGTGAGTGTTGATGACAACACGAAACTCGGACCGCGAACAATAAGCGGTGATCCAATGTTCAACAACTCAAGAGTTATTCGGCGGTTCCGGCAGTCGCGGTAACTGACTCTAGCTATCTGACTTACTGAAAGCGGGCATACCGGGAACGATATTCGCGTCGGAAGACGTGACGGATCTTGGATGTTTCAGTTTGCCCGCTTCGAAGTTTTCTGCTGTAGCATTCTCTGCTGCGGGTCACTCCTTCACCGCAGGTGCCATTTCCGCGTTCAATGTGGAGGCATCATCGACTGGCACCGAAATCTCTTCCATCCCAGCAGGCGCAAAACCAACCGGAGCCGAGGTATCTTGTGCCGCCGATGGATCGAATGGTCCACTTGTCAGCGGTACTGGAACGCTCGTCGCCTCCGGCCACAAGCGAGGCCGCAGAAAACGTCCTGTCCGGTAAGCATCGTACTTTGCCCCATTTGCCCACGGACCCTCTGCCATTTGCACATTATTGTAGGCCAGCAGTGATCCTTTCTCACGATGAAGATCACGGATGGCAAGGTTGTACTGCGATAGTGAACTGTAAAACTCAGTCGCGCTGGTCACTAATTGTCGTTGTGCCAGTAACAGATCGCGAATGTTATCAGATCCAATTCGATACCTGGCATCGAGCACATCAACCTGATTCAAGTCGGCCAGCAACCTGTCGTAATTTGTTTCCAGCAACTCATGAGTGATGGTGACTTGCCTGGCAGCAATGGAGAGATTGTGACTGATCAAGAATTCCGTTTCAGCCAGAATAGCACGCTCCCGTTTTGCGTTCAGCTTTGCGTTGGCGATGGCAACGCCCGCCGCTCTGAGACCGACGGGAAAACGCAAGTCCACGCCCGCCTGCCATTCTTGATAGTTGCCACCCGTGATCTCGGCGTACATGTTGTCAAGCACGCCGCTGTTGTCGCCCAACATGTGATTGCCTAAGCCATACCAGCGATACTGGCTGACCAAGTCGACTCTCGGCTTGTAGTTCAGGCGTGCTGCCACCAGTTCCATATCGCGGCGTTTCACCTGAAATTTCTGCCGCCGGATTTCCGCGCGTCTTTCCAAGGCCTGCGCCAGAGCACTCTCCCAATCAAACGTGACCCGAATGTCAATCGGTTCGGTCGTCGGACGTAACAGCCGGCCATCAGTCGCAGTAAAACCAATCATGTACCGCAGATCCTGTTCCGCGTCGTACAAGCCATCTCTACCGGCTAATGCTGATTGCACCTGGGCTTCGAAATTATAGTACTGCGATCTTGCTTGGGCTTCGTCATCCAAACGACCCGCCCCGACCTCCAGACGTTTCTTGTTGTATTCCCATGTCCGACGTGCCAATTCCCTACCACGCACTGCGGTATCGAGCCTTCGATAAGCGGTAGTCAAATCCCAGTATTCCTGCTCTACATCTGCAACCAATTGGATCACCGAAGTTTCAAAATCTGTCAGTGAAACATCTTCGTTGATCCGTGCAATCAGTACTCCGTTGTATTGCCCTGGAACAGAATTTGGTCCCGCAATCCGGTTGTACGTTGTGCCAGCCCCCTGCGCCAAAGGCTGACGCCACTCGGCTTCCAACCAACCGTCAAATGCACTGCGGAACGCACGAAAGGGCTGATTGGTCCGTGAGTAGTTAACAATGTGCCGCAGAGCAAAGCTCCCACCCGTCGCCGTCGTTTTGGACAACTCAGCATTGAAAGTTGCATTTTTTGCCAATGAAACCGTGGGTGTGAAGGCAGAAGTAATCGTTCCGGGCGCGACGTTGTTCGGACGATCAACCGAGGACCAGAAAAGCTGCTGTGTGTACTGGGCGTCAAAAGCTGAGAGGGCGGCTTCTGCCCCAAGCACCGGCGATGATGCCGTGATCGCCGGATCGTAAATCGTCGCAACCCCTTGAGCCGCGACCCTTACATCCTGATTTGCACCCACGGTGCGCAGAACAGGGCTCTGCGTCACCGCCATATTGATCGCATCCTGCAAAGAAAGCTCAAGAGCAGGCAGGTCAGCCGGGTCCTGCATTGTCAATGGCTCGGTCGCCTGTTTTGCCATCAATAGAGGTTTAGTCGCACACTGCTTTACCTCTGGATATTGAATGCTCAATCCATGATTAGCATGATAGGACTTGGTGGTGTCATGTTTACCATCCGGAATCAACCGGGCAAGCGAACACCCGCCCACCTGTCCGAGAGCAACCAGAACGAGAGCCAGATTACGCGACCAACGTTGAACCGGCAGGGGTCGATGCGATGACACCACGTCACTGTCTACGTATTCTGCACGGGACTGTCGCATGATGCGGGATCGCATGGAATGAGGGCTACCTTTAGCAACGCCTTCCGAAATGCCAGACAATCTGGACAACCGGACCGCTTGGAAGTCGCGCCACTTTCGGTATCGGCTAATCACGCGACCCAACTGGAAGAACCGGACTCCGAATCCAAGCGGCAGATCCCGATAAAGCGTTACAGCCCCTAGACTCGGCACTGACTTTACGGATTGCGCAAGACACGACTATCCGACAAACAGATAAGCATCGAATCCAGCATTGGCGAATATCACAGACTGGTTAGAACAAACGCAAGTATTGCTGCCGGAGGCGGCAGATACCCTACATCGAGGCCCATCACGCATCTCTCTGCTCCCAGCTCAGGATCTGCTCAGGATCTGCTCAGGATCTGCTCAGGATCTGCTCAGGATCTGCTCAGGCATCGATTCGGGATCTGTTCAAGCATCTGTTCCGCAGACAGTGCACAGTCTGCTCGGCGTTCTCAAATGCAATGAACGAAACCAGTTGCACGGTTTGGCAGGCCCGCCATTGCTGACGCCGGAATGTCAGCGGCCCGGAAACCATGGCTGCAAACCGCTTGGCTTGGGTTGCAAGAACTTGGCGTCAACGGCGTCGTACCATGAGTGCAAATCCGCCGTCATCTGCTGCACGATTTCAGGGTGTTTACCAGCAACATCGGTGGTTTCACCGACATCTTGTTCGAGATGATAAAGATGACGGCGACCATCTTCATAACGCTCGATCAACTTCCAGTGACTCGTCCGAATTGCGCCCCCAGGAAAACCACCTTGGTTACTGTAATGGGGATAGTGCCAAAAAAGTGACGACCGACCAGAACTCTTGCCTCCACGCAGCAGTGGTACGAGGCTGACACCATCGACCGTATGATCCGACCGAGTTTCGGCACCAGACAATTCAGCCAAGGTGGGATAAAAGTCAATACTCATGACGGGCGAATCACAAGTACTGCCAGGCTCAGTAACGCCTGGCGCGCGAATCATGAACGCTTCCCGAATGCCACCCTCATACAGCCACCCTTTGCCGCCTCGTAGCGGCAAGTTACTTGTCGGCGAACCTTCAGACGTCGAGAGTCCACCATTATCACTGGTCAGACAGACAATGGTGTTGTCGGCAAGTCCCAAATCGTCCAGCGTCTGCAGAACTCTCCCTACTGCCATGTCCATCGATTCAATCATGGCTGCATAAGTCGCATGGGTTTGCAGTATGCGAACTTGTCGCGGTTTGGCATCAGGCCACACCTGTTCTTCATCACCAAATATCTTCGCGGCATTCAGGCCGAGCCGCTCAGCCTTGTCTTGATATTTTTCCACCAATTCACGTGGTGCCATCAGTGGTGTGTGCACCGAGTAGAATGACAAATAGGCAAGGAAGGGTTGTTTCTGGTGATCACGAATGAACTTCACAGTTTCATCAGCAAGTCTTGCGGTCAGATGCTCGCCCTCGGGTCCATCCTGCAGTCGGGGATTCCCATAAGGAGAAAAGTACTTACCAGCTTTAAAAGGCCCCCCCGCTCGATGACCCCCGGCGTTGAAGTCAAATCCCTGCTGCTTGGGCCAAAATTCCTCGGTGGGACCCAGATGCCATTTTCCTGCAAAGAATGTCGCGTAGCCGGATGCTCGCATCATTTCGGCCAGCGTCACTTCTTCCAATGGCATGCGATCCTTCAAGGGCGCGGGCAGGAAACGTCCACCACGCTTTCCAGCAAAAAAATTGGTAGCGTCAACCCGACTGGGGTATTTGCCTGTCAGGATGCTGTACCTCGTGGGGGAACAAACTGGGTTTGCTGCATACCCGTTGGTAAACCGCATCCCTGTGCTAGCCAGTCGATCAATATTGGGAGTTTCATAAAATGTTGCCGGGTTATTAGCTCCGATGTCCATATAACCGAGATCGTCGACGAGGACAAACACCACATTGCGATGCTCTGATTGCGCAAAAGCTGAATTCCCAGCAACCACAGAAACCAAGGTGAAAAATACGACAGCAAGCAGAACGCAAGACATGACAACAGCCAATTGATAAAGGTAAAAATGTATCCAGGCGGGCATATGCTGCCCGTCCGATTTCGCTTTCCATGATGGGTGGGTCAATTTTTCAATTGACCCACCCCATTACTAACAGTTCCACTTTACTGTGCCTGAACGAATGTTGCTCCGTGACTGTGGATAAACCACCACGAAAAACCGAGAATTGGCTACGATGGAACATGCCTCTGGAGAAATAAATATGCGACGAGTCTGCACTTTTGTATTACTGCTGATCATGGAAGCAGGGTCAGTGTACGCTGACAATCCGACTGACTTGGTAAAACCGGAAGTCCTGCAAGCATTGATCAAGCAGGTAAGTCCGTCGGTTGCCACCATTCGTGTGAGCGGGCGTGATGGGCAACAAATTGGCATGGGAACGGGATTCGTTGTCGCTGCAGATGGTCTGATCGCCACAAACTTTCATGTGATCACTGAAGGCAGACCCTTTACGGTTGAAATGTCATCCGGACGAAAGTTACCAGTACTGGCAGTCGAATCATCGGACCGCAACAGTGACTTGGCATTGTTGCGTGTTGACGTTGGCGAAACCGAGTTACCTGCTCTTACTCTCGCAAGTGACTCCCTGCCATCACAAGGATCACGTGTACTCGCCTTTGGAAACCCTCTCGGAATGCGAGACAGTGTCGTCACTGGAATCGTTTCTGCGATTCAGGAAATTGAAGGCAGAAAAATGATCCAACTGGCAATGCCAACCCAACCCGGTAATAGCGGAGGCCCGCTGGTCGATAGTGAGGGTAAAGTCATCGGCATCATCAACATGAAATCGGCGATCGATGACAATCTGGGCTTTGCCATTCCCACGCACCAACTGGATATCATTCGCAACAGTACGAATCCGGTTGCCTATGACAAATGGGTCAACCTTGGCCTGGTCAACGAAAAACAGTGGTTGCCCCTGTTCAATGCAACATGGAAACAGCGAGGTGGAATGATCATGGCTCGTGGTGCGGGCTCGGGCTTCGGTGGTCGCGCACTCTGCCTGTCCAAATCCGAAACGCCAGATAAAGAATTTGAAATCGCTGTCCGTGTTCGATTGAATGACGAATCGGGTGCCGCAGGAATCGCCTTTCACTCCGATGGCAATGATCAACACTACGGTTTCTACCCCACCAACGGGCAACTCAGGCTAACCTGCTTCAAGGGACCGTCGGTGTACTCGTGGGAAGTCCTGAAGGAGGTCCGTACCAAACACTATTTGCCAAATCAGTGGAATCACCTACGGGTGCGGATCGAACCAGGCAAACTGCAGTGCTTCATCAACGACCAACTTGTAATCGAATCAAACGATACCCAATTGGCTTCCGGAAAATTTGGACTCGTGAAATTCAGAGAAACAAATCCTGACTTCAAAGGATTTGAATTCGGCTCGGATCTTCAGGTACGTCCGATGACAACAAAAGCAAAAGAATTGATGGACGACATCTTTTCAAAACCATCGAAATTACGTGACATAACGCCCTCGGACATCCAACAACTGGGCGAGGCGAACGAAGCCACCAGTCGGGAAATCTCTCGCAAAGTTGCTCAACTTGAGAAACAGGCAGAGCGTCTACGCCGCCTTGCTTCCGATGTGACCATTGCCCCAATCGTCAGACAACTTCGTGAACTGGCAACCCAACCACCGGACGGGATGCTTCTGCGTGGAGCACTGCTAATTGCAAAACTGGATGACCCCGACATCGACGTAGAGGCATACGTGTCACGAGTTGATGAGATGGGGCAGGAGATCTACGAAACATTGCCGAAGAATGCCAGTGAGCAAGCAAAACGTGATGCGCTGCATACCTATTTGTTCGAACAAAACGGATTTCACGGCGGCCGCGCTGAGTATTACCACCCCGCCAACAGTCACCTCAATCGAGTGATAGACGAACGGGAAGGACTACCGATCACGCTCTCGATACTCTACATGGAATTGGGTCGTCGCATTGGCATCAAGACCGAGGGAGTCGGCCTGCCCGGCCATTTTGTCGTCAACCATGTCATTGACGATGACAACGGGCAATTGATCGATGTTTTCGAACAGGGTGAACTGCTGACACGTGACGATGCAGCGAAAATTGTAGTGTCTCATGGCAATCGTTCGATGATTGCCGATGACCTGCGGGCCCAAACACCTGCTGAAATTCTGAACCGAGTATTAGGGAATCTGATTGGCGTTGCTGGTAATGATCAAAATGCTGAAGCAATCAATCGGTATTGCGAAGCTTCCGTAGCAATCCAACCCGATTCAATTCTATCCAGACGGATGAGATCACAAATCCGGGTAATGACAGGACGCCATGCAGCAGCCATTGAAGATCTTGACTGGTTGATTGACAACGACAACGAAGGCTTCGCGCAGACCGAAGCAACACGACTACGACAGGCAGTACTTGAACAGGCCGAAAATGAGTAGTCAATCAATCAAGGTAGGAATGGTTGGCCTCGACACGTCGCATGCAGTTGAATTCACTAGGATATTTCAGCAATTAGAGGCCACGCAACCGGATGCTGTGATCAAGGTAGTGGCTGGGTTTCCTGGCGGAAGCGATCTGCCGATCAGTCAACAACGAGTTCCAGAATTCACAACGCAAATGAAGGAACTTGGTGTCGAGATCGTTCACGACATCGACAGCTTACTCGATCGAGTTGATGCCCTGATGCTGGAAAGTGTCGATGGCGAAGTACATCTTGAGCAAGCCCAGCAGGTCATGTCTGCCGGCAAACCAATCTTCATCGACAAGCCACTCGCGAACTCCGTCGATGCAGCATTTGAAATCCTTCGTCTCAGCAACGAACACTCTGTGCCCTGTTTTTCCGCATCCTGTTTCCGCTTCAGCAGCAACTTACTCGACACAATCGACAACAGTGAGATTGGTGAAATCATCAGCGCTGAAACATGGGGACCATGTCATCTTCCAACAGGCGTGCCAGACCTTTTTTTCTACGGACTTCACGGAATCGAAGCTCTGTACACCCTCATGGGTAGCGGATGCCAAGAGGTTGTTCGAACTCATACAGCCAAGGCAGATGTGATGTCGGGAATCTGGCCCAACGATCGAATTGGAACTTACCGTGGCCTACGTGGTGGATCACTCGACTTCGGTGCGACTGTATTTGGCAGCAAACGCACTGTCACCATCGAACTTGGAATTCCATACCGTGAACTCTGTACAGCAATCGCAAACTTTTTTCGCTCGGGAATTGCCCCCGTTCCGCTCCAAGAGACAATTGAGATGCTTCAGTTCATGGAAGCAGCCAATCGCAGTAAACAGACCGGTACACCGAATCCATTGTTGTAGGTTCAACGCAACTTCGCCGCCTATTGCCTTGATTGATCCCAAGCCGCCTACATCCTGATGTATCCTTTCCTCGCAATGAGTAGCTACTCACCTCACGAGCCTGAGAGTTTTCAAAATGACGCGATTATTCTTTCTCTGTGCCGGATTAATCCATGCTGGAATCCTCTGTTGGCCTGCAAGTTTGCCAGCCAAGGAACCCAACATCGTTTTCTTTCTCGTCGATGATCTCGGCTGGGCAGATGTTGGTTGCTTTGGAAGTGACTTCCATGAAACCCCACACATCGATTCGCTGGCAAAGCAGGGCATGCGTTTCACACAAGGCTACGCTGCATGCCCCGTCTGCTCACCAACCCGAGCGAGCATACTGACAGGTCGGCACCCGGTACGTGTGGACATCACGGACTGGATACCGGGCAAGCGGGCAAACCCTGAGTCGAATCCGCGGTTTGCTCATATCGACGATCGTAACAATCTTGCTCTGGAAGAAACAACCATCGCGGAGCATCTGCGTTCAAACGCCGACTACCAGACATGGTTTCTTGGGAAATGGCATCTCGGCGATGAGGGTCATTGGCCGACCGACCAGGGATTTGACGTCAATATCGGTGGTTGTGACAAAGGATCGCCGCCAGGCGGCTATTACGCTCCATGGAGCAACCCGAATCTTGAAGCGAAAGAGCAAGAAGAATACCTGACCGAACGGCTAACAAACGAAGCAGTCAAGTTAATCGAAGATTCGCCCTCAGAACGACCATTCCTTCTCTACTTCAGCTACTACAACGTCCACACACCGATCCAACCCGATAACAGAACCATTGACCACTTTCGCAAGGTCGCCGACAAGAAATTCCCCACGCCAGTTGCAGCGGCCCCTGAACATGACGGCTGGAGCCGGATGCGACAGGACAATCCTGAATACGCCTCGATGGTGCATGCCGTGGACCTGAGCGTGGGCCGAGTCCTACAAGCTCTCGATGACGCCAACTTGCGTGAAGACACTGTTGTATTTTTCTTTTCTGACAATGGCGGTCTGTGCACATTGCCAAAGCAGAGAAAGTTTGGCAGTGGTCCGACTTGTAATCTGCCGCTGCGGAGCGGCAAAGGCTGGCTCTATGAAGGTGGCATCCGTGAACCGATGATTGTTCGGGCGCCTGGTATCACGCTTCCGGGATCTACCTGTGACGCACCCGTTGTAAGCACGGACTTCTTCCCCACTATTCTAGAACTGGCTGGACTGCCGGCAGCTCCTCAATTGCATGCCGATGGACGAAGTCTCGTTCCATTATTCAAAGGCAAGCCACTTCCAGAGCGGAACCTGTATTGGCATTACCCCCACTACCACGGCTCTGCATGGAAGCCCGGAGCTGCAATCCGGGCGGGTAGCTGGAAACTGATTGAGTTCTACGAGACGAACCAATCCGAACTCTACAATCTTGCTCAAGATCCTGGCGAAACAACCGATCTGGCAAAAAGTGAACCCGCAACTCTCGAACGTCTTCAACAGGAACTAAAGACTTGGCAACAAAGGTTGAACGCCAAGATGCCAATCGAAATCACCGCTAAAGAATGAGACTGAGCCGCCGGTAGCCACTTAGACATCCCTCACTAGGACCAACCGCATCAGCCTTGCTGACCCGGCAGACGGCAAATCGAACCCCGGACACGATTCCCTAAGAGCATGTGCTGCAAAACGCTCAACACTGCCGAAATCGGTGCGGGGCAGTTGCCTGAGCCCACGTAGCCCACAAAAAAACGGCTGAAACCGTCATTGTGGTTTCAGCCGTTCGATTTTTCAGCGGAGGGCACGGGACTCGAACCCGCAACCCCTTGCGGGGCAATTGATTTCGAATCAACCTCCTCACCAATTCGGATACCCTCCGGGAGCAATCATGTTGGCTACCGCACCGGAACTCGTCAAGTCGATTGAAAAATCATTTCTTTTCTCGAGCCTTGCGAGACTCTCAAATTCTCGTTTCAACGCTGGTTCCTGATTCAACACTGCCTCGATTTCCGCTGAACGCGAGTGCTGGACGTCCACACGAAGATTATGCTGTTGATCGACGCTTACATGGAGTTCTTGGTTCACCGAAATTCCGGCATCCTCCAGCAGGCTCCGGATTTGGTGGGTGAGTCTGTCACGCACAGCAGCGGTATTCTGGACCTCGCCAGCATTCTGGGTCGCGACGTCATTCTGAGCCAAATCGGCATGGGGGGCGTCAGCTCCACGAAGGACTTCGTCAAATCCCATCGCCTTGCCAACGCGTCCCGCCACATGCGTGGCGAGTCGCGTTGCGCCGTGGATTAGGGCAATATTGGGAATTGGCAAACTCAATGCTTGTGCTCAGTCTTGAAGTTGAACTCCTTGAGCCACTTTTCCCATTTGTGTGCATCGTCATGGCTGTTCAGCTTCAGCTCATGCCACTTCACGCAGCGATACTTCACATCAATGTGACCATTGTGCTGATCCTTCTTGAGCTCACACCCAAGCTTCTTCAGCGTTTGCATAATCGTGTCCGCTTTTTTCGCATCATGGATGTGCTTGGCTTTCCACTCCGTCAACTGATAGCGGACGATTTCATCAGCAACCGCAAATGTCGGAAGTAATGTAATGGAAAGAGCAAATAACAATCGTTTGAACATGGGGCTAGGATCCTCGTAGATGAATTGGTTTCGCACGTAGTACAAAAAAAAATCAAAGTAGGTCAAGGGTTGCTTTTTCAATTAGCAGCCAGCCACAACAGATTATCTTCACGGCTCAGAATCGCCGTGACCTCCGAATTCCCCTCGCCGCTAGGTCCCCACCACCGCGGCAGCAACAAATTGCAGACGGGCACTCACCAGCAGCTGAATACGGGAAAAAGGCGAATCCTGACGCTGATAACCTGTCCGACGAGACCTTCTGGAGATCCCAATGAGCGACCCATCTACCGCCCGAGAATCAGTGTGGATCGGGGCAGAGCAGGGAAGGGAAGGGCGAAAACGTCTGAAACGATCCCCTGAACCACTCACGGTTGCGAAAACAGCAAAACGCACCGACAATCCTGCCAAAGAAATTACCCCCGTTCGCCCCAGCAGTTTTGCTAACTCGCCAATGTAACTAGCGAGCCGGCCGCCGTAGCATGTAACTCCGGTTTCACACCTGAGTCCTGAACTCCCATGAATGAAAAGACGACTCCGATGGAAAATGACGCCAAGGATCCCCGCGTTGCCCGACGCGAGAAAATGCGTCAAATCGAAGAAATTGGCATCGATCCCTGGGGAAATCGGTTCGACGATCGTTCGCTGATTTCAGACTGCCAAGCTCGTCAGAGCGAGATTCAATGGACCAAGGAAGATGGCACCGTTGTCCCACTGCCAGACTTGGCATCAGAAGATATCGATTTTCGACAGTGGAAATCAGACAATGGACCAGGTGAACAAACGGGTCCAACTGTTAGGGTTGCAGGGCGGATCATGCTGTCACGCGACAAGGGCAAGTTGATTTTTTTGACGCTACGTGACTGGACAGGCGACATCCAGATTTTCGTCGGCAAGAATCAGGTCGGTGATGAAGGATTTTCCCTCGCCAAACTCTTTGACCTTGGTGATTTGGTCGCTGCTGAAGGGCGTCTTGGGAAAACAAACACAGGTGAATTGACAGTGTTTGCCCACAAAGTTTTCTTCCACGCCAAGATGCTGGAACCTGCACCTGACAAACATGCCGGCCTGACCAACGCAGACATGCGACAACGCATGCGTTACGCAGATTTAGCCTTCAATGATGGTGTCATGAAGACCTTTCTTGATCGCACCCAAATCGTCAAATCGATTCGTAGCACGCTGGACGACGATGGATTCTGCGAAGTTGAGGGTCCTACGCTCCACACCGTTGCAGGCGGTGCTGCAGCACGCCCGTTTGCCACACACCACAACGCACTCGACATGCCACTGACGATGCGAATTGCACTGGAATTGCACCTCAAACGACTCATGGTCGGTGGAATGGAGCGAGTCTATGAAGTGGGCCGTGTCTATCGAAACGAGGGCATCAGCCCACGACACAATCCCGAATTCACAATGCTTGAATGCTATCAAGCTTATGGCGACTACCAATCAATGATGGATCTGACCGAACGTCTGATCACCGACGCGATTGATGCAATTGGGGGTGGATACGTTCGAGAATATGACGGCAAAAGCATCAACTTTACACCGCCATTCCAGAGAGCGACCTACGCAGAATTATTCGAGAAAGCAACTGGTGTTGATTCCTCGAATGAGGCCGCCGTGATCGATTTGGCAAAGACATTGAACCTGACCACCGAGGGTAAGCACCCCGATGTGATTCGCAATGAAATCTTTGAGGAGAAGGTTGAAGACACGCTCCAAGGGCCTATTTTTGTAATTGATTACCCCGCTAGCATTTGCCCCTTAACCAAACGCAAACGCGACAATCCGGCGATTGCCGAGCGATTTGAACTCTTCATCCTCGGCATGGAACTAGCAAATGCTTATACAGAATTGAATGATCCTGACCTACAGGAGGAACTATTCAAAACACAATTGCAGGGCCAAAACGAAGAAGATTCGATGGCAAAGATGGATCATGACTTTGTTCGTGCGCTTCGCTATGCAATGCCGCCTGCTGGTGGCTTAGGGCTGGGCATCGATCGGCTAGTCATGCTTTTGACGGGTAAAAAATCGATTCGCGATGTGATTCTGTTTCCCTTACTGCGGCCTGAGAACTGAGATTCGCGTCTGCTGTTTCCCGAGGGGCCTGAGCGTTGGCCGACGAAGCAGCAGCGTTTACCGACCTGACTGGGCTTTAATGCCAGCATTTGCGTCCAGCAAATCCTCTCTTTTCCGAATCGGGGCTCCTTTTGGCTCTCCGCACCTGCCAGACGCGGTTTATGCCGGATCCAGAATGAATATCAGGGGTGATGATCCCGCGATTGACGTTTACGCTCAGGCGCAGACTTTCCTAGACTCGACGTCGGTCAAGGCATACGCACACGGACGTGCGTCAGAAGATTCGATCCAAGGAACGGTAAATGTATCGCTGGCTGCTATGTTTTCGCTATTTGCGAACTCGCTACATCGCGCTCGCATCCATCATCAGTGTGACCCTGGGAGTCGCGACTCTCATTGTCGTCAATAGTGTGATGGCGGGTTTCTCCGCTGAGATGCATGAGCGACTCCACGGTCTAGCCTCAGATATTCTGATCGAGTGTCATACCAGCGGTGGTATGCCCGATCCAGAGGGCCATATCGAGGAGATCATGAAGGTCTGTGGCGACGAGGTTGTCGGTTCGTCCGCAAGCGTGCATGTTCCCGCGATGCTGGGCATCGAATTCAACGGACAGCTGATCACTCGGCATGTGAACTTCGTTGGCCTTGACGCTGAAACCTATGACAATGTCAGCCACTTCGGGCGTTACCTGCTACACCCCGAGAATCAGTCACAAGTCAAGTTTGACCTTCGTGAAGACGGTTTCGCTCCTGACCGCGATCAATTTCCTGCATCGGGCTGGAATTATCGCAGGGCTCGTGTTGCATACGAGCGTGCGTTTGCCGTGGAACAGGCGAGGATTGATTCCTTGCGTGCACCCGCCGATATCCCGACGAGCGACGACACGGCACCGTCCATGCAGATCCCCCCTCCATCCGACATTTTCAAGGAAACCGAGGGCGCTACCGCTTCTGAGTTTGACCCGGCTGTCGAGCAATATCCCGGGGTCATTCTCGGCATTTCCACCTGCAGTTCTCGCATGCGTGATGAACAAAACAACGTAAAGGATCACTACTACTGTCGACCCGGCGATGACGTTCGGATGATGTTTCCGAATGCATCGGACAATCCCAAGGTCGTCAATCAAAAATTCACAGTCGTGGACATGTATGAATCCGGCATGAGTGAATATGACAGCACCTTCGCATTCTGCAGACTTGACCAAATGCAGGAATTCCGTGGCATGATTGATCCTGCAACGCAAGCTCGCAGCGTCACCACGATCCAATTAAAATTAGCCGAAGGGGCCGACCTGAATGCAGTGCGTGATGCGTTACGTCGCCGATTTCCTCCCAACATCTACGCTTACAACATTCAGACTTGGCGGGACATGCAAGGCCCACTCTTGGCTGCGGTTCGACTGGAAACCACGATTCTCAACATTTTACTTTTTCTGATCATTGCGGTTGCCGGATTTGGCATCCTTGCCACTTTCTTCATGATCGTGGTTGAAAAGACTCGCGACATCGGAACACTCAAGGCACTGGGAGCTTCTGGTGGAGGCGTGATGAGTATCTTCCTCACCTATGGTCTGTTGCTCGGATTTTTGGGCAGTGGCGCCGGTCTTGTGGGTGGTCTTCTGTTCGTCGACCACATCAATGAAATAGCTACCGTGATTGAGAACATAACCGGTCAGGAAGTGTTCGACCCAACCGTTTATTACTTCACTGAAATCCCGACCATCATTCACCCTTTCACTCTGGTTTGGGTAATGGCAGGAGCCGTCGGAATTGCCGTATTCTCAAGTGTCTTACCTGCCCTTCGGGCTGCACGAATGCACCCAGTGAAAGCACTTCGATTTGAGTAGTGAGTATGACCACTGAGGTTATCCGACTCGTAAACCATTTTCCAAACTCACCGTCACCACCATGAATTCAGAAATCGTTCTGCGAGCTCAGAATGTTTACAAGAGCTACCACAAGGACCGAATCGAAGTTCCCGTTTTGCGGGGTGTCGAATTTGAAGTCACCGCTGGTCTAATCACTGCACTGGTGGGCAGAAGCGGCAGCGGAAAGAGCACGCTCATGCACCTTTTAGCAACACTCGATCATCCAGACCGTGGAGAAATTCATTTTCGTGGTGAACGAATTGACAATGCGACACGCGCCAGGCGAGACAGTTACCGGAACCATGACATCGGAATCATTTTCCAGTTCTACCATCTGCTTCCGGAACTCTCGGCTGTCGAAAACGTACTGGCACCGACGATGATCGGCAGAAGTGCATGGGATTTTTTTCGTCACAGAAAAGAAGCACGGCGGAGAGCTGAAGCGATGTTGGACCGTGTTGGTCTGCTACACCGCGCCTCCCACAAACCATCCGAAATGAGTGGTGGGGAGATGCAGCGTGCAGCCATTGCCCGTGCACTGATGACCGATCCGTCATTGTTGCTCGCTGATGAACCCACTGGAAACCTTGATACCGAGACTGGGTTGGATATCCTGAAATTGCTGACTGAAATCAATCAGGATGATGGCTTGACCATCCTGATGATCACTCATGACGACTCCATTGCAGAAGCCGCCGATCGGTGCCATCGCATGGAGGATGGACAACTGCGGCAAGGAATGCCAGAACTACTGATCGCTTGATCGACACCATTGCGGGTACTTGATCGACACCATTGCGGGTGCAGGCCCGTTCCAATGGGTAAGCGCCCGGCGAGGAAAACCAATCAAAGCTTCCCGGCTTCAGGCTGACCATTTGCAGCAGGAAGAGCCTCATGATCCGGCGTTTCAGCGGGCCACAGAATGACAGTGCCATCACGTCCCGCCGTCATTAACAAATCACCATTCTCGGTGGTGTCGAGTGCCGTCACGTCACCTTGGTGACGACGCAGAGAAATGATTTCTCGTCCCACGCCAGGCATATCCTCCATCCCCGACATTGCAAATCGGGGATCCCAGACGCGAGCAGTACCATCCGCTGATGCGGTGAAGACTCGTAGAGTCTCAACTTCATTTCCGATTAAGCCAACGTCATTGACAACACCTGCATGACCGCTCAACACAACCATTTTCAAGTCTTTATTTTGCTGTGGCAATTGCCAAACAAAAACATTCTTTTCACTGCTTCCAGCAGCCAGATGCAGTCCATCATTTGAAATCGCGGCGCACGTTAAATTTTGATTTCCAGGCACTTCCAGTGTAATGGTTTCCGTCGGCTCTCTCAGGTTCCGTAAGCGTGCCAAACCTTTCTCACCCACAATCCAGAGTCGATCACCCTCCGTCGAAAACCGAATGCGTTGGATGGATCGTTTAGGCCCCGCGTTCGGTTCTGGAGGGATCGGAGCAAACGCAATGACTTCTCGAGTCTCTGGATCGAATTGCCAAAACTCCACTACTCCCTGATCACCACCCGTTGCAAAAACATAGCCGGAATCGCCCACTTTTACAGGCGAGAACTGGACGGTGCGAATCGGTTTTTTCGACTCTAGTTTCGCCAAGGCCTTACCCGACACAGCATCCCAGATTTTGACAGACCGACTCGCCGTGGCAACGTACTTTGCATCAAACGAAAAAGCGGCCTCCGTCAACTCCGCATGGGCCCGGTAACTCATCTCCTCCTGTTTGGTTTCTAGATTCCACAGGAAGACGCCATTATTGTTCATTGTCAGCACTCTCTCATCACCCAATGGAAACAAGCCCTCGGTATCCCGACGCACACTCGGCATCAAGAACACAGTCCCCGTGTTACTAGACTGCTTCGCTTCCAACGTCATCTTTTTCAGTTCTTCACTCTCGATGAAGCCATTTTCTTGCGTGAGCTTTTTCAGATCCCAAACTCGAATCTCTGAATTGTCGTTTTCATTGGCAGTGCGACTGACAAACACCAACTTGTTCGTAGCGTCAAAACGTGCGGAGGTAATCCGCGCCCGACTTTCATCGCCAGTTTCGGTCGTCCTTAGTCTGACGGTGAGATCCAATACTTTTCCAAGCCCGGAATTGAGATCCCACAGTGTTGCAAACGTCTTGATGGAAGTCTCGCTCGCGACCTCGCACACTGTCAGCAAATTCCGACCATCTGGAGACAGTGACATCTTGACGACATATCCAAGTTGTTCAAACCGTGCTGTATTCTGGAATGTTTGCAAATCAATCTGTGTAACCGCTGCATTGTCCGCAGCAACAAACAAGGATTTTCCATCCGCCGTAAATACTGCATCATTGATTCGTGAGCCCCGAACATTGGTGACAGGATCACCTATCTGCTCACCCGTTTCCGCATTCCACAAGATACCTATTCCGAAATCATCGCCTGTGAAAAGTGTTTTGGAGTCGGGTGAAAACGCGAAGGTTGAGATAGCCTCCTGACCGACAATACCGACAAGATCATGAACCTGCTCCGGTGATGTTCTGCCCGTCGGATCGAGCTGCCAAAGGATCGCTCTGACATTAGAATCACTCGAACCGCTCAACATCCAATGCCCATCATTCGACAAGGCAAAGGCCGTGTTCAGTCCTGTTTCGTTTGCCTCACCGAGTTGCACACCACGCGTCAGGTCCCACACTCGGATAGTTTCATCTCCACTCCCGATGTAAACGAGATTGTGTTTCTGATCAACTTGCATCGACATAGCAACAAAATCAGTGCCCTCCTCGAGGGACAAAAGCGATATTGGATGAAATTCAAGTGATGCCTTATCGATTCCGAGCACCTCTGCTTTATGGTTACCGCGTGCTACAACAATCTTGGTTCCGTCAGGCGAAAAACTTGCCGACCAAATTTCTTCCTTTGGATCGTTCGTTTCCAGTGCCGTAAGGCTGGGAACAAGTGTCTGCTGCGATTTAAAAGCACCGACATAGGTTTTCGGTTTCCATGTTCTCACTGTAGTGTCGTCAGAAGCGGATACGACAATATCATCCCGCCCATCCAGAAACTCTGCGCCGACGACCCAACCACCATGGCCCTTCAATGTCTGCCTGACATTGCCGGCGGCAAGATCCCAAACCTTAACCGTGTAGTCATCAGAGGCAGTCAGCAATGACTTACCATCACCACTGAAGCGTATCGTTTCAACAGCATCACTGTGGGCCTTGGCGATCGCGCCACCTTCAGGGTCAGCAACCCCTGTCGATACATAGCGGCGAAACGAACTGGCATCTGCATCGTGCAGAGGAACCCCAATCTGTCGAGTCGACGGTGCGTGGTCGGACACCTGCGTTGCAACTCCCTGCTGAATTTTTTTTACCGCATCTTGGATTGACTGTCGGTATTTTTCATCTCCTTGTGCCGACACGTCTCTTCTGTCCCAAACCAATACGTTGCCAATCAGATCCCCCGAGGCAAGACGCCTCCCTGTTCGATCGAATGTCACCGCCGAGACCGGTCCCGCATGCTCTGACATTCTTCCGACAAGATTCAGAACTGGACCTGTTTTTGCAAGGATCTGTTCCCAGACTACTACTTTGCCCGTTTTTCCGTCGCCAACGACCGCTGCCAAAAAGGTCTCTTGGTCCTGTTCAGTTACTGCGATCTGTTTCACTGGAAGAAAATGCCAACAGACTGCCTCTTTGACCAACCGTCCATTTGCCTGTTGCCTCCACGAACACACAGTTCGATCTTCGGATCCAGTCCACAATGTCCCCTTGTTGCTAAAACAAATGTCTGTGACTTTTAGCTTGTGGACAGACGTGGTAATCACCTTGCTTGCCGCAGCCGAAAGGTCGTCCAGATCAGTGATGATGACCACCTCTCCCTGGTCCGTCCCAATCGCAAGCCGCTGATCATCAGCAGAAAGAGCAACACAGGTAGCTCGCTTTTCTGCCAAGATTTCTGGTGGCAGTGAAACCTTTTCGATTAATTTCCCCTCAACGTCCAAACGCAATAATTGCACCGCTCCGTCGGACAAAGCCACTGCTCCCATACGCCCGCTTTTACTCACCCCAAGATCAACCACCGGCACCCCTGAAGTGCCAATCGCTTCAGATTGATTCGCCTGTCGCCACAACCAACGCCACTCCCACCCCTTGGTTCGATCAGCTGAGTTTGGGTTAGATTTCAAGTCCTGAAGGATTTCCCGAGCCCCATCGGCTTCGTTACGTTCAAGCCTTGCCTTCGCCAAAGCAATTTTCGAAATGTACTCCTCGTATTCAGCACGGTCTTTTTCTTTTTCAGCACGGTCTTTTTCTTTCACAGCTTCGCTTTTCGCCAGTCGCTCTTGTTTAGCCGATTCTCTCGCTGTCTCCTCAGCTTCCAGTGCGACTTGCTCGGCAGACTCTGCTTTCTCTTTTTCCATACGTGCGACTTGCTCGGCAGACTCTGCTTTCTCTTTTTCCATACGTGCGACTTGCTCGGCAGACTCTGCTTTCTCTTGTGCAGAAACTGCCACGCCTTCAGCGGTACGCGCCTCGCCTTCAGCGGTACGTGCCTCGCCTTCAGCAGTACGCGCCTCGCCTTCAGCGGTACGTGCGTTTCTGCGCTCCATTTCGATCCACAACGACCCACCAGCACCGCCCACAATGATCACGGCGAGCATTGCGACCGCAACTTTCCGAAGCAACGAAACCCTGGCTGCATGCGAATCTCGCGTGATAATCTCGGCCTCAATCTTGGCGATCAGATCATGGTGTTCGCCATTGTCCCGGTCCAGCAGCGACAGACCAAAGTCATAGTCACCTTTGTCACAGGCAATCTTTGCATGAACCAATTTGGTCGCGGCGAGACCTTGCTTGGCACGCGTATTATCCTCCCACGACTTCAATGCCTCCTCGTAGCGGAACGCGGCTCGGGACAGGGGAGCATAGGAAGCTTCCCGTTGACCCAACTCCATGTCCTCAGTGGCGCGAACGGTAAGTGAAATACTTTCCGCGTGCGACCTGTATACGCGAATGTCATTCTGGAAACTGGCGACATCCGGATAACGATCCTCAGGTTTGGTCGCCATCGCTCGCATCGCGATACTCAGCAACTCACCCTGTTTCGATTCACTTACTTTTCGAATGGTGTTACGTCGTACTGATTTCAAGCACTCAGTCACGTTCTTTGCCCTATGCGGCGCAGAACCAGTAATAATCATGAACAGGGTGGCGCCAAGCAAATAGATGTCACTGGCAGGACCGATCTTTTCAAGCGGTCCCGTCACCATTTCTGGAGCCATGAATGCCGGGGTACCACCAAGGCCTGAAGTGGAAAAAACCGAATCGTGCTTGTCATAGTTTGAGGTTGGAAGAGCCAATCCCCAGTCCATCACCATCACCACACCAAAGTCACCCAGCATGATATTCTCAGGCTTGATATCGCGATGAACGACTCCACGTTCGTGTGCAAATCCAATCGCATCACATGACTTCATCAGAATTTCAAGATTCTCTTCGCGAGAGTTTTGCTTGATAACCTTCGACCAAGGCGTCCCCACAACGCGTTTCATCGAATAGAACAGTTCGTTGTTACTCGTGACCGCAACATCATGGATGGGGACAATGTTTGGGTGATCAAGATCACCTGTAACGATCGCTTCCGAAAGGAATTGCTGCCTACGTTCTTCCTCAACGCTCTCGAGCCTACCAGCTCGTTCCAGCTGCGCACGTTTTTCGCCATCAAGTGGCTTGATCAACTTCACTGCCAGTAAACGATTCAGCGAGCACTGCCTTGCAACAAAGACATCCCCCATGCCGCCCTGACCCAGTTTTCTCACCAGTCGATAATCGTCGTCGACATTCTGAGTCCCCTTAACGTTACTGACAGTGCTGCGTCGGAGTCGATCAAACTGGCGATCAACCCATGTTTTTCTTGGCCCACTTCCTGACTCAACCGTTTGGGCTGCATTTGGTGCGACCCCCTGAGCCGCCAGACTCCAAGCGCTAGCATCTTCATCCGACAACTCACGTGGATTAATCGTCCTTTCGACATCACCGCTGTCCAACACAGATGAGTCGACGGTGTTAACACTCGGATTGCTGCCATAGCCATCGCAGGTGGCTTCCTGAGCGTCCTGGATTGTTGCCTCGACCTTCTTGTTTGCGGGTTTTCCTCCGCCAGAATCTCCTGCACCAACCATGGGACGACCAGGAACACCATCCTTTCCAGAATCATCAGTAGCTGGATCATCCATCACAACCGTTTGATCGATATCGGCTTCCATGATGGTCTTATCAATGTCTTCTTCGTCTTCATCACCCTCATCCACCATCAAAGTGGCGTCCTGTTCAGAACCTGCCCTGGAATCATCTCCTTCAGGTCCATCATCACTCGCAAGACCTGCCTCTTTTCTCTGGTCGTTTCTGCTCTCGAAAGTGACCGTGGGATCCAGATCGACAACCGTTGCATTTTCATCCAGTTCGACAACGTCTTGATTTTCCTCGGGGACTGCTAGGTCAATGTCTGCAACCGTACCACTGCCTTTGTCGCTTTCATCACTATCCGAAATCGCCGTGGGATCAATGTTGGCGATGGTTGCATCGATGTCGGCTTCAGCTTCACCCTCTTCTTCGATTTCCTCCGGCCCAACGATATCAGCAACTGTCCCATGACCTTGATCACTGTCATCACTATCCGAAATCGCCGTGGGATCAATGTTGGCGATGGTTGCATCGATGT
>JAPKCI010000027.1 GCA_028823035.1 Rubripirellula sp.
CTAATTACTATCGCTTGGCAGTACTGATGCAAGGTTAACAACCCAAGCTGTCAGCAGCATGGACAACAACATAGCAACGAAAATCTCTCCAAATAGAATCTTCATTTTCTATTCCCTTGCTAGATAACGACTGACTTCAGGAACTCCGCAAACTCACCTGACTTCATTGGCGATCTGGTTACCGCGTATCCTAGGTATTCGTCTGTTGATGCGAGTTTTGTTGGTACTCGCCGTCGCAGGCGTAGCAATGTTTCTGGAATCTGGGCGTTTTTTTTGGTACTCGCATGAGCTTGTCCATCACCTATGCGATTGGCGTGACAGTAGTCGGCCTTGATTCTGTTGTCCTGTTGGTGTTTCAGAGAGATTGCCTGAATGAGAGCAGAAAACGTGGCAGTTGTATCGGGGCTGTTGTTGCCTGTTGGAACCTTATGGTTCGGTCTGAAGTTGTTTGACTGAATGGAATTCTGCTTGAGGAAATCCATCTTTCCATTCCGCTTCAATATCTAATGAACCTTGGTAATCCGACGCATCGAGTATGGCTGCTGAATTGGTGCGAATCTTTCCCTTGGCGTCGACAAAGATGCGAACACGGTAGGTTCCAGGCAGCAATTCAGCAGGCTCGATTCCTAGCATGGTCAGCGGGCCATTGACGATTCGTCGGGGCGTGACGATACCTTGGGTGAAAGCGATTGGATTGCTGGTCCATGCGTTCACAGTCCCGTCTCGGGTCGGCGTGTGAATGAACAGTTGAACAAGACTTCCCGGTGCCCATGCTTCGGGTATGTCTTTCAACCGCAGCACCTTCATCGTAGGTATCCAGGTGTCACTCGGCAGGTCAGCAGTGGTCTGATAGCCCTCAGTCATGACTTTTCCCAGGTCTGTAATCCAGTTCACGATGGCTTTGTAGGACATGTCATCCACATGCATCTTCAGTCCACCCATGTGAGAGACCGGCGACGTCGATGATGGCGGTCCAATCTGGCCCTGTGCGTTTTTGGGCGGGAGTTTTGATGTTGGCTTCAACACCAACAGACTTTGCTCAGGGTCCTTGAAGTTCAGCAGCGGCAGAGCTTTGGCCGAGGATTTCCGGCTGTTTGCAATCATGGATCGCATCGTTTGCTCGGGTGTTTTCTTAAAGAAATTAATTCGTGCGCCGTGAGTCTTCAGAAGCTTGGCGTAATTCTCGGCAGGCTTCTTGTGTTTTGGATTGGTGGAGTCAATCTCGCCTGGCGTGTGGCATGGAAAGCAACGCATTCGTTGAGACCAGACATTGCGGACAAATGAGTCGAGAATACGATCCTTGCGAGCATGTCGGATGATTTCGTTCGCTGAAGCAGGTTGCGCTGTTTGAGTATTTGCATCGACTTTTTGACCGGCCAGATCGGGGTCTGCGCAGCAAGCTACCACCCAAGCCTGAAACGCCCCCAGTTCAGCTAGACGTTGTTTTTCATGAATGCGTTTCGCAAGTGGGTCCGAATCCTGGTCACCCATTTGAATCAGAGTCAAAATCTTGGACTTGCGAGGTGAGTCCAGATTGATCAGTCCTTGACTCTTCAGGGATAGAAATGTGGCTTCGTGCGAGGGCAGTATGTAGTTTTTCAGATCAACGGAAGCCAAATGGCATTGAACGCAACTGGAAGGATTCGGCGAGCGAAAAATCGGCATGATTCTCTGCTCGAATATTTCCATCGGCGAATTTTCAGCGCGGGTTACCGTGGGAATCGCAATCGCGAGGGCCAGCAGCATGAATCTCGAAAACGTGTACATGGAAATTCCTGATGGGCGTGAATCGTATGCTGCCTAGATGTAAATTTCCATGATATCCGACTCAGCGGTCCGCAACCGACACCTGCACTGATGGACAGGAGTCCCCAGACAGGCACGAGGACCATTGGAAGCTGTCCTATGAACAGCTGTTTTTGCCGGCGTGGCCCTCGATACGGGCAAACTGAAAAGTTGCTTGATCTATACTGTTAGTCTCCCTTACCGGTGTCATGATGTCGTGCCTACGATTGTCGGTCATGGACATGCGCTCGGAGTTACGTTGATCTGAAGCCGTTCGGGCTACAGACAGAACCTGTCATGACAACTCAGGTTGTTGGAAGGACGGCGATGATGATCAGTAGACGGCAATTCGTTCGTACAACGGCCGCATGTGGCGCTGCAGCGCTGGGCAATGCAGCAGCGACCGGTTCGGCCAAGCCACTTCAGTCTTCTGCAGTGTCGTTAAACGACTGTCTTCCCGGGGAAGATATTTTCGGCTATTTGAATCGCGTCAATTCGAGATTTGATGAGGACTTGTACCGTCAGATTATCGGTGCTGCGAACCCTTTCAAGGAAGGTGATGCCACGATTGGAGTATCTGCAGATAACGATTCCGTTCGCGATATTGCACGGCAGCTTCTTTCCAACACACGTATCGCAGATTTGGATGATCATCAAATCAGTAGTGATCGGCTCACCAAATTGTTGCAACAGTCTGTCCAGGTCGATGCTCAAACAAAAACACAAAATTTCACATTGAGCACGTTGAAGCAATTCCTGCTCAATCGGCCGGAGGATGAAATCAAAGCAGTTTTGCCGGGGCTTTCCAGCGATGTGATCGGCTGCATCGTGAAGTTGATGAGCAATGAAGAGC
Source organism: Rubripirellula sp. (assembly GCA_028823035.1). Lineage (GTDB taxonomy): Bacteria > Planctomycetota > Planctomycetia > Pirellulales > Pirellulaceae > Rubripirellula. Next base: position 2,639 of record JAPKCI010000027.1, read on the forward strand.
TGATAGCCGTTGGTTCAAAGATTTTTTATCCATTGCCGGGCAGTAAGATTGGTGCGCGTGGTTATCTGGGAGCTCGCGTTCAGCCAAATTCGCCCACTGACAATCTTGACGATATTCGCTGGCAGGTTTTTAACGCATGGTCTTATGCTGTCGGAGATGTGTTGCTGGGTACCAATCCAGTTTCCAGCGATCCGGAATCAGTGACTGCTGTGGAACTCACCCTGAAGGACATACTGGAGACATTTGGCGTGCAGGATGCGCTACCACATTGTGTGCTGTCACACATCGATGTGCAGGCCGAAGTTGAACAACAACATCCGGACAGCACTGCTTTATGGTTCCAGAGCATTGCCGGCACAGATGGCGCCAATCAAACGTTTGACATCAGTGTTGAAAAAATGCTGTCCTACGCTCGACAGAGGACAGGAAGGTTTGACTTGTACTTTGAAACTGGTCAGGGGGCTGACTTTACCAATGGCCATGGCAATGGATTCGACATGGTTGTCCATGAATCCAGAAAATACGGTTTTGCTCGTGCTTTGAAATACCAGGTTGCAAAGGGCAAGGCAGGCACAGACTTCGAGCCATGGGTTCATTTGAATGATGTTGCCGGCTTCATCGGACCCGAAGTGTTCCGAACAAAAGAACAGTTGGTCCGATGTTGTCTGGAAGACATCGTGATGGGAAAGTTGCACGGACTGACAATCGGGCTGGATGTTTGTTCAACGCTTCATATGGAAGTTTCACTGCAGGACCTCGATTGGTGTCTGGAACAGATCATGCCAGCGAGTCCCGCCTATTTGATGGCCTTGCCTACCAAAATTGACCCCATGCTGGGTTATCTCACGACAGGATTCCATGATCATCTGCGGCTCCGTGAAAAATTTGGGTTTCGGGTAAACGACCGAATCTGGGAATTCTTTCAATCGATTGGCATTGTCGATGGTGAAGGAAATCCGACCGAACATTTTGGAGATCCCGGTTGGGTTTATCTTCAATACCAGCGACGCAAAGGAGATACCCGAACCGATTCAGCGATCCAAATAGAGGGGAGGGCACACATTGAAGCAGTCCGTCAGCGCGGTGTCTTCATCGCTGAGGGATTTGGTGCGACAACGGGTGACCTTTCACCAAAAATCGCTGACGAGATTCGTCAAATCTACGATGATGCGAAAAAAAGCATTTGGGCGGAACTGACACCGGAGTTTCTCGTCCAGATTCCCAGTTCGGTAACGCTCGCGACGCAATCAAAAGACCGCAATGACTACATTCTGCATCCGCCTACCGGTGAGAAGTTAAGCGTGGAGTCCGCACTGGCAGTCGAGAAACTGCGGAGAGATCATGCTGGCAACTACGATGTTCAAGTGGTCATCTCGGACGGACTAAATGCATTGTCGATCATGGAGGAAAAACACTTGAAGCCATTTCTTGCCCAAGTCAAGCAACAACTAAAACTAAAAGGCTATCAGGCGGCGCCGGAAAACATCATTGTCAAATCTGGCCGCGTTCGAGCCGGGTATCAGATTGGAGAAATCCTGTACTCGCAGTCAAAGAACCCGAAAGCCCTGTTGCATGTGATTGGAGAACGTCCCGGTACAGGACATCGCACGTTTTCGATCTATATCACCGCTCCTGACGGGCAGATCTGGAGCAGCCCTGGCCGTGTTGACCACAACATCACGAAAGTGGTCTCAGGTGTGGCTTCGACAGCCTTGGCACCGCAAGCCGCTGCGAACGAAACCGTGCGATTGCTCATGTCGATCACATCCCAATCATGATGGATCTGCTAACGCCCCTAGCTAACTATCACTGTCTTGCGTCCCAGTCTGTGACGCTCATTACGTTTTCGAATGCTCATACCGCTTTTCCCGCTTCACCAATTGGCATTGTTGTCCGCAACTCGAATCACCACAGGAACCGATCCGTCGTGCGACCGGAAACGCACGTGAATCGAGCTCAAACGCACTGATCGTCGGTCAGGCAAACAGCATAAGATGCACAATCGTTAAAATAAAAAGAGGGATGGGAATTTGGGGTAGATTAAGAAAGATCGTAAGCAAAGGGGGTCTGGGGTGTTTTCTCAGGGGGTCTTGCGGGACGGACCAAGCTCAAGATGTCAGTGGATCCGTCAATTCTCGATCCATTGAGCTCCAATGGAAATGGCCAATTGGATTCCCCTAACCAGGCACATAAAAATCAAAATTAACGTGCATTCATCAAAATGCGGTGATGACAGCTGTTGATTTCACCCTGAAAGCTATCTTGGCCGAAATCGAAATCTCCATGCCTCTCCAGCCAATCGCGGGCGTGGTAAAATAGGAAAAGTAGGTACCTTTGAATTCATTTCCCTCTTAAGTTGGTCGTTTGGGTCCTGCTGTGTCGAACGAAGACGCATGAGGTGTCTTTAGTGCCACTTGAGCGGCTTGTTCGGCTCGGTGCTGTTTGATCGGATCAGCAATCACCATGAAACGATGACTAAACCTGAGGGAAGGACCCCGGAGATGCAGATTACGTCAATCACATTGCCTAAGTGCTGGATGAACACACTCCTGTCGATGGGGCTGGGTGTGATGTGGATAACCGCATTGCAAGCCGAAGATGCACTGCAGCTTGGGCAATCATTAGAGCTTGAGCAATGCAGTTGGATAGACTTTGCGGGCTACTCGGAAGTTGGGGAACAAGCTACTGCGGCACCGCAGTTGGTACAGGTAACTGAGGAGATAGCGCAGGTTGGTTTTGTTGACCTGCTGAGGAACACACATACCTCGCGTGATTCGGGCTGTGATGGTTGTGGCGAAGCAAAGAATTACTGCTGTTGCAAACCATGGTGGTCGCATCGCTGCGGAGTTTTTGCAGAGTTTCTGTTACTGCGTCCCGGTAGCGCTGATTTCATTTACGCCGTCGAGCAGAATGACACGACCCCTGCTGCGTTCCCAACTGGCCCCGTTGGCCGCGTGAATATTGACAGCAGTGCTGGCGGGCGATTTGGTTTCTCGATTTCCGCCAGTCAGTGCAGCAGCCTCGAGGTGATTTATACAGGCTGGCAGGGAGACACCAGTGACTCGATTACGGCGAACGGTACCAACGTGTTGAACTCTCAGGTCATCCAACCCAGTTCATTGACGACCGGCGCCGCCAGTTCCGTTTCCAGCGCAGACTTCGACATGGATTTTCAGACAGTGGATCTGGCCTACCGCCGAATTTGGCGGGCGAACGATAATTATGCCATCAACTGGTCTGGCGGTTTCCGCTACGGCAACATGTCACAGGACCTGACTGCCAGACAGAATATTTCGGTCGCTTCAGGTTTGGTGACGGTTGACACGGACGTCGATTTCGAAGGCTTTGGTTTGGCGCTGGGCTTGGATGCAGAGCGTCGCAGTTGCCGTACAGGCATGATGTGCTACTCGAAAGCACTCAGCAGTTTTCTGGCAGGCGACTGGAAAGGTCGTTACCGCCAGACCGAGCAGTTTAGTTCGGGTGTGATTGCCAACGATTACGAGGACTACCGCGTCACTCCGGTAATGGAACTTGAGTTGGGTATTGGCTGGCGTAGCTCCTGTGGACGTTGTCGTGCGTCGATCGGTTACATCACGACTGCATGGTATAACGCCGTTTCGACTCGCGAGTACATCGACGCAGTGCGTTCGAGTCATTACGTGAACGTCGACGAAACCATCACCTTCAGCGGTCTCACCGCAGGTTTGGAAGCAAACTTCTAAGCGAAGCGACTGTCCTTGAATAAGTTTCGACCAAGCCCGCGCCGATGCCAAATCGACGCGGGCTTATGTTATGCCTGAGGCGTCCACTGAGAAGTAGGGATAGTCAGTACGCGAAATGGATAGCAGTTGAGCGAACGCCTTGAGCTTCACCAGCACGCTGGTCTGAGACCGTGGTATAGAACATCGCATGCGATGGTCGCTTGGGCATCTGGATGTCATTGACACGCAGATCTTTGATACTGGCAGGGCAGTGTTTCAGCAGGTGTGACCAAAAGTTCAAATCATTGATTGAGAATGATGAGAGCAAAGTTTTGTACGAGATCTGAGTTTTCAAGGTCAACTACTTTGTTCACGGGGTCGCGAACGAAAAGCGAGATCCCGTCATACCGACGTCCCGGGGATCCAAGACTTATCGAAGTTCGTGTTTTTTGTCGTTCAGAGATTCAATGAAACTCCGGAACGATTGCAAAACCTCCGCGGTACAGTCGCGGTGAAGCTGGTGGCCCATGCCGGAGAACTGAACACGTTGTCCCAAAATCATCGAGCTGACAGCAGCACTTGCGTCATCATCAGTCAACGCCCCACCAGCAGATGGATCGGCTTGCAGTATCAGAGCCGGGCATCGGACATGAGTGAGGATGTCTGATACATCAAAACCATCCAACCAGCATCCGTCGATGACGGGTGTGAGAACTTCAGGATCGAGATTTTCAAGACACTCGGCGCTCCATGCCAGCGAAGCTGAACTGCGTAATTCTCCTAGGCGCTGAATTTGGCCGTCAACTGCGGGCAGCTGAATGTTCGCCAAAGCCTCGGCCAATTGGTGAATATTGCCACGCTTTCTAGCAGCCTCTCGCATTCCGACAAACAAAGCTTGCCAGCTGGTGTCCGGGATACGGTTTCCCATGGTGTGAAACGGTGGATCCTCGAGTACGATACTGCGCACAATCTCTGGCAACTCAGCGGCGACAGCCGCTGCCACCATCGCACCCAGGGAGTGGCCGAAGACCACTACCGGACCGGCAATTTCATCACGGGTGAAACGGATTGCGTCAGCGACGTAGTCGGTCACCAAGTAGCTGTCAGCTCGGGCTGATTCACCGTGACCGCGCTGTTCCAAAACGATCACCCGCCATGTGTTGGTGAGGGACGCGACCAGCGGATCCCAATCGCCCCATCCGCGGGTCACACCGTGCAGCATCAGCAATGCCGGTCCGCTGCCCATTTCCACGTAACGCAATCGGGGTTTCCCGTTGAAAATGTGTGTCGTGTTCGTCATTGTTCCCGATTCATTGTTCCCGATTCACTGTTCCCGATTCACTGTTCCCGATTCACTGTTCCCGATTCACGGCTGTTGGAAATGGGTCTGCAAGTCGACCTGCTTTCATCACGCCTCCCTGCATGACCGCGATGAATTTACTTCGGTCTTCTAGCACACTGATGTCAGCCACCACATCGCCGTCTACGATCAGCACATCGGCCAGCTTGCCATTCTCCAAAGTGCCGAATTCGTCATCGCGGCCCATGATCTCTGCACCAGTTCGTGTGGCGCAGGTGATTACTTCCAACGGTTCGAGTCCAACATCGTTAACAAAAAACGTGAGTTCACGGGCATAGTCTCCATGCGGATTCCAACCAAAACCATAGTCTCCACCCATGCCAAGACGCCCACCGGCACGCAGAATTCGTCGGGCGCTTTCGATTCCACCATCGAGTGTTTCCTGATGACCATCGATGACTTGCTGAGGTAAACCGAATTTTGGTCCAAGGAGAATACTGGCTTTCTCAAAGTAGAGTGCTGGTACGCACGGCACATCGCGCTCGAGAAGCAGTTCCAAAGCCTCATCGTCCATGAAGGTGCCGTGTTCGATACAGTCGTAGCCGGCACGCAGAGCGTTTTTGATTCCCTCGGTGGCGCGGCAGTGTCCGGTGACTTTTAGATTGTGATTGTGGGCTGTTTTGACCACCGCATTCATTTCTTCAAAGGTCATGCAAAGTGTGTGGTGGTCATTGATATCGGGTGAGGCAGCGTCGCCGGTGGGATAAGTCTTGACCCACTCGACACCATCTTTGACCAGTGCGCGTACTGCTTTTCTCGCATCTTCCTGGCCGTTGATGATAAAGACAAGGCCTTCCATACCGATCTTGCGAAACTCGGGATTCCAGTCCATCAGTCCACCGGCTGAACAAATCTCTCGTCCGCTGGAAGCAAGACGTGGACCAGGGATCATGTCTTCCTCAATCGCCTTCTTTAGCCAGAAATCTACGTTGAACAAGCTTCCACCCGATCTTGCCGCCGTGTAACCACATTCGAGTGCAAGACGCGCGTTCACAGAGGACAGCAGCGAGACGTATTCGACGGGGTATTTGATATCGAGGTCTTCGAGGGCGGCGATATTGAAATAGGTTGCGTGAAAGTGTGCTTCGACCAGACCCGGCATCACCGTGCCACCCAACGCATCAATCCGTGAGGCCGATTCGGATACTTGAGGTGCTTCCTGAGCCGATCCGACATATGCAATCTTTCCATCCTCAATGATCAGCACGCCGTTGATGATCGGTTTTTCCCCAGTGCCGTCGACGATGCAACCGTTATGGATCAGTGTTGTTTCTGTTGATGTCCTCATGCCAGTAACCAGCTGTTATGGGTTTGTCCGGTCTGAATCAGCTACCAAGCTTTTTCCGAGGTCCGTCATCGGGAAAGCCACGTTTCCCTTGGAAATCGAATTCGAGGCAGCTATCAGTGATTGTTGAAATGGCTCTCTGGAATATCGCAGCAGCCTGTTTTTTGGACTCAAAGTGCTGCTGCTCTTCTGCTAATGGATTCTAACGATTTCAAGTGCCCACGAGGAACTGGATCCGCACAATTGGCTGGTGGCTTAATGAGCGAGGCTCAGCAGGGTGGTGAGTATCGAGCATATCACCAACGCGCATGTGATCCTGAATAGCACTGGCTGAATATAATGAAGCGTAGCGAGCATCGCTGCGCCTGAGTCACTCGAGATTTGTTCAAAGGTTTTTTCCAGAGTTCCGGCCAACTCTCCCACCTCGATAGCGGCTTGCTCCTCAGAGCTTAGGATGCGCACTTTACGAAATGCTTCCGCGATCGTTGCTTGATTTTCGATTGCATTTGCTGCTCTTTGAAGGTCCAGCCTCACTGCATGATTGTCGACCGTTTCTGCAGACATGCGAATCATGGACTCAACCCGATGCTCACCGACTTCATAGACCAGTGACATGACACGAAAGAAGCGGTGTATCGCGATGTTCTTCTCAAGTGCACCAAGTATGGGAATGGAAAGCCTTAGTTGATCCAGGAAGTAACGCACCGGGGTCTGCATGACCAAGCTGACCATGATCACTATCAACACCCATTTTACCACTTCGCCCACGGCGGCTCCCATGGCTCCCAACACAGAGCCGCTAAACAGATACAGCAACACACGTATGAATGATCCTGCGACAAGAATGGTCAGTGGATAAAACCACGTCTGTCGCAACGTGGCCAGGGGACCTGCCAATGATTTGCAGTGTTCCTCCAGGAACGAAAATACGTCTGTCAGTCGTCCTGACCGTTCACCTGCCGAGACAAGCGGCAGGTAGAAATTGGGAAGAACTTCTTTGGCTGGTTTAAGAGCCTCGGTAAGTGTGCCTCCTTGACGGATCGTGCTTACAGCGTTGGACCAGCGTTGTCCAAAAGGCGTGCGGCAAATGGGTCGGATACAGAGTCCGAGAGCCTTTTCAACGTCTGAAATGGTTCTCATGCAGACCGCGAAATCATGCGAAAACTGGGCTAATGAACGGTAGTCCGTTCCACGCAGGGCGAGGCAGGTTTGGCGATATCGTTCCTTGGCGATGGCCTTGAGCCAAACGAACATTTCTGCGTAACCGTTTGGTGAGTTACGGTTCGGCAGTGGCGGGTGCTGAGGCATAAGGTTGGTAGATCGGCATGCTGTTGAGAGCAAGTGTTGAGCCAGCTAAGGTAAGGTGTAGCTCTTTCCTGCGTGGCGTGCACGATGGCAGCATGTTACCTGTTTCTCTTGATTGAATCTTTACCCGATCCGAAAGTGTGGCCTGAGCCTTGCCCGAAATCAAATTCTTCACCGTGCGAGTGCTGGTTCTCATTCTGGCATGCTCGTCCAACGTTGCTCTGGCAGCCGAGTATCGAGAGATTGTCTTGCCGTTTCTCCGGGCACGATGTGTTGAGTGTCACGGTGCGACGAATCCAGAAGCGGGTTTGCGATTGGACAACCTGCGGGCGGACTTTTCTGATGAATCGCAGGTTGACGTATGGCAACGAGTGCACGAACAAATCACTCTGGGGTCCATGCCACCTGTGGAAGCATCTCAGGAGCCAGTGGATTCTCAGGAGCCAGTGGATGAGGTCGAGCAGGTTACTGGATGGATTGCCGAGCAATTGCGAGCAGTGGGGCAGACACCGGTGGTGCAGTACAAACTGGGTTCGCCCGAGTTTGGCAACTATGTGAATCACGAACGGCTTTTTGATGGTTCGCACCTGGGGCCGGCGTCCTCTCCACCGCGACTGTGGCGTTTGAGTCCCTATGTTTATGACGATTTCGTGAATGGATTCGGACGACATCTGCGCGAAGTGACTGCGATTCACCAACCGTTCCCGCTTGACGCGTCTCGGGGCGAGATCGCTGACTTTGCTGCTCAGCATGTCGCCGGCGAGGCAACGTTGCAACTATTGCTGATGAATTGCCAGACGCTGGCCGAGTACCAGACCGCCGGCGTCACTTTTCGCGACCATGAAGGCAAGTTAAGAAAGGCGAAACGAACGCCGCCCGAGTTTGAAGCCATCCTCACAGCAGACGAAATGCCAACGGCCGAGATTCTTCGGGCTGCAATCGCGTTTGAATTCGACCTGCTGCTCGAACGACGACCCACTGCGGCAGAGTTCGAAAAGCTCGCAGCTTTCTTCCGCCAGGCGGCTATGGTTGGTGGCAACGTTCGAGCACTCCAGACAACCCTACAGGCGATCTTGATGAAGCCTGAGGCGGTGTACCGGATGGAGATAGGTCTCGGTGCGATTGACGAGAATGGTCGGCGCCGGTTGTCCCATGCCGAGCTGGCTTTTGCCATCGCGTATGCCCTGACGGACAAGGGACCGAGTGAAATCGAAGTCACTTCAAGAGACGGCGAAACTCGAACCAGTCTGCTTAAATTGGCTTTGAGTGGTGGCCTGACCGAACCCCGGGACATTCGGCGCGTCGTGGTGCAGATCCTGAACGACAACAACATGTCGACTGCCAACTATCGAATGTTCACACAGGATCATGGTGTTCGGAATACACGTACGCTGCGTTTTTTTCGCGAGTTCTTTGGTTATCATCATGCACCCAAGGTTTTCAAGGATGCGAAACGAATTGGTTTCGGAGATCGTTACCTGACGCAGCGGATGGTCGATGATGCAGATCAGTTGGTCATGCACATTTTTGATCAGGATCGTGACGTTCTGAAACGGTTGCTCACAACGGATGAGTACTTTGTTGCTTACCTCGGTTCGCTTGAGAACATCCAGCAGGATCTGCATTACATCAAGACAAACGAAGATGATGCCAATTTCGCCTTCAACACCAAGTATGTTCAGCTAGCCGAAGCTGAAGGCCGGCACCCGATTCCTATTGAAGGACCGAGTTCGCGGCAGTACGTCGGGTTTTATAATCTCGACCATGCGACTTGGGATTATCCGACACAACAGCCATTTCAAATGCCGGGCGGGCAGCGGGCAGGGATTCTGACTCATCCTGCCTGGCTGATCGCCTGGAGTGGAAATTTCGACAATGACCCGATCCGTCGTGGCAAGTGGATTCGTGAGCATCTGTTGGCGGGTACGATTCCTGATGTACCGCTGGATGTGAATGCCGTGGTGCCGGAGCATCGCGATCAATCGCTTCGCGAACGGCTTCAGGTCACACGCGATGAATACTGCTGGAAGTGCCACCAGAACATGGATCCATTGGGATTGCCGTTTGAACAGTTTGATGATTTCGGTCGGTATCGAAACAGCGAAATGGTGGGTGAGTTGCTTTCGATTTTTCCTGAACGCCACATTGATGCACCAACGTTGCCCATTGATACCGACGGAAGTGTCACCGATAGTGGCGACGAAGGGTTAGAGGGCGATGTGCAAAATGCGTTTGACCTGCTGCAGAAACTGGGTAGTTCGAAACGCGTTCGGCAGTCGTTTGTCCGCCACGCGTTTCGCTACTGGCTTGGACGTAACGAAACGCTCGATGATTCACCAACGCTGATCGCTGCCGACGAAGCTTATGTCAAACATGGTGGCAGCATGAAGGCGATGATCGCATCGCTGCTGTCGTCCGACTCGTTCCTGTATCGAAAAGCGAAGTAAACCATGTCACCGAGAACGCGTCGAGAACTGCTCAAGACGGCCGCTGCCGCCAGCGTTTCACCGTTGTTGTTCCCTTTCCTGCAGCGTGTTCAGGCAGAGGCCGCTGGTGCCTCGACGGCGATGCCCCAACGGTTCTTGTTCGTTGTGAAATGCAGCGGACTGACTCCGGCTGAACTGGTACCCAAAGGATTGGCAAGCGAATTGACGCAACCGGGGAATGAGGAGGGTTGGCCCGCTGAGCTGAAACCAGTCGAATCGCTGCTGGACGTTTCGCTTGCCGATCATGAGCTTCCCGATTCTCTTCAGCCACTGTCGCCATTCAAGAACCATCTGACACTATTGCAGGGACTGTCAGGCAAGATGTGCCGAGGTGGTCATTCTGCTTGGTATGGGGCGATGGGTTGTTATCACACGGGAAGTGAAGGTAACCCGGGGCGGGCTGCCAGTCCGACGGTGGATGGTCTGCTTGCAAAGTCACTGCCTGCCATCTTTCCTCACGTTGGCTTGACGCTCGGTGGCAAGGTCCTATCGGGCGTCAAGGACACGGTGGTGTATCCCGGTATCTCGGCCATTGATACCGATCGGCCATTGCCCTATCAAGCCAGTCCCCAGATGGCCTACAAAAATCTATTCGGGATCGTCGCAACGGGAGCCGATGGGAAAGCAGAGCAACACTTGAACGCCATGCTGTTAGATCACATGGTCAGCGACGTCCAACACTTGCAGGGCCAGATTGCAGGTGCGGATCACCAGAAACTCGATCACTATCTGGAGGCATTCGAGAGCTTGCGGGATCGACGCAGGAAACTGAGTGGTCTCGAGGCCACCATCCGGCGCCATGCTCCGCAAGTTGATGACAAGTACGAGTCCAATGTGGAAACCGACCGGATCGAAGCCCACTTTGACATTGCCACTGCGACACTGATCGCAGGTCTCTCAAATGTGGTCACCATTCGCGCTGACACCCTGGATATTACGTATCGCGGTTTGGGTATCCAAAAGCATGTGCATGGGCTCGGCCATGCGGAAACGGTACCCGGGATGACAGCTGTCGAAGCTCGCAACCGCATTCGACGTTTTCAAGTCGAACAGATTGCCCGAGTCGCTGCCAAACTCAAGGCGGTGCCCGAGGGCGATGGCACGATGCTCGACAATACATTGATTGTCTACCTCAGTGACGCTGCCGAGAAACACCATGGCAGTTGTATCGAATGGCCTTTCGTTCTGCTGGGTGGCCTGGGCGATCAGTTCAAGCAAAGTGCTAATGGCCGCTATCTACAATACCCAGGCTATGGAAAGCCAGGTCACCGTACCATCGCCTGTCTGTACAATTCGCTCCTGCATGCTGCGGGTCAACCTCGCGATGTGTTTGGCCGTTTCGATCTGAATCTCGACGAATCGCAACAGCGAGGTCCTCTCTCAGAACTACTGCTGTGACAGCAACAACACTCAGGGACTCGTTGAATTTGGTCGCCTGATTCCAGCAGCTTGGGATGAATGGTTGCACGCAAACCGTGAAGCGAAGCGGGGAAGATCGCCTGACCTTGGATGTCCGTTCTCTGCCCCAAAGCCATGATGCCTTTTGGGCTGGGAAGCTCAAAGCTTCAGCGGTGGTGTTGCCGAGTCTCGACTGGCACAGTACACGGGAAACCGATCGCCAAGTAAACGACGATGCGTTTCGATTGCCAACTCTGGTGTGTTACTCTCTTCGGACAAGTGGGCCAGGCAAACCCATTTGAGTTTTGGCGATGCGGCACGCCGCAATAGTTCAGCGGCATCCAGATTCGAAAGGTGTCCCCGCGAACTGCGGATGCGTTGCTTGAGACTTTCCGGGTAGAAGCTTCCCGCTAACATCTCTAGGTCATGATTACTTTCAATGAAGACAGCATCGAGTTGCGGCAGGATCTCATCCAGTTCGTCGAACACGTGTCCCAGATCAGTCAGGATGCCTACTTTGTGGGTGCCATCGTCAACGACGAAAACGACCCCGTCGGCTGCATCGTGTGGGGTCGGGATGGTGTGAATGCGGACACTGTCGAGCACAAGCGTCGTGCCAGCCTCGAAATGCCGAACATCGTGTAACTTTCCGAGCCGAATCTTGCGTTGGGCGACAGCCAGAGTTGCTGGCGTAACATAAATGGGAAGCCCGAACTTTCGCTGATAGATGCCCATGCTCTGAGCGTGGTCGCGATGGTCATGAGAGATGATCAGGGCATCAACGTCACGAATCTCCCGGCCGTGCATCGCCAGACGGCTTTCCGCCTGTATGCCGCTGATGCCTGCATCAAAGAGTAGCCGCTTGCCGCCAGCTTCGACGTAAATGCAGTTACCACTGCTTCCGGATTGCAATGCGATGACTTCCATGGTGAAAAGCATAATGCAGGGAATCGTCTTTGAGCAATCCGACACAGTTGAAGATGTGTCAGCAACAGTTGTGAGTTGATCCCGATAAGCTTTAGGAATACAGGTCAATTGCCCGAACTCTGCCGCGCAATGCGTGGCAGAAACTAAAGGTAGCTGAAGGGGTTCATTGACCGTGATTTCATACAGTAAACCCAATGCGTTGGGTAAATGAACCACCAAGTCAATCGGCTTGACGGTCAGCGTGCAGGATTAGAACCTGTGCCAGATAATCAGGTTCGAAACCTAAAAAAAGGATGGGAAGGTCGTCTGAACTGGATAGAATCTTTGCAATCCAGCGAAGTGAGTCAACACCTTCATTTCGTCTGGATGGTCATTTTCGCAGGATCTCGGCATGCACAATTATGAATTGAACCGCCGGCAGGCCCTCGTAGCGGCAGGCATGGGTGCGATGTCACTGAACATGCCGGGGTCGGTGATGGGTAGTGACTCGCTGAATGCAAGTGGCAATGCCGTTGCTGCAGAGAAGTCTTGCATTTTTGTGTTGTTGTGCGGCGGACCAAGCCATGTTGACACGTGGGACATGAAACCGGATGCACCCACCACAATCCGAGGACCCTACAAACCAATCTCGACCAAAGTACCCGGGATGCGCATCAATGAGATGCACACGCAGTTGGCGAAGGTGACAGACCAGTTCACCCTCATCAACTCGATGACACATCCGGGTGGTATCAGCAATCACTTCGATGCCATGCACAACCTGCTCAGCGGCCAATCGGAGGGTCGTGTGCAACAGGGTGTGAGTGATGACAGACCTTATCTGGGTTCGTTTGTCGCCAAGCACAATCCGAGCAAACGGAATATCGTCTCCAATGCCTGGCTGATCAAGTGTGTCGGACGGCCGGTGTTTTGCGCGCCCAATATTGCCATTGGCGGTTATCTCGGTTCAGCCTACGCCCCGGTGTTCGTAGGCTCAGCGAAAAACCACCCCGCGATGGACGATTTTACGCCGCCCCCGATTTATGAACTTGGCGACGCGGACCGGCTTGCCCAACGCCGCAAGTTGCTCAGTAGCATGGAGAGCAAAGTGTTGAGCAAGGATGCCGCTGGCACAGACTGGACGGATTTGCGTGAGAAGGCATACGATGCGATGACGCGCCCTGAGGGACGGGAGGCGTTCAATCTGAACCGCGAGCCGACGAAAATACGAGATCAGTACGGGCGTCATCCACTTGGGCAGAACCTGCTGCTTGCCCGGCGCATGGTTGAGGCCGGTGTGCGGTTCGTCACCGTCAACGGCTGGACCGGTCAAGCCGCACACGAAACCTCCGGACCACCCAGTAGCAGTTGGGACATGCACGGCGGGAACATGGGGATGGGGAATGCCTTTGGTGATGGTTCCTACGGCATGGGCTTCTGTCTGCCTCGACTGGACCAGGCACTTGCTGCGTTGCTGTCCGACCTCAAAGAACGCGGCATGATGGAAAATACGCTTGTGGTTGTGACTGGTGAGTTTGGCCGCACACCCAAGGTGTTGACGCAGGAACCTCCAGGACGCCAGCACTGGCCAAAGTGTTTCTCTGCCATCATGGCTGGCGCGGGTATCGCCGGTGGGCAAGTCTATGGCAAGTCAAATAAACATGGCGAGTATCCCACCAGCAATCCCGTTCGCCCCGAGGAACTGGCGGCAACGATCTACCACGCCCTCGACATTCCACTTAACGAACCGCAAAACAATACCGGCATTTCTCGCCCTATCACCACGGGCAAACCAATCATGGAATTGTTTGGTTGAAATTCGGGCAGCAGGGAGCGTTGGCTTTGCTCGAGTGTGACCGGAACGTGCCATCCTTGCACACGCGTGGTGCGTTCTTCCGGACCATCTCAGCACGAAACCTGGGATCCTCAACTGCTGGCCCCTGTTGAATTTCGTGGCGATTTCGGTGCGATGCTTTTCAGCGTTGATTGAAGACATGAGTCAAAGCGGATTACTCGATACAACGCTGGTAGTGGCGTGGGCAGAGTTTGGCCGTACGCCACGTGTTAACAAAGATTCGGGGCGTGACCATAATCCCAATGTATTCAGTGCCGCCCTTGCAGGTGGTCCTGTTCAGCGCGGTCGCGTCGTTGCTTGCTCCGATGCCAAAGGGGCCTTTCCAAAAGACAATCCCAAGACTCCTCAGGATGTTTTGGCAACGATTCACCAACACTTGGGTGTCGATATACGAAAGCACTACCTCGACCATTCCGGCTGGCCAGTCATCACGCTGCCCTTTGGTGAGCCAATTTCTGAACTGACCTAGCTTGGGAAATAACATTGGTCACGGGGCTTTCGCCCTGTAGAATGGGCGTCTCCCACCGACTATCCCCGCCGATAACTCTAAAAAAACGCCTTCCGGGTGATTCAACGCTGAAATTGAGACGGATCGGTTGATTGATGCGCGATTCGTCGGCGGTGTTTGGATATGCTATCGATAACTGGAATTTACGTGAGGAATGGATATATCACTATCATCCATCCCTTCAACTCAAGATGAGGAATCTCAAGATGCGAGTCCACACCGCGTCTCCCGCCTTGGCCATTCTGCTGCTGGCCGCTGTATTCGTCGTCCAAACTCAAGCTGCATCGGTTGAGCCTCTTGGACTGGGGGAACCGGGCACATTGGAATTCGTCTCGATTGAAACCGGACGTACCGTCGATGGCGTTTTGACCTTAGCTGGCCGCGACGCTAGTCAACAGTTGCTGATCAGTGGGAAATTCAGTTCCGGGCAGATCCGCAATCTCAACCCGATCGCAACGTATCACGTGCATCCGGCTGGTATTTTGAATGTCGATTCTACCGGTTGGGTGACACCTGTCACCGAAGGTCAGGCGACAATCGAAGCCGAAACCGCTGGCGGTATCAAGGCGTCGGTCGTTGTACGGGTGACTGACCTGATCACCGACATACCAGTGAACTTCCCAAATGAAGTCGTGCCCGTTTTCACCAAATACGGTTGCAATTCGGGTGGTTGCCACGGAAAGTCCGGCGGACAAAACGGTTTCGCGTTAGCGCTCTTGGGATTCGAGCCGACAGAGGATTTTGAGCACTTGGTGAACGAACTGCGCGGACGACGTTTGTTTCCCGGATCACCTGATCGAAGCTTGTTGCTACTGAAAGCAAGTGGCGGATTACCTCACGGCGGCGGCGCAAGGTTCGATATGGATTCGCCTCCCTATCGCATGATTCGTCGTTGGATCGAGCAAGGGATGCCGTACGGTAATGAAGAGGATCCCGTGGTCACCCACATCGAAGCGTTTCCAAAGGAACGCCTCATGCCGCGTGATGGCAAACAACAGTTGTTGGTGATTGCTCATTACAGTGACGGGTCAACACGAGATGTCACTCGCGTTACCCAATTCGATTCGAATGAGGAAGACATGGGCACCGTGTCACAAACCGGCATGGTGTCGACAGGAAAGATGACCGGAACGGTCGCTGTGATGATGCGTTACCAATCACATGTCGACGTCTTTCGTGGCACGGTTCCTCTGGGTGTCAAGGTCGACAAGCTTCCTCCATCGAACGGATATATCGACGACCTTGTCTTTAAGAAGCTGATTGAACTCGGTCTGCCCCCGTCAGAAGCGTCCACTGACGGAACATTCCTGCGTCGGCTGACGATTGATATCGCGGGTCGTTTGCCGAGCCAACAGGAAACGGAGCAATTCCTCGTAGACCAGGACGCTTCGAAACGCAAACGAGCGATTGACCGTTTATTGGCAAGCTCTGACTATGCCGACTATTTCGCAAACAAATGGGGTGCCGTCCTCCGCAACAAACGGGCAACCAATACGAGAAAAATGCATACCTATGGATTTCATGATTGGATTCAACGTAGCATGCACGACAACAAACCCTACGATCAGTTTGTCCGTGAAGTGATCACTGCCTCGGGAGACTCGCAGTTCAATCCGCCAGTGAACTGGTACAACGAAGTCAAAGATCAATCAGCCCAACTCGAGGATACTGCTCAGTTGTTCCTGGGGCTTCGTATCCAATGCGCGAAATGCCATCACCACCCGTTTGAGAAATGGAGCCAAGACGACTATTACGGCTTCGCTGCTTTCTTCTCGAGGGTGGGGCGGAAGCCTTCACCAACCGATAGCAATCGCTCGCGGATCTTCCACCGGCGTGGCGTTGCGTCTGCCAATAATCCCAAAACTGGCAAAAAAATCATGCCGACCGGCCTCGGGGCCACCGCGATTGAGATTCCAGTCGACGAAGACCCACGTCAACAACTTGCCGACTGGATGTCACGGCATGACAATCCGTTCTTTGCAAGAGCATTGGTCAATCGTTATTGGAAACACTTTTTCAGTCGCGGTCTGGTTGACCCGGAAGATGACATGAGGGTCACCAATCCAGCCTCAAATCCTGAGTTGCTGGATGCGTTGGCCGCAGATTTCATCGAATCGAATTTTGATCTGAAACATCTGGTCCGTACGATTGCAAATTCAAAGACTTACCAGTTGAGCGCGACGCCGAACGACTACAACGAGAATGACAGGCAAAACTTCTCTCGTTACTATCCACAACGCCTCAAGGCCGAGGTCTTGCTGGACTCGATTGACGTCTTAACAGCAACTCCCACCCAATTTGCCGGTTTGCCATCGGGCACACGTGCAGTTCAGTTGCCGGATAACGCTTTTGATTCGTACTTTCTGACCGTCTTTGGCAGGCCAGAATCGGCCAGCGCATGCGAATGCGAGCGGACTGGCGATGCAAACCTTGCGCAACATCTGCTGCTGCTGAATTCCAAAGAAATTCAAGCCAAGCTGGGAAGTGGACGATCGGCTCAACTGGCTGATGACAAACGCGATCATGCTGCCAAAATCCGCGACTTGTACCGAACCGCGCTGTCACGGGAACCGGAGCCAGAAGAAATTGCAATTGCGTCCGCTCACATTGACAAGAACCTGCCAAATGTGAAAGCCGCCTATGAAGATGTCATCTGGGCGCTGGTCAATACGAAAGAGTTCTTGTTCAACCACTAAGATCCCACCTCATCCATATCAGAAAAGCAACGCGCGACCAGGATCGAGATCTCGGTTTTAAATCGCAATCCGATCATCGCGGTGCCAGCTGACCCAACCAATCCCGGAGCAGGCCATGACGCATTTCGCGAGAATTGTCGTCGTCATTGGAATCGTTTTTTCGTGTGAAACGCTCGTCGCTCAATTGCCCGCATCGCGACTTGATCTGATCTCGCCAGTAGTGGGCAAGACAGATTCAGAAATCCAAGTAACGATCAGTGGTGAGGAACTCGACGAAGCTCGGAATTTGGTTTTCAGTCATCCCGGCATCACGGCAACGCAAAAACTGTCCCAGCCAGACGAGATTGACACCAAACCCTTGCCAATACCAAGGCAGTTCGTGGTGAAAATCGCAAGCAATGTGGTTCCTGGTGTTTATGAAGTGAGGGCCACTGGACCTTTAGGTGTAACCAATCCACGTGCTTTTGCAGTTGAAACCATGGAGACGATAGCCGAATCCGGTAACCATCGCACTCTCGAAACAGCGATGGAACTGCCGCTGGGAGTTGCCGTGACGGGAACCGTCGACGCCGGTGCCTTTGACTTTTACAAATTTGCCGCCAAGAAATCACAACGTCTTTTGATTGACTGTTACGGCCAACGGATTAAATCCCGCATTGATGCGACGCTCGTGATTTACGACTCTGACGGAACCCGGTTAAAGAAAGTGCGCGACGTTGCCCAACTCGATCCTGTCATCGAATTCATCGCCCCGGCGGACGGCGAGTATTATGTTTGCGTTTATGATTTTGAATACAACGGTGGAAACGAATACTTCTATCGACTTTCTGTGAACGAGGGGGCATACGTTTCGTTTGTGTTTCCGCCCGTCGGAACACCTGGTGCCAACGGGAAGTTTACGATCTATGGCTATAATCTGCCGGGATCTAAGCCTGTTGACGGCATGTCCGTCGCAGACAATGCCGTGCAGGAAGTTACGGTTGATGTTGCAATGGGTGAACCATCAAGCCAACCGGAATTCGATGCGGGCTTGATGGAAACGCCGGCGACTTCGGCACTTGCCAGAAAATTGTTTCGGCTCGAAACGCCACAGGGACAGGCCAACCCCGTTGCGATCGGATATGCCACAGCGCCCATTGCGGTGGAAAAGGAACCGAACAGTCAAGCAACTGAAGCCCAAAAGGTTGACATTCCTTGCGAGTTCGTCGGACAGTTTTATCCACGCGGCGACCGTGACATGATTTCGTTTGATGGAAAAAAGGGGGACGTCTATTGGATTGAGTTGCTATCGAACCAACAGGGCGTTCCTACCGATACGCACATGTTGATCGAAAAAGTCACAACGAACGAAAAGGGCGAGCAGCAGGTCAGGCTGGTTGCCGAAGTGGACGACAGTGGGAAAGTTACCAATGCCAACACGGTGCATGTTTATTTCAACTCCAGCCGTAGTGACCCCAGTTACCAACTGAAGATCGACGCCGATGCAACTTATCGGGTCACCATCAAGGATTTGTTCGGTAATGCTAACAACGACCCTCGATTGGTTTACCGCCTGCTAATCCGCCAACAACTTCCCGACTTCAGATTGCTGGCATATTCAGTTCCGATTTCCGGCGACAAGAATAAGGTAGCGCCATCGGCAACGCTCCTGCGTTGTGGAGGGAATACCACGCTGGCTGTCCGAGTTATTCGGCAATATGGTTTCGACGGGGATGTAGAAATTTCAGTTGATGGCCTTCCTGATGGCGTTATCTGTCACGGCGCATTGGCCAGCGGCAAGGTCGATCAAGTGTCGCTGGTCATCAGTGCCCTTGAGAACACGACACCCTGGTCGGGACCAATCCACGTCATTGGCAAAGCAAAGATTGGTGACCGTGAAATCAATCGACTGGCACGTGGCAGCGCTTTCATTTGGGGCACGCAAAATGCCCAGCAGCAGAAACCGGTGATTCGCCTTGTCAGCGACGTGACGCTCGCTGTGCTGGACCGGCCTAAAGCTCCGCTTGCAGTTCAATTAGGAGATGGAAAATCATGGATCACCGCGCGCGGCGGAAAACTCGAAATCCCGGTCAAGGTCGTCCGCAGTGAATTCATCGAGGGAGATTTGAAAATGAAGATGGTCGGAGTTGACGGAGTCAACTTGAAAGAGACCACGGTTAAGGGCACCGACGGCAACTATCCACTTGAAGTGACCGACCAGAAATTCTTGGTGGGTACCCACACCGTGTTATTGACCGGGACTGCAAAATACAATTATCAGGGCGACCCGCAAGCGATTCAGAAAGCAGAGGAAGAAAGTAAACGACTCGATGGTGTTGTGAAGCAGTTTGCAGAGACGGAAAAACAGGCTCAGGACAATCTCCGCAAAGCTCAAGAGGCTGCAGCAAAAGAAAAAGACAATCCAGCTCTCGCCGATGAAGTGAAAAAAGAGCAAGAGGAAATCAAACGACTGAACGCCCTGTCCAAACGTGCCCAGCAGCGTAAGCAAGAGTCGGACAAAGCGCTGACGGACACCAAAAACAAGAACAAGCCGCGGGCTGTCAACATCCCCTTCGTTTCCACTCCTGTTCGCCTCGAAGTAGTCGCTTCGCCGGTCACACTCAAGCTGGATGCCTTGTCCAAGCTGAAGCAGGGTGACAAGACAGAAGTCACTGCAAAGCTTGAAAAATTATACGATTTTGATGATCGAGTGGATGTTACCGTTGAGATGCCCGGTGGCGTTACCGGTATCACCATCAAGCCGCTTCAATTTGAAAAAGGCAAGAACGAGGTGAAATTGGAAGTGATGCTGGATGCCAACGCGACACCAGGGACTCACCTTCTCAAGCTTCGTACCAAGCTGAAATTCAATAACGTGAATATCGATACAGTTGATGAACTGACGCTGACAGTCGAAAAAGTTGAACAAGCCGCAGCTAACTGAAAAACAGTAACTAAAAAACAATCCTGCTCACAAACAGTCTTCTCGACTTCAAGAATATGCAAACAAACCGCATCGGCTACTGGTTGATTCTCGCCATCATATGCTTTCCGGTTGTCCGGACCAGCGCAGATGAAGCTTTGGAAGTTGCCGTAGTCAAACATGAAGGGCCAGTGGATTTTGAAAAAGAGATCCTCCCGTTCCTGCGCCGTAATTGCCTGGCCTGTCACAGTTCAACGAAATCCGAAAACGATCTGATTCTCGAAACTCCGCAAATGATCCTGAAAGGTGGCAGCGAAGGTCCGGCGGTGGTTGCTGGCAACAGTGCTGATAGCCTGATTTTCACGACTGCAGCCCACCTTCAGGAATCGTTCATGCCGCCTGAAGAAAATGAGGTTGATGCTCGTCACCTTACACCGCAGGAATTGGGGCTCCTTAAACTTTGGATCGATGAGGGTGCGAAGGGTGAAGTGCTGGGTATTGCAGCTGCGCCCGATTGGCAACCGCTGCCTGCCCGCGTGAATCCAATTTATGCCGTCGCGATGGCACCACAGGGAGACTACCTGGCTGCAAGTCGAGCCAATCAGATTTTCTTGTATCACGTGCCAGGCAAGATGTTGATTGGCCGCCTGACAGATCCCGAGATGGTCAAATCCGGCACTTACGATAAGCCAGGCGTGGCTCACTTTGACCTCGTTCAATCGCTGGCATTCAGTCCCGATGGCCAATGGCTTGCTTCGGGTGGTTACCGGACTGTCAAGCTTTGGAAGCGACAGGACGATGTTCGCGAAGCGGAACTTCCGAAAGCAGACGGCGCGGTATCGGCGATGGCCCAAAGCAATGATGGAGCCACGCTTGCGGTTGCCGAGGATAACGGAAAGATCAAGTTGATCGATGTGGCCACCAGAAAAGTCATGCACTCTTTGACCGGGCATGAAGGTGCGGTCAACGGCGTCAAGTTTTCAGCCGACGCAAGTTATCTCGTTTCTGGCGGTGCCGACAAGACGTACCGAATCTGGGATACAACTGCAGGACAGGAACGCGCCAAGGTTGCGACTTCCTTGCCAGTGACTGCTGTCGCCTTTGCTGCGGAGGATAAACAAGTCGTCACAGCCGAAGACGATAACGTTATCCGCACCTGGCTGGTCGAGACTCAAGAGGCAGAGGATCAAGAGGCCGAAGATCAAGAAGCGGAAGCTCCCAAGCCGTTAAAAGAAATGGCTGGCCATACTGCGAGAATCACCGATTTGACAGTCATGCTCAATAGCGACACTCATATCGTTTCGACAAGTCAGGATGGAACTTTTCGTCGCTGGGACGTTAATGGTGGCAATATGATTCGCCAGTTTTCTCATGGCGGTCCTGTCAATGCGATCGCAGTTCGACCCGATGGAAAGCGAATCGCCAGCGTCAGTGAAAACGGCACATCCAAACTGTGGGATGCGGACAACGGTCAACAAATCGTTGAACTCGATTACACCACTGCTGCCAAGCAGAAGGTCAATCAGAAGAATCTGGTCGTCGCGGTCGGACAGCGGCGAGTACAAAACGCGAAGAAGGATCTTGAAGACGCCAGAAATCGGCAGAAGTCCGAAGAAGAGAATGCGAAGAAGGCTGTAGAAAACGTTAAGAAGAGTGAAGAAGATCTTAAAAAGAAAACTGAAGCTGCTAAAAATCCGGAAGAAGAAAAGCTAGCGGCGGACAAGGCATTGAAAGACGCAGAGCCAAAAATTGCCCCGGCAGAAGCGGAACATAAGAAGGCGGACGAAGGATTGAAAACTGCTGAAGAAACATTGGCAAAGGCGAAGACCGATGCGGAAAAAGCAACAGACGAAGACGCCAAAGTAAAGGCCAAGACAGAAGTCGAGGAAGCCGACAAAAATTACAAAGCAGCCCAGGAAGCAAAAAAGAAAGCGGACGAAGCACTTCGTTTGGTGCAAGAGACGCTCAAAAAGGCTCAGGAAAATTCGAAGAACAAAACCAACGTCGCCCAGAAGCCAATTGACGAACGCAATGCTGCCGAGCGGGCGTTGGAGTCAGCCAAGCGTTCGGTGGTTCGGTCCGGTGAATTGGTGAAAATAGCGATCGCAGCCATCCCCAACTTCGAAGCTGGTCACAAGCAAGAGGAGGACACACAGAAACAACGGCAAGCGAATCAGCAAGCATCCCAAAAAGAACTGGCAGACGCCGCTGTAACTCAGCGCAAACCAGTTCGTGCCGTCGCATTTTCACTGGACGGTTCGCTGCTCGCGACTGCCGGCGACGATCAACAGGTCCGAACATGGAGCGGCGAGACCGGTTTATCGATCGCTACGATCAATAATCAGGTTCCCGTTCTCGACCTGGCATTCGCAGTGGGTCAAGATGACCTCATTACTTTGGGCAGCGACAAGTCTCTGGTCCTCCGGAGCGCGAGACCGGTATGGCAATTGACACGCACCATCGGCGCACACGACAAACCCGATCAACTGGTTGATCGCGTCACGTCTCTGCACTTCAGTCCCGACAGCAAGATCCTGGCGACCGGTGGAGGTGAGCCCTCTCGTAGCGGCGAATTGAAGATCTGGAACGTCGAAAACGGGGCGTTGATCCGTCATTTCGAGGACGCGCATAGCGATGTGGTTCTGGGACTGGAATTTTCGCCCGACGCCAGACATGTCGCTAGTTGCGGATCGGACCGGTACATGAAGATCTTTGACATTGCCACGGGAAAGCACGCCCAATCGTTTGAGGGCCACACGCATCATGTGTTGGGCGTAAGTTGGCGAGCCGATGGTCGCATGCTTGCCACCTGCGGGGCTGACACGGTCATCAAGGTTTGGGACTTCCAGACCGGAGAACTCACCAAGACAATCGCGGGATTCAAGAAGGAGGTCACATCCGTCGAGTTCATGGGAGCGAGCGACAATATGATGTGCAGTTCGGGCGACAAACAGATCAGCGCCAAGAATGTCAGTGGTGGCAATGTTCGCAACTACGACGGCCCTGTTGATTTCATGTACAGTGTCCGTTCCAGTGCGGATGGTAAAATCATTGCAGCAGGTGGACAAGACAGCATTGTTCGGGTCTGGAATGAGAACGGCCAGACGATCCTCAATTTTGAGCCTCCCAAGCCATTGGCTGAACCAAATCAGCAAGCGACAAAATAAGGTCTCACAAAATGCATCAAGACCAGTCCGATCACCGAAAGTTTCTTTCGCGGCGGCGAATGCTGCAGGCTGGTGGTATTGGCGCGTTGAACCTGACGTTGCCGGACTTGTTGCAAGCTGAGGAATCAACACAGAACACCAGCAGAGCCAAGTCTGACGCCAAATCATGCATCTTCATTCATCAATACGGTGGATTGAGCCAACTCGATTCCTGGGACATGAAGCCCGATGCACCACAGGAGATTCGAGGACCCTACAAGCCGATTTCGACGGCGACTCCGGGGTTTCAGATTTGCGAGTTGATGCCGCAACTTGCCCGGTTGTCGCCGCTCTATGCAGTGGTTCGTTCGATGACTCATACACAGTCAAATCACATCCAGGCCAATTCGATGTACTTGGCAGGTCGCGAGAATCCGGCTGCCGATGATCCGTCATTCGGAGCCATGGTCACCAAATTGCGTCCATCCAATGCAAACGTCCCCCCACATGTCTGGCTGCAAAAGTTCGGCGGCGGTGCCGCACCACCGGATCATGCGTATCTGACGGGCGGACGTCTTGGCCTGGCACACGCCCCGATGCTGATCGGTGAACGGCACGACGATAATCCGGCTGCGTCCGATTTTCGCGTTCACGCGCTCGATGCTCAAGGTGTCACCACACAACAATTGCAACAACGGCGCAGTTTACTGAAAGACTTTCAGCGACGTTCGCCGCTGAAAAGCACAGTCGAATTTGAGGGATTCGAACTGCATCAACAACGAGCGTTCGAGTTGTTGCAGGGCGGAGAGGCGAAACAGGCTTTTGACGTTGACAAGGAAGACTCAAAACTCAGGGATCGTTATGGCCGCAATCCTCTGGGACAAAATCTGTTGCTTGCACGCCGACTGGTAGAGTCAGGCGTCAGGCTGGTCAACGTCGTCGCTTGGACAGGACTGGGTGTCGGCGAAAAGTTTGTCAGTGTTGAAACGTGGGATATGCACGGTAACGCCGACGTCGGTATCTTCGAAGACGGCTGGAACGGTTTGCCGTTTGCATTGCCGCGCACGGATCAGGCAGTTGCAACCTTGTTAGAAGATCTACAAGACCGAGGCTTACTTGATTCCACGCTGGTGGTGCTGGTGGGCGAATTCGGCAGGACACCCATTATCCGCAAAGGAGCCAAGCGGATCGGTCGCGACCATTGGCCGGGGTGTTACAGTGCCATGATGGCGGGAGCCGGAGTTCAGGGCGGGGTGGTGTATGGCCAGTCCGATAAGCATGCTGGATACGTCAAAACCAATCCGGTGACGCTCGAGGATTTTACCGCCACGCTCTTTGCAGCCATGAATATCAATCCCGCCTCACGATTAAGCCCCGACGGATTTACCCGTCCCGCCAGCAGTGGAACCGCAATTCCTCTTCTACTGAAATCGGGATGATTGTTAAACTGGAAACACAACCGTGACTCGCTAAATCATGGTGACTGGGATGAGAACAGTCTGCTGGGATGAGAACAGTCTGGCAATGAAACCTTTCGTACTTCGGTAACCACAGTGGAAACCGGATCAACAAGCGAGGTAATGGACTTTCGTTTTCGTGGACATATCGGATCAACCGAAGTAGACCATGGCGTAAAGGAGCTGGTAACGTGCTATCGATCACAGACAATCGCCCGGCTCACTGTTGTGCCGGTTACTCGCGCCGCGAATTCCTTCGGATCGGTGGACTTGGCGCAGGCGGTTTGACTCTGCCCGATCTGCTACGCGCACGCTGTGAAGCTTCTTCACCCTTGGGTCAGGTGGTCCGTGGTAAGTCGATCGTGTTGCTGTTCTTGAGTGGTGGCCCCTCGCATATCGAGTCATTCGATCCCAAGATGACCGCGCCGTCGGAAATCCGCGCAATCTTCGGCGAGGTCAAAACGAAAATTCCTGGTGTCACGTTTGGGTCACATTTTCCGCAGATGGCAGCCCGGGCGGATCGGATGTCCGTGATACGGTCGTACGGTTCTGGCAACGCTGGTCACTCGTATCAGCAAGTGGCAAGCGGGAACAATGCTACCGAGGCGACAATGGGTGCGATCTACTCGCGTGTTGCCGGCACGAACCATCCTGTTAATGGGGTTCCGAGCAATGTGCTGCTCTTACCCGAAGCGATCAACCCAGAACTGAAACTGGGAAACAACTTCGAAACGGGTGCATTGCCAACGCTCACACAACCGGGTGAACTCGGTGTCAATTTCGGAGCATTCAATCCGCAAGGCGGAGGTCAGTTGACCAGCAATATGGAACTGACGTTGCCACGTGAGCGATTTGATGATCGCCGAAAACTACTGGCGAGCCTCGACAGGTTCAAACGACTGGCGGACTCCGGTGGACTCAAAGAAACCGATCGCTACCAACAGCAGGCATTCGACATCATCACTGGGGGTGTGGCGGATGCGTTTGATCTTTCAAAAGAAGATCCGCGCACGGTTGCGATGTACGACACCAGCCATGTATTCGACCAGCAGGAGGTTAGCCGCTGGCACGACATGAAGCGGGCGTCAAACTTGCTGGGCAAACAGATGTTGCTCGCTCGGCGGTTGTGTGAGGCCGGCTGCGGATTTGTCACGGTCAGCGATTGTGGCTGGGACCATCACAGCAACAGTAACAGTCCCAAAGGGTTGGGAGGCTTCGCCTGGCTGGGGTCACAAGTTGATCATGCCGTTTCGGCGTTCATCGACGACGTGCGGGACCGCGGACTGGAAAACGAAATTCTGCTGGTAGTCACCGGTGAAATGGGCCGCTCGCCGCGGATCAACAGTAACGGCGGTCGTGATCACTATGGCGAACTGACCCCGCTGGTGTTTTCGGGCGGTGGCTTGCCCATGGGGCAGGTCATCGGTCGCTCGGACAGCCAGGCGACCCGCGCTTCCACCCGCCCGTATCGGCCAGAGCACATGTTGTCCACGATCATGCACGTTCTGTTTGATGTGGGCGAATTACGCACCAACGGCGGACTTCCCGGTAATTTGCAGAAAGTCATCACCGACGGCGAGCCGATTGATGAACTATTATCCTGAGATGCGATTCATACGAAACCATCAATAAGCCGTGATATAATACGGCTGTGATTTAATTTGGTTGAATAAGGAAACTCAAAGATGCTGACCATTCTTGGACGACCCATCAAGAAATCCGGTTTTTGTGACGGGATTTCTCGTCGCGGGTTTTTACAGGTCGGTGGTGCTGCCATGGGGGGGCTCTCACTGAACCAAATCCTCGAGATGGAAGCTCATGCGGGTACTGGCAGTTCTCACAAGGCGATCATCAACATCTACCTTCCTGGTGGTCCATCACATTTGGACATGTGGGATCTCAAGCCCAACGCGCCGGTTGAAATCCGTGGTGAGTTCAACCCCATCAGTACGAATGTTCCGGGCATCCAGATCTGTGAACTGTTCCCTCGCATCGCACAAATGATGGACAAGTTCGCAATCGTTCGCTCGCTGTCGGATTCCGATGGCGCTCACGATGGCTACCAATGCATGACCGGTCGCAAGAAAAACGATCGCGGACCCGCTGGTGGTTGGCCGTCTGCGGGGGCGTGGGTGTCGCGTCTGGCTGGAGCTGCGAATGAGGCAGTGCCGCCGAATCTGGCAACCATGTACGCCACCGGCAACCGCACATGGGGTGAACCCGGTACAGCTGGTTTTCTCGGCCTGAGACATAACCCGTTCAATTTGGTCGGTCGCAAGGCACGGGACAAGTCGGACAACATGGTGCTGCACGGAATCACACTCGAGCGTTTGCGTGATCGCGAAAAGTTGCGATTATCACTCGATCGATTTCGCCGGGATGTGGATGCATCTGGTCAGATGGATGGGGTTGATGCCTACATGCAACAGGCGATGGGAATTCTGACCGATTCCAAACTTGGCGATGCCTTGGATCTGTCCAAGGAAGACCCAAGGATCCTGGCGAGATATGGAAAGAGCGATGAGAAATTCCAGCGGGACGGTGCGCCGAAGATGGTCGAAAACTTCTGCATTGCTCGGCGGTTGGTGGAAGCCGGGGCTCGCTACGTCGCATTGAATTACAGTCGTTGGGACTGGCACGGCGGTGATGGTATGAACTTCCCTCGATCGCGTGAGGAGTTTCCGCTATTGGATCAAGCGCTCTCAGCGCTGGTCACTGATTTGCACGAGCGTGGTTTGGATCAAGACGTGTCCGTTGTGATGTGGGGAGAGTTTGGCCGAACACCGAAGATCAATCAGAATAACAGTCGCGATCACTGGCCGCGAGCGAATGCCGCGATGCTGGCCGGCGGCGGCATGAGAACGGGGCAGGTCATCGGCGAAACCAACAAGTATGGTGAAGAACCTGCCAAACGTCCCGTCAAGTTCCAGGAAGTCTTCGCCACCCTTTATCACAACATGGGACTCAACGCTCATCGCGACCGTATCTTCGACGGATCGGGCACCCCGCGTTATCCGGTGGATCCCGGCAATGAACCCATTCAAGAGTTGGTTTAGACGCTGACGCCGTTGAAGCACGATTCGTCGTTGTCTGGCGGACGAGCGGTACGTTCGTCAACACTGGGCTAAACATCGTAGGGGCAGGATGTATTTCGCTTCTCTCTGTTTCTCGAATCTCAATGTCAAAGAGCTTGTTGGCTGAAAGATCCGCGACGTTAGGCCAGGATTTCTTTGACGACGCGCCCGTGAACGTCGGTAAGCCGGTAATAGCGACCTTGGAACCGGTACGTCAACTGTTCGTGATCGATGCCCAGTTGGTTTAGCATCGTCGCATGCAGATCGTGAACGTGGACGGGATGTTCGGCGATGTTGTAGGAAAAATCGTCGGTTGAACCGTGTGTTATCCCGGGTTTGATGCCTCCGCCCGCCATGAAGATCGTGAAGCAACGCGGATGGTGGTCTCGGCCATAGTTCGTATCGGTCAGTGTTCCCTGACCGTAAACCGTGCGACCGAATTCCCCACCCCAAATGACGAGTGTTTCATCCAGCATTCCACGAGCATCAAGGTCGTTGATCAGTGCCGCCGTTGCCTGATCGGTATCATAACACTGGCCCTTGATCTGCTTCGGAAGCGACTTGTGTTGATCCCAGCCCATGTGGAACAACTGCACGAAGCGGACGCCGCTTTCGGCAAGTCTGCGTGCCAGAATGCAATTGTTCGCATAGGTACCTCGATTCTTCGATTCCGGGCCGTAAGCGTCGAATGTTGATTCAGGTTCGCTGGACAGATCGGTCAATTCCGGCACCGACATCTGCATACGAAAAGCAAGTTCATATTGTGCAATCCGTGTTGCGATTTCCGGATCGCCAAAGTCGTCGAGCTTTTGTTCGTTGATCTCCGCGATATCGTCGAGCATTCGTCGTCGTAATTCTCGACCGATGCCGTCCGGGTCCTTCAAATACAGGACGGCATCTCCAACACCTCGAAGTTTCACACCCTGATGGGTCGTGGGAAGAAAACCACTGCCCCACAATCGATCGTAAAGCGGTTGACCACCGGGACGGCCAGTGCCGGTGGACGTCATCGCAACGAAGGCGGGAAGATCTTCATTTTCGTTCCCAAGACCGTACGACAGCCATGCTCCCACGCTGGGACGCCCGGCGATTTGCGAGCCGGTCTGAAAGAACGTTATTGCCGGGTCGTGGTTGATCGCTTCGGTATACATCGACTTGATGAAACAGAGTTTGTCGGCGACCGTTGCAAGGTGCGGCATCAATTCGCTGATCCATGCTCCACTTTGGCCGTGCTGTTTGAATTCAAAGATTGAGGGAGCGGTCGGAAAGCGAGCTTGTCCCGAGGTCATGCCTGTCAAACGCTGACCTTTGCGGATTGAATCAGGAAGGTCTTTGTCAAACTGATTCCGGAGTTCGGGCTTGTAATCGAATAGATCGATTTGTGATGGAGCGCCCGACTGAAAAAGGTAGATGACACGTTTGGCTTTCGGTGCGATCAAACCGGCTCGCGCGATGATGTCCTCTGCGATCAGGTCCCGCGAAAGCAGTGAACTGAGTGCAATGCTACCGAGACCGGCTGATGAGCGGCTAAAGAAATGTCTGCGGTTCAGGTCGAGCCGCGATCGGGTGAGGGGGTCTTGGTGAGTCATCATTCCTTGGTCACTGTTTCATCAAGGTTCAGAAAAATGGTAGCGACGACAGAACAGGTGGCAAGTTCGACAGGATCGAGTTTGGGATCGGGAACAGAATTTCCCACCGATACAAAGGCTTTTGCTGATTCAGGACTCTCGACAAAGGAGGCCATGTAATCGTCGTAGCCCATTCGGAAGACTTTCATCTCGGAACTCGATGGCCTTCGTCCCAGCAGCAACTCGCTGCAATGAGCAATCCGATCTTCAGGCGTCCCTTTTGCTTCCTTCATCATGCGCTCACCCAAAATAAGTGCTGCTTCTACATATTGTGGGTCGTTTTGCAGGTTCAACGCCTGGAGTGGAGTATTTGTGCGACTCACGTTGACGGTGCAGGATTCTCGACCCGCGCTGTCAAAGTTGATCATGTTCGGTGGAGGAACCGTACGTCGCCAAAACGTGTACAAACTACGGCGATACAACCCCTCATCTTTTGCCACAGCGTATTTGAAGCCCTTGGCGCTTACCTCTTCCCAAAGACCGGCAGGCTGATACGGCATGACAGGGGGGCCGCCTTGTTTATCGACAAGTAGACCTGATGCTGCCAGAGCCTGATCTCGAATGGCGAAGGCGGTCAGACGAAACCGAGCACCACGTGACAGCAATGCGTTCGTAGGATCCCTCTCAAGCATTTCCTTGGTGGTGCGAGAATCCTGACAATAAGTTTCCGATGTCACGATAAGTTTCAGCAGGGCCTTGATGTCCCAACCGCTCTCGCGGAACTCCACTGCCAGCCAGTCAAGCAGTTCGGGATGGCTTGGCATACTTCCCTGCGTACCAAAGTCTTCAGGAGTCTTGACCAAGCCGCTGCCAAACAGCATTTGCCAATGGCGATTGACGGCAACCCTAGCGGTCAGCGGGTTGTCCGACTGAAACAGCCAGCGTGCCAATCCCAGCCGATTCTTGGGATGGTCGCTCGCCATTGCTGGCAGGCTGGCGATTGTCGCAGGTGAAAGTGTCTCACTCGTGTCCGGCTGGCTGTAGTCACCTCGAATCAAACGATGCGTATCGCGTGCTTCCGGCATTTCCTGCATGATACTGACCTTCGTGATCTTTGACTTCTCGAATGCAGCCAGTTGCTTTTGTTGACGTTTGAGTTGTTGAACAATATTTTGGTAGCCGGGATCGTAACTTGCAAAATACGTTTTTTCCAAAAACACCTTTTGCGTGTTACTTAGTTTCGATCGCATGAGCAATTGCGAAGCGGAATCATGCTGGGAAAGAGACTGTACCTGTTCCGCAGCCAGACAAATTGAGTGAATGTACAGCTCGTCGATCACTGCGAAGCTCAGTCCCGAGCCTATCAGGTGATCTTGCTGCAACCGAAAGCTCTCTGAGGGCAGATCATCTGCCGCGGTAACAATGTTTGTACGTTCGCCGTTGATGTAGATTGCGATGCCATCTGCGGAAAGAGACCCATCGTAAGTGACAGCGACGTGAGTGAATTCGCTAGCATTCTCGGTTATCAAACCAGGTGTTTGCACTTCGAGTCGTTTTCCATTTTGTTCATCGGCCACGAGTTGGAAAGCAATCGCAAGTTGACCTTTGCCGCTTGCCTTCACGAGAGAAAGCAGATACCCGGTTTTTCTCGCATCGGTTGTCTGGCTGGAAAGTACTGCACCGATCGCTCCTTTCTGCGGCTTGATGAAGAACGACCAACTGGCCGGCGTTTTGGGATCGTAGCCTTCTGTACCAAAAAGTTTTCCCAGTCGGACGTGTCCTGCGTCTCTAAACGCAACAGCTTGGCCAAACTTGCCAGCGGGATCGATCTTCACGTGGTTCTCGCGTCCCTGTATTCGCCCCGGCATCGCACGACTCTCGAGATTCGAAAGCACCTTGCTTTTCGGGAAGTCGAACGGAATGTGAGCAACGAAACTGTTGACGCTGGTCTCTCCCCCAAGACGTTTTTGTTGCTTTGAAATCCAGGCGGCAAATGTTGCCTGATGTTTTTTTGCGTATTCTTTTTCGTCCTGTTGCAGACGCGCTACATCTTCCGCCAGTTTCTGGTGCTGATCTTTTGTTCCACCGGTATAGACATTCATATTCGGTGCTGGAGCTATCGCACCGTCTTTTCCGTTTTCGGGGACGTTGTGAAAAAAGGCAAAAAACCGATAGAAGTCATCCATGGTGATCGGGTCGTACTTGTGATCATGACACCGCGCGCATCCGGTGGTCAGGCCGAGCCAGATCGTGGAAGTTGTTTCGACGCGATCGGCCACGTATTCCACCAGAAACTCTGCTGGAATGATTCCACCTTCGTTATTGATGCGGTGGTTGCGACTGAAGGCTGTGGCCAGACGCGTGCTGTCAGTCGCATCGGGCAGCAAATCGCCCGCAAGCTGCTCGATACTGAATTGGTCGTAAGGCATGTTGCGGTTGTAGGCGTCGATGACCCAATCTCGCCACGGCCACTGCGATCTTTTGAAGTCGTTTTGATATCCCGCAGAATCAGCGTATCGACTGGCGTCCAACCAAACCTGAGCCATCCGTTCGCCATACGCCGGGGATCTCAGTAATCGATCGACAACATTTTCGTACGCGGTAACACTAGCGTCAGAAACAAATGCCTGTACCTCTGCGGGTGTCGGCGGCAGTCCCGTGAGATCGAGGGTTACTCTACGGATGAGTTGTCGCTTTTCGGCGCGGGTCGAGGGACTGAGCCCCGTGTCGTCGAGTCGTTTCCCAACAAAATGATCAATGGCATTCGTGCCAGCGGGTGCCTTACTCTTGACTGGTAACTTGAAGGCCCAGTGTTGATCGTAATTTGCGCCTTGGGTGATCCAGTTTTGTAGGATCGATTTTTCCTTCTGCGACAGATGACGCGGAGCGTGCGGCGGCGGCATGACCTTGTCGGGGTCGTCACTCTCAATCCGGAGGACCAGCTCGCTTTGCTCCGGTTCATTGGCGACAATGGCCGCGTAGCCACCGAGATCAGCTAATGCATGCTCAGCCGAATCGAGTCGAAACTCCGAGTCCTGATTTTCAACATCCGGGCCGTGGCAATGAAAGCACTTGTCCGACAGGATAGGTCGAACGTCCCGATTGAAATCCACGTCACTCGCACTGACGAGTGTTGTTCCGCTGGCAAAAATGTAAACAAGTCTGATCAATGACTTAATCAAAGGGCTCATGCGGCTCCACATCGTTGTTTTCCGTCCACTTGATGCAAGAGCTTCAAGCGGGCTGTTGCCTGTAATCGCGTGGTGTGGGGCAGGGTACGCCTTCGCTGTCTGGCTGATCGTGTGCGTCGCGTTGGCGAACGTCAGCCATTGCTAGAAAATCAGCCATGTGTTTCGTGGCATCTTGCACACTTCGGGGCTCAATTTGGCTGCTCGTTAAATCGCCCTCCCGATTGACCGTGCTGCTTTTAGTATGATCGAAATCGCTGGTCTCCGCAGTTGCCGGGTCATGCTAAGTTCCCATTCGGACGGTTTTTAGTTCGCTTCACATTGCCAAATTCCGATTGCAGTGCTGTTTCGGTTGGGGGTTGCCAGGGTGGATCGCGGGTCTTCGCTGGATTTCTGTTGGCTTGATCCCACCTCGGGTCCGGTAACAGTCGACTGTCCGTTCCAACCCTGGTTGTCAGCGGCGGTCAGGAGGACGTTGGGCTAACGCTTTGAAGTTGCCCTTATGTTTTATTGGGCCGCTTGCTGGGTTTTGGGGTCGCCTTTTTCACAAGGGCTCCTGTCGCGGTCGTTTTCGAAAACCCAATGAAATCCCTGAGCTTGGGAAGATCACCCGGTTCAGAAATCAGCCGTTTTGCTGTTCCGGTTTTTCCAACCGCGGCCGGTCGTGTGTCGGCTTGGACTGCTGCCGCAGCCTGTTCCGCCTTTTCCGCTGATACTGCCATGCTTGTCAGAGCGTCAACCGTAGGCGTTGCGATATCCTCAGCACCATTGAATCCCACATTTGCATCGCTGAGATCAACACAAAGAATCAGCACGATATTAGCCTGAAAAAGTGCAACTTCAGTAGCCTCAACGGATAGCGGCGTTACACAAGAAACTATGACAAATGCAATTGCACCAAGGCCCAATAAAAGACAAGACGAGCAACTCGCGGCCGAAGTACTCGAGTGTCATAAGATATAGTTTTCACGTGGCTTTTTCAGTCGATGTGAGTCGTCGTCACATTTGATCTTCAATCCTACATCGCATTGACAACATTATTCCATCTTCCGATTTGATTGTGCTGTAGCAATCCCGAATGGAGCGAATGGGAAAAGGTTCCTGACCTTTTTAAACGCGGCCCTTTTTTATCGCTCCGTGCGTTAAGATCTGAATGGGTGATTAATCGCAGGGCAGTATTTCAGATTGCAAAAGCGAATGCCGGAATCACCTCGGTAGACAGAACCGCTCAACATACTTAAGCGGTTCATTTCTCACAGCAAGAATTTCCGGCCCGTCCTGTGATAAGTGGCATCGGAATATCGCATCATGAAACGGTTGATAAACATTACGCTTGTCTTGTTCACTTTTTGCTTGGCCAACAACGTCTCAGCAAAGCCGAACATTCTATTCATCATGACCGATCAGCACCGCTGGGATTGTCTTGGCGTGAACGGTAACGAACGGATCAAGACGCCGAATCTTGATCGACTGGCGTCCGAGGGCGCCAATTTCACGCACTTCTTTGTGCAGGCGCCTGTTTGTGTACCCTCGCGAGCGAGTTTCTTTACGGGGCGGTACCCACATTCGCATCGAAACCGAGTTAACTATACGCCTTTGGACCGAAGCGAAGTGTTGATGCAACGACGTCTGCATGATGCTGGTTACGCGACCGCATCAGTCGGGAAGCTTCACTATCACCCACCCACGATGGCGGAGGCGAAACGGACGGGATTCGAGTTTGTCGAACTTCACGATGCGGTTCCGCAGCTCGATCGATTTTCTGACTATGTCGCTTGGCGGGAAAGCCACGATCCACAGTTCGAGATTCGTTATCGGGCAACTGCCAAGGACATTCGACCTGGCAAGAATCCGTTCCGACAAGCAATTGACGAAAAGTATACCGAGACCACGTGGACCGGTGAGCGGACACGGCATTATATTCGTAAACTCTCAAACGGCGACCAGCCGTTCTTTCTGTTCAGTTCGTATTGGAAGCCGCACTCTCCATTTGAGGTACCGCAGCCATTTGATGCGATGTATGACGACGTCGACATCCCGCTACCTGAGCCGATGACGCTGGAGCAGATTGGCCGACTGCCGACTCCATTACGGAGATTGATTCTGCGTTTTCGACCATCGTACGACACCGACCGTGAACGACTGCAGTGGATGTACCGCAGTTATTACGGCGCGATTAGTCATATCGACCGTGAAGTCGGATTGATTCTGGATGAACTCGACAGCGCAGGTATCGCGGACAACACAATTGTTGTCTTCAGTTCCGATCACGGTGACCAAATGCTGGAGCATGGATTGATGGGCAAGAACTGTTTCTTTGATTCGTCGGTGCGAGTGCCCTTCATCATTCGCTATCCAAAGCGTGTTCGGGCGGCGACCTATAATGAACTTGTCGAATCAGTCGACTTGCTGCCAACACTTTTTGAATTATCTGGTCTTCCCGAGCCATACAAAAACCAAGGCCGAAGTCTCGTCGGTCTGATTACCAAGGATGGTGGCGACTACAAACCCCGTGAGGCCGTCTTCAGCGAAAACATTATCCCGGAAGTGATCACGGGAAATAAAGAAACGTTCGAGTTCATCAAAGGCGAAGGCATTCGCGATATTCGTCATCCCGATGCCAAAATGGTGCGCACTCGGCAATGGAAGTACATCTATTATCCAGAAGGCTTTTCAGAACTCTACGACTTGCAAACGGACCCAGGCGAGATGACCAATCTGGCCAATGACGCAGGGCATCGCGAGCAAGTTTACGAAATGAAGGACCGACTACTGCACTGGCTGACAACAGCCGACGAACCTGATCAAATCGCACCCAAGTGGTTAAGGCCCAAGTGGTTAAGGCCCAAGGAGTAGCACTTTCGCTGGGAAAAATTTGTTGTCGACTGATGAATGCGCAGGCTTTGGCATTCTGCCAACGGGATACACTACATTGCCGTCGGCGGGCAGTTGTGATGCGACGAAGGTACTCACCTCTTTTTTGTTGGTGACACTGAACGCGACGTCGCATCCAAAATTTGGAATTGGTTGCCATTGTTCGAAGTGAACCGGATTCCAACTTCGGGATTGTTTTCATGCGAACCGTGAGTTACCTGAAGGCAAATATCTGAACAAGGGCTACGAAGTCCAACTCAACAGTTCGAAAAAAAGAAGGCGGAAAATAGGAAGTCTCTACGACATTGAGAATATCGCTGAATCACCAGTTGATGAAACCAAGTGGTTTGACGTTCGCTTGCGAGAACAGGGAAGGCGGATTCAGGTTTTCATTGACAGCAAAAGTGTGGTCGATTACACGGAACCGGAGAATCCCGTACGAGAGCCAGTTCGGGCTAAACGCTTGATCGATTTAAACAGTGGTGCGCTGGCAATTCAGGCACACGACCTGGGTAGCGTGTTTTACTTCAAACAGATCCGTGTCCGCGAGTTTCCGTGAGAATCGTCGGAAAGCATCTCAGGGTGCCGGTTCGAACGGCGGTTTTTACAAAGAGATAAGATTCCTGGGAATGATGCAGCGTCGACAATCTCAGAGGCGATGGCAGTCATTCGTAGCGGCCGTGGATGCATTCACCGAGCAGTCCATCCTGTCCCGTTTTGAATTGTCTTTGTCCTCAGCATTGCTGTGGTTCTCATTGCGATTTTTCCTGACCAGAGCTTGGGAATTGTGCCGTTTGGGATCGATAACATCCATGAAGAGACACAGCGGAAAGTTGAGGAGTTTCAGAGTAAGCAGCAGCAAGGAAAAGATGTTCATCCGCAAGAATGAAGCTCGCTGCAGGTACCGTCAGTTTGGGCTCTTGAACTGCAACTGACTGAATCAGCTTTCCCTGAACTGAACCTCTTGTGCGTTCAGGTACTCAACTCAATGATCAGTCGAGTTTTAATGAGGAGATGACGACTTCACCATAGGCTCCCTTACGGTCACCGCGTGAGGGATTTGATTGAGTGTAGCAACCGGCTTTGAAGTAGCAGCCTTCCGCAACTACCGGCCAGTTCATGGCGAGTTGATTATCAATCCACAGCTTGATTCTTTTATTTCCGGCTTGAATCTTGATCTTGATGAAAGTTCCGAGTTCATAACGACGTGTCAGAAAAATATCGTCCAGCGGTTTCCTCTCTATGAATAATTTTTTTCCTTCCAATCGCACCATCAGTACATCCTGTTCTGCATTGTGGATTTGGGCGCATACTACGTGTGGCTTGGCACTTGGCGTCGCAGTAACAGCCAGTTGCAAGATCATCGTATGCAGATCCGGGTATTCTGTACTCCATTGAGCTCGGATGTCCGGATCGGCAGTCATCTCCCGCAATTCAGATCGCGGATAGGTCGAGCCCTTGGTTGGAATGCCCTCAACGTAGGCTCGAAACACGCCGCCGCCCTTGGCAGTGTCAGCGTAAAAGTGATTGTCGTCTACGAAGCTGGCCAGCTCAGGTTGCCGAATTTCGTCTGGCCGTCCCTTCCTCGCCGTGTCCACTGGCAGAGTGAGCTTCCAGAGAGACAGATCGAGCAGTGCTCCTGGTAGCTCCGCTGTACTTGAGAACGTGTGAAAGAAAGTGAACCATGCGACACAAGCATAGGCAATGTAGGACGTGCCAAGGTAAGACATCAGCTGTTCTTCACAATTGGGATTGATCTGGAGTTAAGCAAATTCGCAGTTGTTCGTTCGCTTGACCCGTAGGAATCCACGAGTTTATCCCATGGGCGATCAATTTGGTCGCGTTGCTTTGCGGGCAAACGGAGATACCTGAAACCTTCCCTCCGTTTGGCATGGGATATTCGAGGGTTCTACAAGATGCTACGGGCCGACGGCTTATTGCGTTTTTCGTTATCCATACCGGTGGCACTTCGTTTCCGCAATTCCGCTTCGCGATAGCAGAGTTTTGGAGATGTGATTAAGCGGAAACGACTGCTGATTTGGAAAATGATACTATCCACAGGGCAGGCCAACCGTTTCGTGTCTGGCACAAAAAAAGTTTGAGAAGAAAAGTGGTCAGGAAAGTTTTGTGATGCCCAAGTGTCTTGGAATTGCCGACTCACCCTGGAAACGTATTGGTGCAGGTCAGGTCCGGTTAGCGGATTCGACTCGGTCGTACTGCGGATTCAGTCCATCACAGACCCGATCATGCCGCGACGCGATCTGAGTAGTCAACAAAGAACGTCGGTTGTGAAGAGTTACCCGTAATGAAATGGTATGGTCTTGTAGGGGTTCGGGGAAATTGACCAATGGATTGCGAAACACTGTTGGCGAACGTCCGATCCAATATCGTGTAGTGAGTCCCTTGAGTGGGGACTTCGTGGTTCGTACCGACTCGCATACCAGCCCAGGCATGAAAACACGCATCGAGAGAGTTTTTGGCTGCGACGTTCGCTCTCTGGCGATTTTTCGCATCGCATTGTCATGCCTGGTTTTCTACGTTGCGGTCGATCTACTTCAACATGCCGAAGAGTTTTATTCCGAGCTGGGGTTCCTCAATGCCACTTTGGCGAAGCAGGTTTCTCCCGACAGTTTTTCATTGAATTACCTGTCGGACACGGTCGTCTTCCAAAAATCCATCTTCATCGCCCTTGCACTGGTTGCAGTTTTGCTCGGTATTGGATGGTTTTCCAGAGTCGCTGCTTTTGTTTGTTGGATACTCGTCGTCTCGGTGCATGTGAGAAACCCGCTGGTTCTGTACAGCGCAGACACACTGCTGCGGGTACTGCTTTTCTGGTCGATGTTCATTCCGCTTGGTCGCACATGGTCGGTGGATAGTTGGCTCGGTAGAAGGAGGCGAGTTGGCAGTGAGGACGGTATTGGGTCACCTGATGACATCTGCTCGGTTGGGACCGCGTGCCTGATACTGCAGATTTGTATCATGTACTGGACCTCTGGATTTGCGAAATTGACCGAGACCTGGTTCGATGGTACGGCGATTGAATACGTGTTAAGGCTTGATGCCTATTCGCGGCCATTGGGGCAATGGATCCTGAATTACCCAATGTTAGTGGAAGGCATAACGCGTGTCACACCAGTGGTTGAACTGCTGGTTCCGCTGCTGTTGTTTCTGCCGTTCTGGACAGAACGGATTCGACTCGGTGTCGTAGCGTTTTTCTTGTGTTTTCATGTTGGCATCGACCTGTCATTGGACGTCGGAAAATTTGGGATCGTTTGCGTGATCGCATGGTTGCCGTTCGTACCATCGATTTTTTGGAACTACTTCGGCAGGCTGAAAAGGCCAGAGTCGTGCCTGACGAATGAACAAGTGCGCGCAGAAAAACAAGGATCCCGCAGGTTCTTGTTTTGGGTAAAACGAGTTGTGACTGATGGCGTCCCGCTTGTATTGATTTTTTACGTAGTGTTTTGGAACTGCGCGGGGCTGAATGCGTTGCAGGGCAAGATGTGGCATCGGAAGATTTCACCGGAGGTTTTGCGGCTAGGTTGGGCCACGATGCTTGCGCAGAATTTTCAAATGTTCGGTGATCCGCCACGGCGCAACATGGTTTATGTTTTTAATGGACGCATGCTGGATGGGACGCAGATGGACATGATGAGGGATCAGCCAGCAACAGTTCAGATGCCGAGTGGAAAAAAAAATATGGATCCAGGCTGGAAAAAGCTACACCGACATTTCTTGAGCTTTGGTGGTGAACCAAGACTCTACGAAGCATTGCTTGATTATTACACGCGCAAATGGAATCAATCGCATAGCGAAGCGGAGCAAGTCATAGAATCGCGATTGGAGTGCTATTACGAAAGAATTGGTCCTGGCGTGATGCCAGGAGCTTTCGTGGACATTTCCAATCTTGCTGTCTGGAACAACCCGACAATTCTGAAGCGTAGTGATGAAGATTTGTCGCAAGAGTTCGATAATTTGCTGAAACGTCTGGAAAATGGTCCTCTGTTTCCCTCGGATCTTGAGTGACGCTGGTATCAACACTGCGTCGAGATGGGAATGTCCGTTGGATCCATCGACAACGTTCTGAAATGCCTCTTGGTAAGACTATGTTTGTATGACAAACATGAACGGTCAATCGTGTGATTCTTCAAGCAGATTGAATATTGAATGTGATTCGTCGGCAATTCCCAAGTTCCAATTGGGCGGTGATCTTTGCCAATCGTTGCAACTGATCCGGCGAAGCCACCATACGCCGTGACCCCGGAAGGCAGGCTGCCGATATTCTAATTGGCTGAATACGTCGACTCGGCCCACTACGGCCAACGCAGGTCCATCATCATGATGTCGGCGCCCGGTTCCACATTTACACCGTACCATGTGGCACTGATTGGGATGGAAGGCAGCATCACAGCCAACAAGATTGATGTGAGCATTCTGACTGGCAGTCCCGCCATTGTTTTCGCCTTTTTGCGAATGAAGCTGTTTGCTGAGTGGTGCTCAAGATAACAAGCTCGCCTGCGACCATGTCGGATAGACGGATGGAAACTGTCCTTGCCTCACGGCTAGAACAGCGGTTCACTCATTTCGCTGTTCATTTTCTGCCACCGCTCGATCAGTTGTTGAAGAAGATCTGGATGATCCTTTGCCAGGTTGTTCGTTTCAGCGAGGTCGTTTGACAGATCGTACAGTTCCCAACCTGCCTTTCCCGTACGCGCTTTGCCGCCCATGCGGACAAGTTTCCAATCGCCGTGTCGCATGGCAGTCTTGCCACCCTGACGCCAGAAAAGGGTTTCATGGGGGCGACTGTCGTCCTGGCCGGTCAGGTAGGGAATCAGGTTCACGCCTTCCAGTTTCTCCGGAGCCTTAGCGGCCGCGATGGCTGCCGCGGTCGCAAAGATGTCCATCGAGCTGACAGGCTTTTGATAGATTTTTCCCGCTGGCAATTTACCCTTCCACTGAACCATGAAAGGAATCCGAATTGCCCCTTCATACATCTGTCCTTTGGATCCTCGCAGTGGAAGGTTTGAGGATGTCAGTTCCCGTGTCGGACCGCCATTATCACTCAGGAAAAAGATCAGCGTGTTATCCTCGAGTCCTGACTTGCGCAGCTGTGCAAGAACCTCGCCCACACTGTCATCCATGTTGGCCAGCATGGCGGCGAATATTCGACGATGCACGTCATCGATGTGTGTAAACTTTTTCATGTAAGCATCTGCACCTTGCAGTGGGCTGTGGACAGCGTTGTAGGCCAAATAGAGAAGAAAAGGCTTGTCATCATGACGGCCAATGAAATCGACAGCTTCCCGTGTCAAAGCGTCTGTCAGATATTCACTTTCAACCACTGGTTGCCCACCCCTGACAATCGGATTGTTGGCATCGTAGTCGGGTTCGTTACTTCCCATGTGCGTGCTGTAAATCAGCCCCTTGTCGCCGACCCAACGACCTTTACTGCCTCCGGGTAGCGTCTTACGACGCAGCATTGTCGTGACACCTTTGTACGGGGGAGGAACAAAGTAATGGCCTTCGTGCGTGAAGCCAAAAAATTCATCAAAACCATGACGGAACGGGTGATACTTGGCTTGGCCACCTTGGTGCCACTTGCCGATCAAGCCTGTGGTGTAGCCGGCATCATGTAATGTTTCAGCAATCGTGATTTGCTCGGGCGGTAATCCAAACCCAGGTTCTTCATTGCGGGCGCCCGTCGGGTTGAATTCGTAGCCAAAGCGTGTCGGGATGCGTCCGGTCAACATGCCGGCACGTGACGGACTGCAGTTGGGCCCCGTGACATAACCCGCTGTAAAACGCACTCCGTTTGCAGCGATCGAGTCAATGTGAGGTGTCGGGATTTCAGCGTTCCCCTGACAACCAAGTTCTCCGTATCCAAGATCATCCGCAAACAGAATGACAATGTTGGGCGATCCCGCACTGGCGAAATTCCCTGTCGATGGGGAACACGCCAATAAGAGACAAAGGGTAGCCCATCGCATCAGTGTGGACTGAATCGAAACGAAACCTTTCAGCTGCGGTTGAAAAATCATGACTCTGAATTTGATGGGGTACACGTGCTTTGGGGAACTCTGTTCTTGTCTGTCTGATCTTATCAGTTCTTGAACAGAGGATGGTCGGGATTCCCGGCCGAGATCAGGTACGCAAGCAGGTCAAGAACGTCCTTGTCGCTCATCGTGTTGAGCAGACCTGTGGGCATCATGGATACCTGTGATGGTCGAATCGCCTCGATGCTGTCCACTTTTACTTTGGTGATCGTGCTCGGTTTCATCATGTCGCTGTTCACCCAGTACTCATTCTCTTTCAGATTCATGACGCTACCGACAAGTAGCGTTCCATCGTCCAGCAAGAACTGACTGGCGCTGTATTGGTCACTAATCACTTTGCTGGGATCCACCACGGTTTCCAGTAAGTCCACGGCACTGAATTTACCGCCTGACGATGTCAGGTCGGGACCGACGGCTCCACCTTCACCCTGAAAACGATGGCAAGCGTAACAGCTTCCTGCTCCGAACATCTTTCGACCGTTCTTGAAGTCGCGTTCCCCGGGAACACCTTTTGCAATTGCGCTGTGGAAGTCATCCGTGCTAACAGTCACAACATACTGGAGTTTTGTGGGCGAGTTCCCGCGCGGCGGCCTGAACTGGGCCCCGGTTCACCCAGTTAGTCGGGG